>JAJZPM010000019.1 GCA_021811105.1 Nitrospirota bacterium | reverse complement strand
GGGTTTTCTGCACTACATTTGCTTTTTCAGCATAAGGCGCTCGCCGATCACGTACTGACGCGGAGTCGCCGCACGCTTATGGCATTTTTTTGCAGATCGTACGGTCCAACTGCGGAACATGGGCTAAGGATAGAATACCCTGACGCCTTCTACCATGTCACCTCGCGTGGTAACGAACGAAAAGCCATCTTCAGAGATGATAAGGACCGACAGCGGTTTCTTGGATACCTCGAAACCTTCGGCCGTTATAAGGCGGGCATACATGTCTATTGTCTTATAAGCAACCACTACCACCTCCTGCTGTCCACACCAGAGGCGAACCTCTCACAGATCATGCGCCACATAAACGGGGGATATACAGCCTATTTTAATAAGCGGCATAACCGCGCAAGGCATCTTTTTCAGGGGAGATACAAGGCGATCCTTGTCGATGCCGACCCCTATGCAGGAGAACTCTCGCGCTGGTTAAGGCCGCCGTTACACCTGTAGAAAAAGTCGGAAAAAGCTTATAATTATAGCTAACGTTGTGATTGACGCTGGCGGAAGGGCTGGCAATGAAAATAAAAGCGTTATTGCTTTTGTTTTACCTCCTGTTCCGAAGCAGATGAAGGAGGAGTCTTCTATGAATGAACGTCCCATTGCCGCGGGGAAAAGCAGCTTCGATCTGATAGATCCGAACAGACTCTTTTCCGAACTGCAGCTCAGGAGCGATACTGTGCTCCTTGACCTGGCATGCGGGAGCGGATCTTATTCTTTATTTGCATCGAAATTCATCGGTACAGACGGCGCAATATACGCATTCGATCTATGGAAGGAAGGGATCGACCACCTCTCGCGGGGACTAGCGGTCAGGCAGCTGCGACAGATCCATGCCGGTGTTGCGGACGTCAGCAGAAAGATCCCCCTCGGAGACCACTCGGTCGACGTGTGCCTGATGGCAACGGTGCTGCATGATCTCATTCAGGACAAGACGGAAGAGGGAACTTTACGAGAAGTGAAAAGGGTCTTGAGGCCCGATGGCATATTGGCCGTCGTCGAATTCAAGAAGGTCGAAGGACCGCCCGGACCGCCCCTTGAAATCAGGGTCTCGCCCGAGGAGCTCGAAGACCTTCTTTTTCCGTATGGCTTCGGCATCGCAAAAAAGGTCGAGGTCGGACCATATAATTATTTGTCCGTTTTCCAAAAGCGGCACGGCACATAGAAAATCCGCATGACGGACGCGGGTTTGTCCTGCGGGCGGTCCGCACCCCGATACCGTGACCTCCTCTATAGCTGCACCCGGCGCCACTCCTGTCCCTTAAAATACTTCTATATAAAAATGAGGGAATTTTGCTATAATCTGGTACGCTAGGTGGATGTGGATTTTCCGCCGATGACAGACCCGCACCGAGGAGATGCAAAATGGCCCTGATTCTTGTAATAGAAGACTCGTCTTTTATGAGGAACAAGATCGGCAATATCCTGAAGCGGGGCGGCCATGAGATCATTGAGGCGGAGGACGGGATAAAAGGCCTTCAGATGACCATCGAGCGCTCTCCCGACTGTATCCTGCTCGACCTTATCATGCCCGGCATGGACGGCGTAAAGCTCCTCATGACCCTCCGCGAGCGCGGGATGGTGCCTCCGGTGGTGATCGTTACCGCAGATATTCAGGAAAGCACGATAAGACAGTGCAGAGAACTGGGCGCTGCGGCTGTTGTGAACAAGCCGCCGACGGAGGAGGAACTGCTGAGTACGGTGCGGAAAGTGCTCCGGAGGGGGAAGGACAACGGATGAATCCCACTGAATACCAGCTTGATGCGCTCCGGGAATTGATCAATATCGGGATCGGCAGGGCGGCCAAAGTTTTGAGCGAGATGGTGAACGCCCGGATCCTCCTGCAGGTGCCTTTCATCAAGCTCCTCACGCCTGAAAATCTTAGGCGCGAGATGGGGCATCTGGGAGAGGGCCTTCTGGCTGCCGTGCGCCTCGGCTTTAAGGGCCCCTTTTCGGGGACTGCCGCACTCGTTTTTCCGCCGGACAGCGCCTCGAAGCTTGTCGCGATTCTGACCGGCGAGGGGATGGGGACCCCTGACCTGGATTCGGTGAGAGTGGGAACCCTCAGCGAGGTCGGCAATATTGTGATCAACGGGGTGATGGGATCGATCGCCAACGTGCTGAAGCTGCAGATCAACTACACGCTGCCCACCTACACCGAGGACAACATCGAAAACCTCGTGACGCCGATCGATACTGTCCCGGATGCGACGGTCGTGCTGGCGCATACGAGGTTTACTGTCGAGCAGCGCCATATCGAAGGGGACATCATCCTCATCTTCGAGTTGGGCTCCTTCAGCGTTCTGATGAATGCGATCAATATGGATCCTGACAGTCGCGATGAAAGAGATTGAGGCCGCGCGCTTACAGTTTAGCGTACTTGACCAGGTGCCGGTCGGTCTCTGCGTGCTCAAGAAGGATTTTACCATCCTCTACTGGAACCGATGCCTCGAAGACTGGACCGGCATCCCGGGAAGCGACATCGTCGGACGAAGCCTTCTTGCGCATTTCCCGCATCTGAGCGCACCGAAGTACGCCAGTCGGTTTCGGAATATTTTCGAAGGCGGACCTCCGACCATATTCTCCTCACAACTGCACAACTACCTTATCCCCGCGCCGACCAACCGGGGAAAGATGAGGATCCAGCACACGACGGTGACTTCCGTTCCTTCGTACGATCACAGAGACGCCTATGCCCTTCTCGCCATTCAGGACGTCACCGATCTCACCCACAGGATACAAGGATACAGGATGATGCGGGACCAGGCATTGGAGGAGGTCAAGGAACGAAAAAAGGCAGAAGATGCGCTGCGAAAATCCCAGACCGAACTCGAAACGCGGGTCAGACAGAGGACCGCCGATCTCGTTTCGGTCAACGAGCGGCTCGTGCATGAAATAGAGGTCCGCAGGGAGACCGAAGTCGAACTGAAAAAGTTGATTTCGACGCTCAATACCCTGGTTGCCCACATCCCCGAGGGTGTTGTATTCCTCGACGGGCAACAGAGGGTCGTGTTCGCCAACCAGCGGGGGAAGGACCACCTCCGCACGCTGACAGGGATGGGAGAAGGAGCGGTGGTGGAGAATGTCGCCGGCCGCAACCTCGGGGATTTTCTCGCGTACGCGCCTCAGATCATCTGGCACGAAGTCGTAATCCACGAACCCTCGAAGTTCGTCTTCGAGGTCGCGGGCAGGACCATTAGGCAGGGCGATACCGTCAGCGGCATAGTCCTTGTCCTCAAGGACGTTACCGATGAGAGATTTTTCGAGGAGCGGATAAATTCCCAGGAGCGCCTGGCGGCGGTCGGGCAGCTCGCCGCAGGCATAGCGCACGACTTTAATAATATTCTCACCAGCATCATCGGATTTGCCGAACTCATGCTTTCCGACAGCGACCTGGGGAAGGAAGACTGGGACATGGTGCAGGGGATACTGCTAAACGGGCAACGGGCCGCTCAGTTGATCCGCCAGATACTGGACTTCAGCCGCAAGTCGATCAGCGAGATGAAATCCCTGGATCTGCTTCTTTTTCTGAAGGAGTTCTCGAAGTTCATCAGGCGGACGATACCCGAAGATATCCATATCTCGGTCGACTGCAAACCCGGCGTGTATATGATCTGGGCCGACCCTGCAAAGATCCAGCAGGTGCTGGCGAACCTTGTCGTCAACTCGAGGGACGCGATGCCCGGCGGCGGGAGATTGTCTCTTTCCCTATCCAGGCTCCGGGTGGGGCCCGATCGCATGCCCCCGGTCCCGGAGATGTCCCATGGCGACTGGATAGTGCTGACCGTCCTGGATACGGGGACCGGCATCACCTCCGAGGTGCTTACTCATATATTCGAGCCCTTCTTTACGACGAAGGAGGTGGGAAAAGGGACGGGACTCGGCCTCTCGCAGGTCTACGGGATCATCAAACAGCATGAAGGGTTCATCGACGTCCGTACCAAGGTCGGCGAGGGAAGTTCTTTCGCCATATACCTGCCTGCCCATGACGTCCGCGCAGAGGTCCCCCGCTCGGGAAAAGGGCCGGTACTCCCGAAGGGTGCGGAAGAGACGATCCTCGTCGTGGAAGACAATGAATCCGTTCGCAACCTTATCCATCGCAAGCTGCTCAAGTTGGGATACACGATCTACACCGCGAAAAACGGACGGGACGCGCTGTCCCTTATGGACGGCCACGGCGAAAAGATCAGGCTCGTGATTACCGATCTGGTGATGCCTGAAATGGGCGGACTGGAACTGAGCCGGACGATCAAGGACAGATATCCCTCAGTAGAGATCATCGCCCTGAGCGGGTATCCGCTCCGCTGCGAGTGGGACGATTTCGAAAATGCCGGCATTACCGACTTTATCCAGAAACCGTTCGTCGTCCAGACGCTGGCCGAGGCGGTGAGAAAGGCCCTCGGCGGGAAGCTCGACCCGAACTGATCCTTTTTCCCAGGGCTATTCAAAACTGATAAACCGTTTCGGGTCGATCCTGCGGGCGACGTTCAGCGGGATCAGTCCTGCCGAAAGGGTGGTGAGGAAAAGGACCGTCGTGACGACTGCGAGGTAGAGCACCGGCAGGTGAAACGATATGTCCCATCCGAAGGATATCTTGTTGATCACTTCGATGAAGATCACGCTCATTACCGGCCCCATCACCCCGCCCATGAGGATCCCCGTGATGCCCACAATCCCGGCCGCGAGGACGAGCATATCACGTATCTGTGCCCAGCTTCCCCCGAGATATCTGAAGATGCTGATTTCGCGTTTTCGTTCGAGTACGAGGGCCAGGAGGGTGTTGATCACGCCTATCAGCGAGACGACGATCGAGATCAGTTCGATCGCGTAGGTGATTGCGAACGTCCTGTCGAAGATCGAGAGCACGCTTTCTCTCAGCTCCGCCGTATTTGTGATTTCGAGCGCGTAGCGAGGAAGCAGCATCGCCTTCAGCCGGCCGATGAAGCGGCCGGTGTCGGTCCCTTTTCTGAGATAGATCCCGAGCTGGGTCGTATCGTCGAGCCCCCAGTCTTCCTTCAGCCATTTCCTGTCGAGATACATGAACCCGGAGGTCGTCGAGTAACTGCTGAAGACGTCGATTATGGTGAATTCTTTCTTTCCCTTCGGCGTATCAAGGGTGATGCGGCCGCCTGTCTTCAGCCCGTATTTGACACTCAGGTACTTCGAGATGCCGACTACCCGGTCTCCTGAGTATGTATAGACAGGGCTCTCTCCACGACTGTTCGTGCGGCCGAGCCTCTCACGGATATTCCGGTTGCCGAAACCGGCAACGATCTTCCCGCCCCTGAAGTCGATCTGGAGCGTCCTGAACCTGTCAATCCCCGCCACTTCGGGAAGGCCCTCGATGGTTTTCACGAGTTCGGAAGAGAGCGGGAAATAACAGAAGTTCGATCTGCAGGACGCCGGCTTTACGTATACGTCGGCGGCGATATTTCTGCTGGTCCAGGCCTTCAGGCTGTTTCTGAATGAAAAGATCAGAATCAGGAGCGCAAAGATCAGGGCGCTGCTTATCGCTACGCTCATCAGCGCCACGGAAAACCTGTAGACACTTCCCTGCATGTCGGCCACCGTCAGCCCGCCGGTTGCACGGAAGACCTTTTCTATCGGCCTCCTCAGCAATCGGAGGAGCAGCGCCAGATAGGAAGGCGAGAGAAAGGTGAACCCAAGAATGATCAACAGGATCCCGGCGTAGGCAAGGAAGGGAAAGTCGAACGGCATCGTGCGGTAGTCAACATAGGAGACGAGACACCCCGAGAGGACCAGAACTCCCCCCGCAGTGGCAAGAGTTCCACGACGGCCCTGGTATTTCGACTCGAAGGTCCCCTCTTTCGCGCTCTCGGTAGGTCTGACGCGGGAGGCCTCGTATGCAGGGACGGCCGAAGCCAGAAAGGAAATCACGGCCCCGAGTCCGAGCGCAAGCAAGACGTCTCCGGTCGAGACGAGATAGTCTGATATCGAAATCGCACCGTACATCGTCGTGATCGTCTTGCGGACCGCGGCGACCGAGAAATAGGCAGCGATCTGCCCGAAGATTATCCCAAGTGCCGAACCGATCAGTCCGAGGATCAATCCCTGGGCGGTGAAGAGGAGGACCACGGACCTCCGCCTCATGCCGAGGGCGCGCAGTACCCCGATCTCAGTCCGTCTCTTTACGACCGATATGAAAATGGTGTTGTAGAGGAGAAATATGCCGACCAGTATGGCGATAAGGCTTACGAACTGGAGGTTGTAACGAAAGGATTTAACGAGCGACTTCCGGTCTTCTATCAACCGGGCTTTCCCTGCTATCGACAGGGAAGGGGGGAGTATCTTTTCTATCTCCGCTGCGGTCTTTTCGCCGGTCTGTAGGTCGATCCCCGACAGATACCCCTCCTTGCCGAAGAATTCCTGAAAGTTGCCGAGGTCCATAATGAAGGTATTCGACGGGAGGGCCGGTATGTCGATGACATCCACTACCTTCAACCGGTATTCCCTGTCGTACATGAGGGCCTTCAGGATTTCCCCTTTTCCGATCGAATGGGAAGCTGCGAACCGCTTTGTGATGATTACCCCGTTGATCACCGTGAAGTAGTCTCCGTATCCTCTCCCCCCTGAGGGACCAACGTCCAGAAACCTTGCGGTCTTGACTATGTCGGTACCGTTGATCTTGACCGTCTCATGCAGCGAGGGCAGATAACCGTTGACCGTCAGGACCGGAAAACTGTTCTCGTCGATCGTGCGGACCTTACTGTATATCTCCTCGGGAAAGTCGACGCCTGCGGTATCGACGATTTCGTAATTCGCAAAAGGGATGGTCCCCCTGATATCCGACTCGAAGGAGGCGACTGCCCTGTCCGAGGCTACCTTTACGCCGGTGAAGAGGCCTATGCCGAGGGCTACGCCGACTATCGAGAGGACCGTCAGGAACCTTTCCGCCAGGAGGTTTCTCAGTACCAGCAGTTTCGCCAGTTCGCGAAACATCACGAAATGATCACCCCGTCCCTGATCCTGACTGTCCTGTCGGCGTGGCGGGCCACGTATTCCTCGTGTGTGACGAGGACGATCGTTTTGGCCTCTTCTTCGATCAGTTGTTTCATGAGTCCCATGACCGACTCTCCCGTCCGGCTGTCGAGGCTGCCGGTGGGCTCGTCGGCCAGGATAATTTCCGGGTCATGGGCGAGTGCCCGGGCGATGGCTACGCGTTGCTGCTCCCCGCCTGAAAGCTCATGGGGATACCTCATTTCTTTTCCGCCCAGCCCCACACGACCTATGAAGCGGGAGACCCTCTCTTGCTCCCTTGAGCCGTTTAAAAGGAGAGGGATCCTCACATTCTCGAAAACGGTGATATTCGGGAGCAGATTGAAGAACTGGAAAACAAACCCGATCTTTCTTCTTCTGTAAAGGGTGAGTTCCTCGTCGGTGCAGGAAGAGATGTCGGCGCCCTGGACCACAATCCTTCCTTTTTCGGGCCTGTCCATTCCGCCGATGAGATTCAGGAGCGTGGATTTACCTGACCCCGAGCTGCCGGCGATCGCGATGAATTCTCCCTTGGCAACTTTCAGGTCGATGCCTTTGAGGACGTGGGTCCTCCCGTAATATTTTTCAACGCCTTCAAGTACGATCATCAATACCCCGTCAATTCCACGTAGGCCCTGCCGGTTGCCGAACCCGTGACCGCGCAGTCTCCCTCCCAATAGTAATTACCGGTTGAAGAAGAGGCGACGAACTCCTGGTCTTCGATGAGAGGGGTGATACGCAGGTCCAGTTTCTCGGACGGCACCCGGACCCGCCACTGCGAAGGATATTCGGCCCCGGTTTTCTTCGATGTGTAGTGTGCCAATACGGCTATGCGGAAATCATCGAGGGGCAGGTGTCTGTATACCCTGTTCTTGTATACGAACGTGCCGGAAGAATATGGGTCGAAGGTCCCGTCTTTGTTTCTCATTACATAAAGCATCACCTCCCGGCCGTCGTCCAGCTGGATGGAAAACCAGTCCCAGCCCTTCTCGCTCTTCCCCATTTTGCCGGAAGAGATCTCCCTGTCGAACCAGCTCTTGCCGTCCACCGGAAGGGTCTTTCCTCCGAGTGTCAGGCTTCCTTCGGTCTCCATGTCCGTATACGAAAAATACCATGAAGCGATCTCCGGAGATTCTTCCGACTTCCGGGAATAGCCGTTGTCGCCGTTTAGTACGACCGGCTTTGCGGGGACAAGGGTAAGGTCGAGGGACTTGTCGCCGCCGTGTGCCCTGAGATGCATCCTGGTCATGGTCCCATCCAGTTCATTGCCGTCCACCCATACCTTCAATCTGTCGCTTTCTGCGCCGGCAAACCCGTATGCGCCGCTGTCCGCTTTGTCGAAGGAAGAGTAGCTGTCTTCTTTCACATCCGATATGGCAAAGTGGGAGACATAGATATCGCGGACCCCGAACCTGGACTTGTATGCCTTCCTCTGCACGCCGGCGACGAAAAAGGTGAGTTCGTAGCCGAATTCCCGGCCTTCCGGCGTGAAGAGATGACCCGTGAAATACCACCACTGGACCCTGTATCCGTCCTTGTAGTAAAAATCGCGAGGGAATGTCAGGGAATACCCTTTTGTGATCTCCCGGAACTCTCCGGCGGAAGCGACCCGAAAGGACAAGAAAAGCAGAAGACCGAAGAGCAGGACCCTCTTCATCCGGGCCGTTCACTGAAGTGGGGACCTTTTCGCATACCTCTATTATAGGGGTCGAAAAAATATTCGCAACAAGTTTGCAGCCACTTCCGATGCACCGTTGCCCGCGTGGGGACAGTCGTAGGGGCGTGATTAATCACGCCCTACTGTGAGCCGAGAATAAGTCAAGCGGCTGCCAGTTTCCGGTAATCCTCCATCAACTGTAGGGTGACGGGGCCGGGCTTCCCATCTCCTATGATCCTGCCGTCGACCGAAATTACCGGCATCACTTCGGCGCCGGTGCCGGTAATGAAGCATTCATCCGCCGCATAAAGATCGTACTGCGTGACGGCGGACTCGGCACATTCAATGCCTTGCTTCTTCGCGATCTCCGATACCGTTCTCATCGTAATGCCGTGGAGCGCCCCGTGGGCGGGGTGGGGCGTGAGAAGTCTTCCGTCCTTTACGATGAAGATATTGTCGGCGGTGCACTCTGTCACGAACCCTTGGGTGTTCAGCATCACTGCCTCCAGTGCGCCTGCCGCGCGCGCCTCTATCTTCGCCAGGATGTTGTTCAGATAGTTGAGCGACTTTATCCTCGCGTCGAGACACTCGGGGGGGACCCGGCGGGTTGACGCGGTGACGAGCTTGATCCCTGCCCGGTAGTACTCCTCCGGATAGAGCTGGATATCGCCGACGATGATAATCACCGTTGCTCTGTCGCATGAGCCGGGGTCAAGGCCGAGCGAGCCCCGACCGCGCGTGACGATGAGCCTGATATAGCCGTCTTGCGTGTTGTTCGCGCGGACAGTGGCGGCAACGGCCGCCTCCATCTCTTTTTCGTTCACTGGAATGGTGAGCGCAATCGCCTTTGCGCTGGCGTAGAGGCGGTCGACATGTTCGCTGAGCCTGAAGATCCGCGAGTTATATACCCGTATTCCTTCGAAGACCCCGTCTCCGTAAAGCAGACCGTGGTCCAAGACGGATATCTTCGCATCATCCTCATCGTAGTACTTGCCGTCGATATAGATTTTCATGCAATCTCCTTGTCTTCATATACGTCCCTCATATGTTCGTAACGGGGGCCGAATTTTTCTATAAGTTCCTTGTTGAATCTCCTGACTACCTTCATGATATAGACGTCGTGTTTTATGTAGTCCTCGGCGAGGGTGACGAACCCCTTGTTTATGCTCCATGCGCCCTCGACGCGCTGGTTTGCGTAAACGGTCGCCATCAGGGCGGTTTCCGAATCGGCAACGATCACAAGTCCCCTGCCGCCTTTTTCCTTGTAGAGCGTTTCTTCTATGGGATGGGGATATACCTGCCCGATCCTGACTGCAGGCACGCCGAAATGGACCATTGCGATGCGCACACCTTTTTCTTCCGCCCTCCGGAAGAAGACGTCGAGGGATGCCAGTTCCTCCTTCCAGATCGACACCAGGAGGGTCTTCCGGGCGTCCAGGATGGTCCTGTGAGCTTTTTCGATGAGATAGCCGTGATCCAGGATATTCCAGATATACGAGACGGCCGCCTTGCCGGGCAGGCTCGACAGGTCTTCTCTGAGCGCCTTCAGGTTGGACTCCATTCCGTTTCTGAACCTTTCGATGAACTCGTCCGCCTCCATCGGGATATACCTTGGTGTGCCTTCGTCTCCGAGCGAGGAGACGACCTTTTTCTCTGTCAGCCTTGTCAGGACCTCGTATATTTTGGACGTCGGTATGCCGGAGGATTTGGCGAGTTCATATGCCGTAAGAGGGTTCTCCTTGAGCAGCGCCACATACGCCTTGGCTTCATAGGTCGAAAAGCCGACACTGGAGAGCCTGCCTGCTATGCTATTCACTACCATGGTAGATAATAATATAAAACGAAAAGGGAATTCTGTCAAGAAGGGACGAAGAGATAAGCGAAGGGCCGTCCGGACAGGGAAGTTCCGCGGCCCTTACGGCCTATTCGAGCAGCCTCCCGATGTTCTTCCATCGCACGCGGGAATTGTCTGCGTCCCATGACCAGTATTTGACAAAGGCGAGTCCCTTGATCCTGCCGATCTTCACAAACCCCCAGAAGCGGCTGTCATAGGACTGGTCGCGGTTGTCGCCCATCATAAAGTAGGACCCGGCAGGCACCGTGATTACACCGGTATTGTCGCGAGGATTGACTTCCGCAGGTATTATCGCGCTGTCTTTGTGAATTTCATGGGGGTTTACGTAGGGTTTTCCGTTGATGAAGACTTCCTTGTCGATCACCTGGATCCGGTCTCCCGGCAGTCCTATGACACGCTTTACGAAGTCCCTGCTGGGGTCTTCGGGATACTCGAAAACAGCAATGTCCCCGCGTCTCGGATTTCTCAGCGGAAAAAGATGCCTGCCGGTGAAGGGTATCTCAATGCCGTAGATAAACTTGTTGACGAGGATATAATCGCCTATGGCGAGCGTGTTCTCCATGGACCCCGAGGGTATCTTGAATGCCTGTACTACAAAGGTCCTCACAGTGAGCGCGATGATCAGCGCAAAAATGATTGACTCAAAATAGTCGCGGTAGACCGATTTTTTTTCGGCCGCCGCAGCGGTTGAAAGCCCGTGTTCTGCCATTGTCAAGTGTCCTTTCCTGTTCCGGAGTTTCGCGAATATCCGCGAAAGTGCCGGTAGATATGCGGAAGCGATCCGCGCCCTGTCTTTTTCCGCGTCAGCATTCGCAAGGATAATACGCGGATCGGATAAAAAGGTTCCGGTCAGATGCAGACGACCGGAGCAAGGAAGATCCCGAGAAAAATTCCGATAACATTTCTTGTCCCATGGGGTATTATATAAAAAGGCGGGAATATTACAAAAGCTGCGAGCAGCGCCGCCCTCAGCCTTATCATGGAAGAGAAGATCAAAGTCGGGATAAGTGCCTGTCTGCTTGGTGAGAAGGTCCGTTATGACGGCAGCCATAAGCTCGACCATTATATGAGGGACACCCTGGGCCGGTTTGTTGAATGGATGCCGGTCTGTCCGGAGGTCGAATGCGGCTGAGCTGCATTGGGCTCAGAAGGGCCACCACCCCCTGCTGATCTTTCTTGCGTCCACGCCGTGATATGCTCCTTTTCTGAGAAGGTCGAGAAAATTATCATAGGAAACGCGATCACGGAACATGGTGTAACATAAACCCACTTCTTCCGGAGAATGCGCGTCCGAGCCTCCGGTAAAAGGCAGGTTCAATTCCCTGGCCGCTTCTATCGCTTTTGTGTTAAAGGCATGCAGGTTTGCTCCGTTGCATCCCTCTATTGCGCAAAGTCCCTGCATCCTGAACAGCGCTTCACCCACCCCGCTGCCCCGGCGGAAGGGGTGGGAAGGTATCACGACCCCGCCGGCATTGTTGACGACCTGTACGATCGTCTCGACCGGGGCATGCGAGATCGAGAGACTGTCCGTATTCGCCCCGAATACGAGACAATGCCCCTCGGCGGCGGACAGCTCGACGCCTCTCAATATCATTATGGCATCTTCGTATTTTTCCCTCAGTCTTTCGACCGGCCCGGATGCTTCATACGAGTAGTGCTCGGTAAATGCGATGCCTTGCAATCCCCGCGAAACCGCGCGAAGGATCAACTCTTCTGGTTCGGCATCTGTGTCGCCGCTGTATTTTGAATGGACGTGAAGATCGACCTTGCAGTTCATGTTTTCTATGATAACCCTATTGCTTCATAAAGGAGAAGGCAAACATGTCTAAAAAGCGCTTCCCATTAGTTCTGATCAAAAGAGTCTCGACAGAAGGGCGGGGACAGCCGACTCGACGTTCAGGATGCGCTCTCCCAGGCTGACTGCACGAAAACCGGCGGAGAGGAATTTGCCGGCCTCGTAGGGAATGAATCCTCCTTCGGGGCCCACGGCGACTGTGACCGGACCGCTGAGGCCGCGCGGGCAGGGTTCTCCGGCATGTGGGTCGGCGAGGAGGGGCAGGGTACCCTGCATGATCTCAGGCAGTTCATCTTCCACGAAAGGTTTGAACAGGGGCCGAAGCAGCACCTTGGGCATGATCGTGTCGCGTGCCTGTTCCAGTCCGAGGATGAGTTGCTTTTCGATCTGCCCTTCTTGCAGGAAGGGGCTCTGCCAGTAACTCTTTTCGACCCGGTACGAGTTCAGAATGACAATCTGTTTAACGCCCATCGTGCTTAAAGAGAAGAGAATCCTTCTCAGGAACTTGGGTCTCGGCAGTGCCAGGATGAGCGTGACAGGAAGCGGCGTGGGCGGTGTCCGCTCGAAATGCACCTCCATTTCAGCTGCGCTTTGGTCCAGGGAGATGATCCGGCCCGAGCCTATCAGTCCGCCGGCTTCTCCCACGCAGAGTTCGTCGCCGGGGATCGCGCGATGGACTTCCTGCAGATGTCTGAGACGCCGGCCCTCAAGCCGGACCCTGCGTCGTGCCTCGAGGAAGTCGCCTTCGAACAGGAGGATGAGGTTCACAGAGTCTTCGCGACGGTAATGATCCGCCTACGTCCACTTCTCATAAAAGACGATCTCATGAAGTGGCTTTCTCGGCGGACCGTCTTTTTTCTCCTCGAGGGGGTATCCGAGGGGGAACAGTCCGACGATCCGGATGCCGGACGGCACCCCGAGCAGATCGCGCATCTTCTGCTCATCAAAGACGCCGACAAAGACCGTACCGAGCCCCAGCGCTTTCGCCGAGAGCATCAGGGTCTGTGAGGCGATGCCGATGTCCGTCATGTAGTACTGCTGGTCCCAGATAGCGCCGGACTGCGAGGGGTCCGCACAGGCGACGATCACGACCGGTGCTTCAGCCAGCCCTTTCTTAGAGGGGTTGGTTTTGTACCCGCGCGTCGAAAAGAAAGACTCGACATACGACATCTCACTGATCTGCTCTTTCACTGTCTTTTCCTTCACGACGATGAACCTCCAGCACTGGAGATTCGCCCAGGAAGGCGACATTCTGACCGATTCGAGCAGCGCGTTCAGCTTCTCGTCCTCTACGGGCTTCTGCTGAAACCTCCTCACGCTCCGTCTTGTCTTTATTGCCTCGAAAATATCCATATCGATCCTCCCTTCTTGGTTCCGCGCAGATTTATGAATGATAACCTAATCGGGCATCACGCGGAAAGTTTCCGGCGTTTACGAGATCTCGGAGTCAATCCTCTTTTCCCTCCTGGTCTTTTTTCCTGGTCTCTTACTTTCTTCCGCCGTAGATCGTGAATATCCCGTATTTGTAATAACAGTCCATGTCACGAAAACCGATCGCCTTCAGGGCATCCATTTGCGAGTCGAGACTATCTGGTTTGTTGTCCCTGTTATCCTTATACCGTTTCATTGTGTCGCCGTAGATGTCGCCTGTAATGCCCGTCTCCTTCTTCTTTTCGGTGATCCATTCCTGCCAAAGGACCATGTACCACTCTTCCAGAACCTCGTTCGGGGCGAGTACCACGTCGATATTCATGAAACACCCGTTGTTTCTCAGGCGGGCATAGACCCATCCGAATAGTTCCCTCTTCTCCTTCATATCGAGGTGGTGTATAGCGAGCGACGAGACGATAAAGTCAAAGTCGTCTGCAATGACCTTTCCGCCGATTAACTCCTGAAAGCTCGCACGCACTGCTAGGATATCGGGATAGTCCTTCAGGCGTTCTTTGGCCTTCCCGAGCATCTCCTCCGACCCGTCGACGAGCGTAGCAGAGAGGGGGACCTCGGTCTGCATAAGTTCGTAGGTCAGTATGCCGTCTCCGCATCCGAGATCGAGAAGGTCTATCCGTCCATCCTTATGCATGAACTGATGCCTGAAAAACGACTTCATGATGGCGTGAGACCTCTTTCTTTCAACAATGGCGATGTCGGCGCTTTCGACGAACTTCCTGCTGAAATCCGGCTCGGCCCAATGAGATTGTTCAAATTGTCCCATATGCTTTCCCTCTATTTCTTTAAATATTTCTGCTGCACGTTAGAGACGATGAGAAAATCGAGCTCTTCTCTCGCAGGCAGCGCCTTCTTTATTTCGGACGCAATGTATTGGGCGTCTCCCGAAACAGCAGCCAGTTCTCTGGCCTTTTTGTCAAAGGCGATAAGATAGTCTTTCATGTCCCCGACATCCTTCTTCCCTGATACAGGCCCGTGGCCGGGGATTATCTTTTCGGCATCGAACGCAGCGTCACTATCGATACCAGGATTGTACGAATACCTTTTTCATGAATCGACTTCATCTTCGAGCCCTCCTTTGATGCGCTGCTCTCCGTTTCATTGTCATCATCCTGTTTGCCCCCCGCTGGAATTCAAAGGGGACCCCGGCGATGTCCGCCTCTATGTCCTTCGAGTCGAGAAAAGATAGCATCTCCTCAAGACGGCGGTAAGGCCTCAGATCCAGTCCCGAGAGCGGAAATATCCGCACCTCTCCGGATGAGACCCTCATCAACTCCATCAGACAGGCCTTGTGGAAGTCGAGGTCGAGCATGTCGCCACAGCCGCTCCGTCTTTTTGGTCCAAGAAATAAAAAAGGCCACGGGGGTTGTCCCGTGGCCTCTGAGTTCTTCTTTCTATCTGTTAATCGCTAACAGAATCCCCCGTCGGCCACGGCATCAAGATGCCAGGCGGTCCTAAGGAACTTCACTGCGATAAACAGATTTCTCATCAGCATGAATCAACTATATACCGGCCGAAATCGGCCTGTCAAGATTTTTATTAGGCTTGTTGATCCGGGGTAATGTCCCGATCCGGTCGAAATAATGAATGATTCCGGGGGTCTTGACAATACCTTTGTCCTACGCTTATTATTTCTGCTGACGTGCTGCAAGGGTGAAATTTTCCGGGTGTGTTGGGTATTTATGAGAACCCTGGTTAGTTGCAGAGGTGCCAACCGGCGCAAGAGAGATGTTTTTTTCGATAAAATCATCTTTAAGGAGGAGAGTATGCTGAGAAAGTCTTTATCGGTAGTATGTGTTGTATTCCTGACGGCCATTCTTTACGCGTCTGTCGCGCATGCAGAGACGACGCTAAAGTACGGCGCTGCCTTCAGGCTCCGCCAGGAGATCTGGGACGATGTGGTGAGCCTCGACACCGGCAATGTGGCGACCGGCGGTTTTCCGGACAGGAACTTCTTCCGCCTCAGGACCCAACTCTGGGCGAGGGCTGACTTCACCCCCCAAATTGGCATCTATGCCAGGCTCGTGAACGAGATGAAGTATTTTGACGGTCCATTCACCGCGTACAAAGCGGGCAATGACGGACCTGATCCCGACAGATATGATCCGGACGAACTTATAATGGACAACCTCTATTTCGACGCGAAGGATGTTTTCGGACTTCCCGTCGATGTGAGGATCGGGCGTCAGGATTTCCTCGGCCCTGATATGTATGGCGACGGCTTCCTGCTTATGGACGGAACACCTGCGGACGGGTCCAGGACTTTCTATTTCAACGCCGCCAAACTGAGATTGAAGATCAACAAGGAAAACAGCGTTGATTTCGTCTATATCGATGACCCGAGGACCGATGTCTTTCTTCCTTCCTGGCATCCTGCAGTCTCCGGCGGATTGTACGTGGATAATAAAAAGGTCCTGACCGCGTCGCGTGAGCAGGCCTTTATGCTGTACGGGAGAGCCAAGGTTGCGGACAATGTTGCACTGGAGCCTTACTATATTTACAAGATCGAACAGTCGTTCGGCGCTATCCCGAAACTCAAGCTCAACACAATCGGCGCAAGGGCGGTTGTCGCCTTCAACGGCGGCTGGAAGGCCGGGGGTGAATTCGCTACTCAGTTCGGTGACTATAATGACGGCGGCCCCTGGCATGACAGAACAGGCAACGGCGGATATGTATTTGTCGGACGGAAGTATGAGAATGTCGGTCTCAAACCGGAATTCGACCTGAGGTACGTCTATCTGTCCGGCGACGACAAGGGCACTACTGACAAAAATGAGACATTCGACCCGCTCTTTTCACGAAACCCGAACTGGAACGAGCTTATCATATATCCTCTTCTGAACGAAACAGCCGCTTACGGAGGAGCGGGGATTCCTGGTTACTGGACGAACATGGAAATTCTGAAGGCCAGCATAAAATTGAATTTCAGTCCTCAGACTGCGCTGCTTCTCGCTTATCAGTATCTTTGGGCGCCCGAAAAATCCGGAATCACTTCGGCCATGTTCGGAACGGGGAAGGAAAGAGGACATCTCCCTACGGCAATCCTGACCCACGCGTTCTCCAAGGACCTGGACGCCATGGCCCAGCTGGAGTATTTCATCCCCGGGAGCTATTACTCTGACCAGGCCGACAACGCGACTTTCTTCAGGCTGCAACTTCAGTACAGGCTGTAAGAATTTTTTGTTCGGGAAAACGAAAAAACCCGCCGGCTATCCAGCGGGTTTTTTTATCGCCTGCAGCTGTTTTTCTTGACAGAAGATACACCGAAAAGGAATACTCTGATGCGATATCCTGCGCCGTGAAAGCGGGGCCGAAACGAATAGACGGGGTGACGATATGAAGATACGATTTTTGGGTGCGGCGAGGACGGTAACAGGGTCCTGTTTTCATGTGGTCGGCGAAAAAGAGAAGATACTGGTCGACTGCGGCATGCACCAGGGACCTGATGCGGAAGAGGCGAACAAGGCGGAGTTCGATTTCACGCCGTCGGAAATAGACTGTCTCTTCCTTACCCACTCCCATCTCGACCACGTCGGCCTGGTCCCGAAACTGGTCAAGGACGGCTTCAGGGGGAGGATTATTACGACGTCAGCTGCCGCGGACATCGCAGAACTTATTCTTTACGATTCCGCCCATATCCAGGAGTATGACACGGAATGGCATAACAAAAAGGCCCTGCGGTCGGGCCTGCCGCTCAAGGAGCCTTTATATATCAGCAGGGATGTCGACAAGGTGCTTCCCCTTATCGAGAGGAAGCTTTACGGAAAAATAGAAACCCTGTGCGAAACCGTGAGGTACCGGTTCGTGAACGCCGGCCACATCCTCGGATCGTCCACCCTCGAGCTGTGGTGCCGCGACGGTTCCCGGGAGAGGAAGATCGTCTTTTCCGGCGACATAGGGAAAAAGGACAACCCCATCGTCGACGATCCCGTATTCGTCGAGGAAACCGACTATCTTACGATTGAATCGACTTACGGCAACAGGAACCATAAGGGGATGAAAGAGTCGATCGACGAGCTGGTCAACGTCATACGGAGTACATTCAGGAGAGGCGGCAATGTTATCATTCCGTCTTTTGCGCTCGGCAGGACCCAGGACCTGCTCTTCATCCTGAACAAGCTGGTGAGAGAAGACCGGCTGTTCAGGATCAACGTGTATATCGATAGTCCGCTGGCGCAGGGTATTACGAGGGTCTATGAGGCCCACAAGGAATATTTCGATGAGGAGGCGAGGCGTCTCTTCAGCACGGAAAGCACTGACGCAATGAGGATACACTTCACCAGGAGCACGGAAGATTCCATGGCCCTCAATAAGATAAAAAAGGAGGCGATCATCATCGCCAGCTCAGGGATGTGCGAAGGAGGAAGGATACGCCACCATCTCAAACATAATCTTTGGAGGAGGGAATGCAGCATCGTCTTCGTCGGATACCAGGCAGAGGGTACGCTCGGCCGCGAGATCGTCGACGGCGCCAAGGCTGTCGAGGTGCTGGGCGAAAATGTTGCGGTCAGGGCGGATATCCATACGCTTGGAGGGTTCTCCGCGCACGCAGACCAATCCGAGTTGATCGACTGGATATCACGCTTCAGGAACTCGCCGGAGATCTTTATCGTGCACGGCGAAGAAAAGGCGGCATTCGATTTCCAGGCGGTGATAAAGGAACGCTTCGGCTACAAGACGCACGTGCCGGCAAGGGGAGACGAATTTAAGATTTGAGACAAGGTAGGGCCGGCTGTCACAGACTTGCGATCTCGGCCGTCATGTCTCTCAGGTCAACCACCGCCACTGTAGATTTTCCGTAAAGCCAGCTTCCGGCCTCACCGGGGTTGACGAGCAGGGTCTCTTTCATTTTTTTTACTACCGGCTTGTGGGTATGCCCGTAGATCACGATGTCGTAATGGCCGCTGTCCGCCAATGCCTCGGCGACGTGGTGCTCATGGATGACGACGATCTTTTTCCCGGCCAATTCAAAAGTATGCGGCTGGGCGAAGACCCTTCCCCCGGACATCTTGTTGAGGAGCAGCTTGTCGCCGTCGTTGTTCCCGAAAATGCCGGTGAACCCGGAGGCAAGGTCATTCAGTATCCGGAACGTGAAAGGCGACGTGAAATCGCCTGCATGGATGACGTGTTCGACCTTTCTTCCGTTAAAGAGATCTACCGCCTTTTGTATCTGAGGCATGTTGTCGTGCGTATCGGAAATGATTCCTATGAGCATGCGACCTCCTATCCTAAGAACTGCATGATATATTTTACCGCAACGTAGACGATCAGGCCGCCGACGCGGTTTTTTACCATAGAAACGGCACGGTTGACAAGGACTTTCCGGGGCGGATCGTGAAGTGATGTGATAGAGAGACGGTTTTCTTTGGTTACTTCGGGGTCGATTGACTTTCATGGCCGCAGGGGTAAAATGCAGATACGGCGAAGGCCGGTCATCAACACGGGCAAATGATAAGGAGAAGATATGGACACAGTACGGGTAAAAAACATCGGGCTGAGGGGAGTGACGGTCGCCGATACGAGGATCAGCTTTATCGACGGCGAGGAAGGCATACTCCTTTACCGGGGCTACCGTATCGAGCAGCTGGCCGAAAGGTCGTCGTTTCTCGAAACAGCCTGGCTTCTTATGAACGATGCCCTCCCGGACAAAAAAGAACTTCGCTCTTTCATCACGCAGATAGAGGAGGCGAGTCCGCTTCCGGACTTTGTCCTTGGGTCTTTAAAGAAATTGCCGAAACGGGCGGTCCCGATGGACGTACTCCAGGCTACTGTCCCCCTTCTTGCAATTTCAGACCCTGAACTGGCGGATGAGACGAGGGAGGGGAACTTGAGAAAGGCGGCCAGACTTATCGCCCGCATCCCTGTGGTGGTGGCTGCCTGGCACAGGATCAGGAACGGCCTTGATCCGCTTCCGCCCGACAGCAGCCTTTCCCACGCGGAGAATTTTCTCTGGCAGTTGCACGGAACAAAGCCGGCTGCCGAGATTGCGCACGACCTCGACGTATGTTTAGTCCTTCATGCCGACCATACCTTCAACGCCTCTACGTTTGCTTGCCGGGAGGTCGTATCGACGAGGGCGCATATATACGCCGGCGCGGCCGCCGGAGTAGGGGCGCTCTCAGGCAGCTTGCACGGCGGCGCAAATGCCCGGGTAATGAGGATGCTTTCCGAACTGCAGTCGGAAAGGGACGTTGCCGGCTGGGTGAGGAAAGAGCTTGCCGGGGGAAGGAAGATCATGGGTATGGGACACGCGGTGTACAAGACGAACGACCCGAGGGCCTTAATTCTCAAGGAGATGTCCCGTACGCTCGGGGAAAAACTCGGCCAGAAGAAGTGGTACGAATTGACTATGAAGATCGAAGAGGCGGCGCTTGAGGAGTTCGAAAAGAGAGGAAAGAAGACGATAAAGCCGAACTGCGATTTCTTCAGCGCATCGGTCTACCATATGATGGGGATCCCTGAGGATCTGATGACCCCTCTCTTTGCGGTGTCGAGGATTGCAGGGTGGTGCGCCCACATTATCGAAGAGAAATTCGGAGATGCCCAGGAAAAGCCGGCCCTTTACCGGCCGGAGTCGGAATATGTCGGCCATTATTGCGGACGGATGGGATGCGACTATAAGCCGATCGGCGAGAGGAAAGCCGGCGAATAATCCGGACAGCCCCTGCCATTTGCTATAATTATGCGATGAGGAAGCGCGATGTGTGAATTTTGCACGAAGCACGGCGAGGGCGAGAAGTGGTATTTTAACGCGAAGAATTATGCGGAGGAACTGCTGCATGATCCCGGCCGCAAGTCCATGATCAGGAATTTCTATAAGGAGTATATCGGAGGAGGGAACAGCAAGATCACCCGTATGGAGCGGATGTACCGGCGGAACCCGAGGCTGCTCGACAGGATAAGGGCTCCCTACATCGCGGAGATGAAATCTATACATTTCGGCCAGGTGGTCCCGATCGAAGAAGTGGCCCGGATACTTTCGATCTGTAACAGCGCGGTGCGGCTTCCCTGCGGCTGCCGATGGGCGGTCGAGAAGAAGGAGCAGCGAGTCTGTTACAGCATCAGCGTCGGACAGTCGGACTGGTTCGGCGATCTTGACATGGATTATTTCGGTGCCCCGGATGTCGCCAGATTCGACCACCTCCGGAGGGAACAGGCCCTCGATCAGATAAGGGATTTGGACCGTCAGGGGATGGTGCACAGCATCTGGACTTTCCGGACCCCGTTTATCGGGGCGATATGCAACTGTGAAATAAAAGCCTGTCTTGCCATGAGAAGCACGGTCGGACTCCGGATGCCGATCATGTTCAGGGCCGAAAGCACCGCAATAATTGGTCAGTCGGAATGCACCGGATGCGGCGAGTGCATGCAAGTCTGCCAGTTCGGCGCGATCGAGTATTCTGATGTGGACAATAAGGCAGTTATCGACCATCAGCGCTGTTTCGGCTGCGGCGTTTGCAGGAGCTTTTGTCATGTCGGAGCGATTCGCCTTGTCGAACCGGATGCGCCTCCGGAACCCTTTTCCCCCCGATAGACATCCATTCCGCTTGTCTGTCATGCCCGCAGGTCTTAAGCGGGCATCCAGTGCCTTCTGGATTCCCCGGTCAAGCCGGGGAATGACGATGACTTTTATGGGAATGACCCTCTGCTGTGGTCGCTATGCCGCCAACCGTTTTTTTTGACAATGGCCGCTTCCGTGATAGCATGTAATTAGTTCCTACATTCTCTCCCGAGGAGGAAACCATGAAGGCATTAATGATCAGCGCGGACAATTTCGAGGACCTCGAGCTCTTTTCACCGTACTACCGGCTGAAGGAAGAAGGGATATCAGTGGACATCGCTTCCATGAAAAAGGGGACAATAAAGGGCAAACACGGGTACGAGATCGCGGTGGATAAAACCCTTGAAGAGGTCGATCCGGAGGAATACGACATCCTCATTCTCCCCGGCGGCAAGGCGCCGGAGGCGGTAAGAAGAGACAGGACGGCGGTAGGGATCGCCAAATTCTTTTTCGCGGAGAAGAAGCCTGTGTCCGCCATCTGTCACGGCCCGCAGACGTTGATCACCGCAGGGCTGATGAAGGGGAGACACGCAACATGCTACAAGTCGGTCGCGGCCGAAATGAAAGGGGCCGGCGCTGTGTATGAAGACAAAGAAGTGGTAGTCGACGGCAACCTCGTCACATCGCGGCAGCCTTCGGACCTTCCGGCCTTCATGCGCGAGACGCTTAAGATGCTGAAGAAAAAATAGGCCTTGATTGCATTCGTCAGGAATAAAACGGACGAACCGAAAAAGTCTGTTCCGAGTTCTGTCATTGCGGCTTGTCCGCAATCTCTCGGTCCTGAGAAGGATTCCCGATTCTCCTCGGCGAATCCGCCGGGGCGGACAAGCAGGAATGACACCGGAGAAGAATATTCATCTCATGCACGTATTATCATAGAAAAAGCAGTTAACCACAGAGACTCAGAGGCACAGAGTTGAAAGAAGAGAGAAAACTCCTGAATGTACCAATCACCTCGATGGTGACACGAAATTTTCCGGCAAACCGTTGTTTTCTCTGTGTCCCTGTGCCTCCGTGGTAAATGATCTGCCTTTTTTAGGATTAGTAATTGTGCATGACATTCGGAAAATGAAAAGAGGCGCGGAATGAACAGACTCGCACGGGAAAAGTCCCCCTACTTACGGCATGCCGCTGAGCAGGAGATCGACTGGTATCCCTGGTGCGACGAGGCATTTGAGAGGGCGAGGCAGGAGAACAAGCCGGTATTTCTCAGCACCGGCGCTATTTGGTGCCACTGGTGCCATGTCATGGCGAGAGAGTGCTTCGAGGATAAAGAGGTGGCGCGGATGTTGAACGAGAGATTCATCAGCGTCAAGCTCGACCGGGACGAAAGGCCGGACATAGACAGGCGGTACCAGAGGGCGGTTTCGGCGATGGGGAGCGGCGGCGGCTGGCCCCTGAGCGTCTTTCTCACCCCCGAAAGGAAACCTTTTTTCGGGGGGACATATTTCCCTCCCGAAGACAGGCAGGGGCGGGCCGGTTTCAAGAAGGTGCTGGGAGCGGTGTACGAATTTTTTATGTCGAGGCGCGGTGAAATTGATCAGTACGCAGAAAGGCTGATCGAGGCACTCAGGGGTGAAGGTCCCTCGGCCGGTGAGATAACCCTGGATTTTGTTGATCGCGCAGAGTCCTTGATTCTCTCCCAGTTCGATCCGGAGAACGGGGGGTTCGGTTCAGCCCCGAAGTTTCCCGCCCCCGGTGCCGTGGAATTCCTTCTGAACAGGTATTTTTTTGGCCGCCGGGAGGCGCCCGGATACGCGGTAACGAAGACCCTGGAAGCCATGGCAAAGGGAGGAATCCACGACCAGATCGGGGGAGGGTTTCACCGGTACTCGACCGACGAGGCATGGATAGTACCTCATTTCGAGAAGATGGCGGACGATAATGCCTGGCTCCTGAGAAATTTTCTGAACGCTTACTCCCTATTCGGCTCCGAATATTTCAAGACTGTTGCGGAAGGCATCATACGATTTTTCCTCGAAGTCCTCTCGGACCCAAGGGGCGGTTTTTACGGCAGCCAGGATGCCGACGTGACTCTCGAAGACGAGGGGGGGTATTTTATCTGGCGGGACGAGGATTTGAGAGGAGCCCTCGATGAGGAGGAGTACAAGGTCATGTCCCTCCACCTCTTCCACGAAAGAGGGAGGATGCCCCATGACAGTGCGAAGCGGGTGCTCTTTGTGGCAATGGAACCGCCGGAAATTGCCGTCAAAACCGGCTATGCACCGGAGCGGGTACTGAAGACCATCGGGTCGGCAAGGGCAAAATTGCTCGGCGCGCGGAACAGCCGGGTAATGCCCTTCGTGGACCGGGTGTTGTATTCAGGGCTCAACGGCACGTGTATCTCTGCATTTCTGGTCGCCTTCAGGACGCTCGGAGACAAACCTCTCAAGGAGTTCGCCCTGAAAAGCCTCGACAGGATTTTGAGGGAGCATTTTGCCGGGGATGAGCTTCTCCATGCCGGAGGGATCAAGGGCGTGTTTGACGACTACGCGAACGTGACTGCGGCGCTGATCGACGCGTATGAGGTGACGGCGCATGGCCCATACCTGGACACCGCGGAAAGACTTGCTGATCTCGGCATCGCAAAATTCTGGGACGAAGGACAGGGTGGATTCCGGGATACCGACGAGGAGGTGTTGGGCATCAGGATGAAACCTGTGGAGGACATTCCTCACCCCTCGGCGAATTCGGTAGGGATCATGCAACTCCTCAGGCTGCACTTCCTTACCGGAAAGGACGACTATTACCGGCGGGCTGAAGAGGGACTCAAAACCTTTTCCGGAACTGCCGCCGATCTCGGCATCCATGCAGGTTATTTTCACTGCGCGGTCGACGCATATTTCAATATCATGAAACTGAGTGTCGGTGCCGCTTCAGGAAGCGAATTGGCCGAAAGGGCGGTCCATTGCTTCAGACCTTACAAGACGCTTGCATATTCCGGAGAGAAGGGCTCAGTCACCCCCTGCCTTGCTTCAGGGGTCTGTCTGGAACCCATTTATGAGGTAAAAGCCCTCGAAGAATTCCTTTCGCGGCCGTTGTGAGCTGTCTGCGCAGGGCTGAATCGGCAGAAGTAACTCCCCCTTCCCCCTCTTAAATTAAGAGGGGGTTTTTCCTCCCCTTAAGATAAGGGGAGGTTGGGGAGGGGTTATGCAGTCCCCTCTATGCAAAGCCTGCACGATAAGGCTATAATACGCGTAAATTTATTTTGTCACAGTGTCTCCCGTAGCACGAGGGTGAGATCCAAGGAGGAGAGATGAAGAAAGCTGTTTTTGCGGTCATATGCCTGACGGTCCTCATGATTATTTCAGGCTGCAGCGGTAGTGGCAGCGACGCGCCGTCCGGTGCGGTGATGACGTTGACTCCTTCGGAAAAAATAACCGTCGAAAGCGCGAGCAGTACGATCGAGAGCGCGAGCCAGACTTTTCATGTGGCTGTCAAGGACTCGAAAGCTACGAACGCTCCGGGGGTGCGCGACGTGACGTTTTCGATCAGCTTCGGGTTTGCTAATCCTCCCGATACAAACATACTTTCCGATGCGGCAGGCGCGGTGACGCTTTGCGACGGCACGCGGATCGTAGGCACGCCGGTCGTGAGAACAACCGATAATAAGGGGAACTATGACCTCTGCATCCTCTATAAGTCCGGCGGAGGTCTTGCCTATTCCGGCAGTCTGGTTGTAGCCAGCGGTGACCAGTCTCCTTCGGTCGGTCTTGAAGTGACCTCGAAGCCTCAGGCATTGGCGGTTTCTCCATCACCGCAAACGGTGCCTGCGGGTAGTACTGCGCAGTTTAATATCGTGGGAGGTATTCCTCCATACACGGTTTCCGCGAATCCATCGGTGCTGCTGCCGGCGCCTTCGACGGTTGGTTCGAGTGGAGGCTCGTTTACCGTTGCCGTTCCCTTCGGGACGCCGGACGGCATATCCGTAATATATACGATTATCGATAGCGTCGGCACTCAGGCGAGTGTGACGTTGACGGTAGGAAAACCTGCCTCGCAACCCAAGGTATTTCCTGATTCTCTCAAAATACTTCCCGGCGAGAGCGGACAGTTCATCATTATAGATGGCTTGCCACCGTATACGATTATTACGAACAATGCGGCGGTTCCTCCTTCACCTTCCATTGTGGACTTAAGCGGAGGTACTTTTACAATCAACATTCCTCCCACCATGACTCCGGGGACACCTATTACGTTTACGATCCGGGACACTGCTGGTTCCATCATCTCGGCAACCGTGACGGTCGATACCCCTCCTGCACTGGTTGTCTCGCCGTCAACCGTGACCCTCACTGCAGGAAGCAGCCAGGTATTCAGAGTGACCGGGGGAATTCCGCCTTATTCGATAGCATCTAATAATTCCTCTGCGCAGCCATTCCCCTCCGCGATTTCCACAAGCGGAGGGACGTATAGTGTCACCGCACCTCTCACTCCTCCTACGGGGCCAATCACCTATACGATAACGGATGCTGCAGGTTCGGTGGTCCCGGCAACTGTGACGGTAACGGCACTTCCATTGAGGATTACGCCTTCTAATGTTACACTTGCGCCAGGGGCGACTCAGAGTTTTTCCATATCCGGCGGTACGCCTCCGTACGTAACGAGTTCGTCCAACGCTAATTTCGCCTATAACGGGACACCCGGCAATGGCTCGTGGACGACATCGGTTATCAGCGTAAATATTGATCCTGCGGCAACCCCGGGTGGTACGGTGACGTTGAATGTGCAGGATTCGGGTGGACTCACTGCATCATCTGTGATTACGATACAGTAGTTTAGCCATCTATGGGATCTTCTGCAGATTCGCAGGGGCGTATTGCGATACGCCCCTGCATTCAAACGTGCTTCTGGTGCCTTCACCCTGACTTTCCTTCTGCGCATCGGTTACAATCATCTGTGTCCCTGAATGATTGCGACAACATCCTCGTGCGGGGCGTCAACTGGATCGGCGACGCCGTAATGACGATGCCTGCTGTGCGCGCGCTCAGGCTTGCACGGCCCGGTGCGAAAATATCGCTCCTGGTGAAACCCTGGGTTGCCCCGTTGTTCGAAAAGGACCCGAATATCGACGAGATTATCCTCTATTCCGCTGAGTACGAGAGCCTGCCGGGACGTCTCAGACTGGCAAAAAAGCTGAGGGAGCGGCGCTTTTGCTCTGCACTTCTTCTGCAGAACGCCTTCGATGCCGCGATGATCGCTTCTCTTGCCGGGGTCCCGGACAGGGTAGGTTATGCAAGAGACGCAAGAAGTTTCCTCTTGACTCATTCTGTTCTTTTCGACTCTTCTGCCGAACGTCTTCACCATATCGACTATTACCTGAATCTTTTGTCAAAGGCCGGGGTCCCTGTTGCAAAGTCCGCGCCGTGGATATATCTCCAGTTGGAAGAGCGCCTCGCAGCCAGAGAACGCCTTAACGCACTGAAGCGGCCGGTCGTTGCGGTCAATCCGGGCGCTACATACGGGTCTTCCAAAAGATGGCGCCCCGAACGTTTTGCCGAAGCAGCGATGAGAGTGATCGACGAACTAGACGGCGGCGTCCTCCTTACGGGAGGCCCGGCCGAAGCAGATATCGCCGGGGAGATCGTCCGCTGCATGGGCGGCTCCGGCCTTTCAGGACCGGACGCTCGTCTCCTCCCGGTTGCCGGCAAAACCTCCCTTCGCGAACTCGCTGCGCTGATATCGGAAAGTGACCTTCTCATCACGAACGACTCCGGCCCCATGCATATCGGTTACGCCGTGGGAACTCCGGTCGTGGCGGTGTTCGGATCGACCTCTCCGGAGATGACCGGGCCGGTCGGCGGCGGCAGTGTTGCGATAAAGAAATCGCTGGATTGCGCCCCCTGCTTCGAGAGAGAATGCAGTAGAAAGGACCTGAAATGTATGGACCTGATCAGCTCGGACGAGGTGTTCGACGCGGCAAGAAGGCTTATCGGCCGCAGCCGGGCGGTTTTCTTCGACAGGGACGGCACGCTCTGCCGGGACGCCCACTTCCTGAACAGGATGGAAGACCTTGAGATATTTCCTGATATCGCCAGTCTGGGAAGGTTGCGGGAGAACGGGTTCCGGCTGATAGGGGTGTCGAACCAGTCGGGCATTGCAAGGGGGCTTGTGGAGGAAGGATTTGTGAGGAGAGTGAACGATATTTTTACCGGCGAATACGGTTTTGACGGCTTCTATTACTGTCCTCATCATCCGGACGAACATTGCTCCTGCCGAAAACCCGAGCCGGGGCTTCTGCATCGGGCCAGGGTGGATCATGGGATAGACCTCAAAGGATCGTTTGTCGTTGGGGACAAGGAGATCGATATGTTCCTTGCGAGGTCGGTCGGAGCAAAAGGGGTCCTGGTAGGGACCGGGAAAGACCTCACTTCGCCTTACGCAGATTTTGTGGTAAAGGACCTTGCCGAAGCGACGGACGTTATCCTTGGAACCTAAAAAGATACTAATAAGTCGGGTCGTAGAGCTACACTGATTGTCATTGCCCGACTTGATCGGGCAATCCAGTCCCGCAAGGGTTATTTTCTGTCGTCGGACCGCATGGTATACTATCAATAGTGTCGCACGAACAGGGGAAAAGAGTTTTGTTAACAAAGCCTCCGAAGAAGATCCTCATCGTGAAGCCCAGTTCGCTGGGCGATGTCGTCCACAGCCTGCCCTTTCTCAATTCGGTCCGGTCCTGTTTCCCGAAGGCCGAGATACACTGGGTCATCGCGAAGGGCCTTGAAGGCCTGCTTGAGGGAAACCCGATGATCGACAGGCTGATCGTGATCAATAAGGACAGGTGGAAGAAGATCTCGCGGGCAGCTTCGACGTTGCGCGAAGTAAGGGGCCTTTTCAGGGAGATCGGTGGCGAAGCTTACGATCTTGCCGTGGACCTGCAGGGACTAATGAGGAGCGGTGTCATCACGATGGCCTCCAGGGCGCGTGTGAGGATCGGCTTTTCGGAGGCGAGAGAGGGCAGCAGGATCTTCTACAATAAAAAGGTGATCGGAGGGAGGGACGTACACGCGGTCGACCGATACCTGAAGATCGCCGGTGCGCTCGGTTGTGAAACGGAGAACCCGGTCTTTCCGTTTCCTCTTACGAAGAAAGGGGCAGAGGAGGGAAGAAAACTCAGGGAGGAATTCGGGGAGTATATTGTGATTGTCCCGGGAGCGAGATGGGATACGAAGATATGGCCTGCGGAAAACTTCGGGAAGGTGGCTGCTATGCTGTCTGTCAGATGCATCGTGGTGGGAAGCGTCTCTGACGGCAAGATTGCAGAGAGGGTAGTCGGCGCCTCGCGCGGAAACGCGGTGTCCCTTGCCGGCCGGACGGATATCACGGAACTGATCGAATTGATGAGAGGGGCAAAACTTGCGATCTCGAATGACTCAGGCCCGATGCATATCGCGGCGGCACTCGACGTTCCCGTGGTCGCCGTATTCGGCCCGACGAGCGCCGGAAGAACTGGTCCTTACGGAAATCGGCACACTATCGTCGAAAGCGGTGTTCCCTGCGCGCCCTGTTACAGGAAGAAATGCCCTGACGTGAAATGCATGAGAGGCATCGCTCCTGAGGTTGTTTACGAAAAGGTGAAAAATCTGATCGAAGGGCAGAGCGGTTTTCCGGAATGACCTTCCCTGTTTAGCACTTATGAAATTTCAATAGAAGTAAATTCGATCGTCATTATTTTCCAATTTACTTTATCGCCCGTTTATGGTATTTATAGTAACCGCATGCGGGAAACGAAGATAGCGGGCATGCATGCAGTGGAAGGCTGCCGGAAAAAAAATTCGTGACAAGGAGGAAGACGGATGAAACTCGGCATTTTTGTGAACACGAACCGACATCTCGGTCATGTTGTCGGAATCGTGAAGGCCGCCCTTGCGAAAGGGCATGAGGTGATTATGTTCAACATGGACGACGGCACAAAGCTTCTCGGCACTCCGGAGTTGGGCGAGCTTTGCAAGACCAAGGGGGTCACCATGAGTTTTTGTGACCATAGCGCAAAGGGCCTCAACGTCACGACCGAGGGCCTTCCCAAGGAGATCGTCTGTGGAAGTCAGTACAATAATGCTGTAATGAACCACGACGCTGACAGGGTCATCATCCTGTAGGCGAAAAGATCCGAAAAAGAGAAAGGAGTGGTTACCGTGAAGATTCTGCATATCCTTAATGACGGGCCGTCGAAGTTGTCCGATCAGATCATCGCCGTGCAGTCAAAAGAGCACGAGACCAAGGTTGTCGATCTGTCCAAACCGGGCGTTTCGTATGAAAGTATTGTCGACGATATTTTTTCGAGTGACAGGGTGATATCCTGGTGACAGAGATTGAACGTGTGAGACGGAAAAGGAAAAAAATAAAGAATAAATAAGGAGGACGGGTTCATGAGAAGATCAGGTGTGATCATTTTTACAGTTGTTTTTTCGGTGATGCTGGTGGCGTCGTCCGCTTTTGCCGCGGACGATATGGCGGCAAAACTCAATAGCGTGCTTTCGAAGGCAGCTGCCGAGAAATTCTGGCAGGTGAGCCCCGATGATGTGAAGGCGATGATAGATTCGAAGAAAACAGATTTTGTGGTCGTCGACGTCAGACCTGCCCCCAGCCTTTATAAGGGAGGTCACATCCCGGGGGCGATTTACATACCGACCCAGGACGTACTGAAACCCGAGAACCTCAAGAAACTGCCGAAGAACAAGAAAATCATTCTTGTATGTGTGACGGGACAGACGCAGAATTTGCCGGTGGTCGCGTTGCGTGCGCTCGGCTACGATGCCCTGACAATGAAATTCGGAATGGCGTCATGGGACAAGAATTCCTTGGGTGTCAAGCTTATGAAAGAGGCCCTTCATGAGGCCGAGACCAAGAATTACCCGGTCGTGAAATAGGACTGTTCAGGCTGTCGCATTGCGGCAACATGACATGCAGACGTGGGCGTCGGAAGACGCCCTTATTTTTTGCTGAGCGATGGGCGGCATGCGGGCGTCCTCAGGAAAGCAGCTCAGTCTTCTTTTTATATCGGGTTTGACGCTGCTGGCTTATCTTGCGCTTTATCACGCGCGCAGTCTCGACGACGACAGGCTTACGGGATGGGGATGGTGCTTTCATGGCGGCGTCGCAGTATCAGTCTTTGCCGCTGTTGCGGTTGGGACGGTCGTTTCATATTTGTTCGCCGCGGCGCAGATGCGGATCAGATATAAGCCGGCTGTCCTTTTCGTCCTGGCTTTTGCTGCTTCTTCCTTTTTTTGGCCTGAGCCCGAGGTCATCGTAGACGCATCCCGTTATTTCACGCAGGCGAAGCATCTTGAGCTATATGGCATCCGATATTTCCTCGAGGAATGGGGGAGGGAAATCGAGGTCTGGACGGACATGCCGCTTGTGCCTTTTTTGTACGGGGTCATCTTCAGGGTCTTCGGGGAGGTGAGGGTCTACGTACAGATGTTTACGAGCGTGTTGTTCGCTTCGAGCGTGGTGCTTACGTATCTTGCCGGCAAGGAGCTCTGGGATGAAGAGGTCGGATTTTACGGGGGTTTGTTCCTGTTGGGCACGCCTTATCTCTATACGCAGGTGCCGCTCATGCTTGTCGATATTCCTTCAACTTTTTTTCTTATCCTTGCCGTCTATCTGGTCATCAGGGCGCTGAAGCGAGGCGGGGCCACGGTGCTTTTCGCCGGCTTCGCAATATTCCTGGCCTTTTTTTCGAAGTACTCGACGTGGCTGATGCTTTCCGTTATCGGGGTGATCGCTGCGGTATATATGACGGAAGGACCGACGAAGAACTCCGGTAGGCGAGAGTTGTTTTCCCGTCTCGGGTATATCGTCCTTTGTGCGGTTGTACCCATAGGGGTTGTTTTTCTGTACAAGTTCAGTGTCTTTTCCGAGCAGATCCAACTGCTCATAGCCTATCAAAAGCCCGGACTGAAACGCTGGGGAGAAAGCTTCCTGTCGACATTTCTTTTTCAGATACATCCGTTTGTTACCGCTCTTGCCCTTTTTTCCGTTTACGCCGCCGCGAGGAACAAGGACGGCAAATACATAATAGTTGCCTGGCTGGTGGTGCTGATCGTCCTTCTGCAGATCAAAAGGATACGGTACAGTATAATGGTGTTTCCGATGTTGTCGCTTGCGGCGTCCTACGGTCTCTGTGCGATAAAGGATGCCGGTGTTCGCAGGGGTATTGCCGCGTGCGCGATGACGTCGTCGTTCGCCGTGGCCCTGTTGGCGTATCTTCCCTTTCTGCAAACGGTGAGCGCGGTGAATATCAAGGAGGCCGGGACATTTCTCAATGGGACGAGGGAACCTAACGTTGAGGTGTTCACGTTGACTTCGGCAGGGCCGCCGCTCAATCCCGCCGTTTCTGTTCCGCTTCTCGATATCTTCACCGATAAACATATCGTCTATGATTACCGGAACGCGTTGAGTCCCGCGGACCGCGCTGCGATTGCAGCGTCATCGCTCAGGTTTACCCTGGAATACAGGAACCCGTCCTATTATTTGTCCGGCGTACAGCCCGAAAGCGATGCCTCTGTCGCGGTAATATCGGAAAGTCCGCACGATCCGCTCCCCCCGGAGATCGGGGAGAAGTTGACGGGCTATCGGCTGGTGAGGTCCTTCGGGTCGAGCGAAAGGATATTTCGCTATCAGACGAGTGTGAGGATTTATGAAAAAAAGGCAGACCTGCGATGATACGGTAAAAATGCCGGCATTTGCCTCTTTAGTGAGTTATGCAATAGCGAAATAGTGAAACTTAAAGTTATAAATTTAGCTTGATTTTTGACCGGAGTATTTTGTTAAATACAGTCGGAACAAGAAGTTCGGCGAAATAATGATTAAGATAATCGCTTTCAATAGATTCTCTTCTCAGCATCATCAGCAATCGCTACACAAATTCTTGCGGAAAGGGGGATACCTGCTATACGACTATTCGACTATGAATTAAGACCAAGAAAAATATAGGAAAAGTGTCTACTTATGATAACCCTTAAAAAAATGAAAATAAAAAAAGGAGGTAGATACAGCAGTGGAAGATAAGAAAAGTCAAATCTGGGCTTTTATTGTTACGGGGCTGATGATCCTCATCAGCTTAATTTACTACAAGGTGAATGTTTATTACATTTACGTTGTAGTGTATATCTGGTTTGGATTTGCCTATGGCATGATGCTGCAGTACGGCAGATTTTGTTTTGCTTCGGCCTCGAGGGATTTGTTTGCGGCGGGTGTCCCCAGGATGGCAGTCGGGATCCTCTTGGGGCTCATTTTCTTCAGTCTGGTTGCGGCTTTCCTGACTGCTAATGAAATGACTACGTTCCATGCGGGGCCCATCGGAATCCATGAGGTTGTAGGTGGGCTCATTTTCGGGGTCGGGATGGTGCTTTCCGGCGGTTGTGCTTCCGGATCTCTTTATAAGATTGGCGAAGGGAACGGCACTTCTATCCTTGCAATAGTGGGCATATCTTTCGGGCAGGCGATATTTGCCGACGTTGGAGGGGTATTCAACAAGCTTCTTCCAAAAGAGTGGGTAAATAACGCCTTATCGCAAACACGGATCCCTCAGGAAAAAATCACCTCCTGGTTCGATTATTTTCTCGTCGGCAACGTCTTTCGCAAGCCGAAGATGACGCTGGATGAGGCAGGTTTCATGTCGGGATTCCATGGGATAACAAAGTTCTTGTTGAGCGATGCGATCATCAACACTATTATCCCTGCCCTCGCGCTGATCCTCATCATCTACGTCTTTTATATCAGAAAGGGCTTCCTCAAGAAAAGGGCCAAGCAAAAGGGCGGCGCTACCGGGTTCGGCGACGAATTGTCCGGCATCTGGGGCATGATAACGGCTTCGAAGAGGACTTCGTTGATGGGCGTGCTCATAGGCCTCACGGCCGGCCTGCATATTTTTGTTTTAAAGGGCATGCAGATAAAATTCGGCATCTTCAATTTCGGGGAACTGCTCGAAAGGATGGGGCACGTTAGCGACCTGTCGACAAATGGGACAGTCTTCGATCCGGGATACTGGTATATCACGACTCAGGAGGCGCAGTTCGGCGCTTGGGTGCTTGAAAAATTCGGCTGGAACATGCATGACAACGTGTATTTCGGATTCAGTAACGGACTGCCCGAGCCGTGGCGCAATCCTGCGTTGTGGATGTCCATCGGGATCATTTTCGGAGCTATGGTTATGGCCCTCCTGAACAAGGAGTTCAAATTCAAGTTTCCCAAAGGCGAGCTCATCGCGTGGGGGCTGTTCGGCGGTCTTTTTATGGGACTGGGGGCAAGAGTGGCCCTTGGTTGTAACATAGGGGCATTTTTTATAAGAGTCGCGGGAGGAGATCCGGGCGGCTGGTTATTCGGCATCGGTATGGTCGGCGGCGCCTTTTTAGGCGTCAAGTTCTTCAACTGGTGGTCCGAGCGGAAGATGGCAAAGGAAATGGAAGCTTTCTGATTTTCAGAAAATAATTCAAAGGAGGATTTTGGTACCATGGCAATGAAGTTTGAGAAGACAGGTGAAGGGAAGTACATGTTGGACGTCTGCGGCTATGTTTGCCCGCATCCCCAGATCTATTGCAAGAAGTCCCTCGAAAAAATGGCGGAGGGAGATGTCTTGGAAATGATCTTTGACAATCCGTCTTCGGCCGAGACGATCGTCCAGATGCTCGACCAGGCTGGGCATGAACTTAAGGAAAGGAGGAAGGAAGGCGGTAAAATCATATTTGTCATCGAGAAGGCATAGGGAAGTCCACCTGAATATTTGAAGGAGGTCTTATGAAAGCGCCCCTTGTGATAATTATCGTGATCGTGGTTGCCATAATCGGCTTTCTTACGGTCTACAGTCAGCAGCGTCAGGTTACGACACAGGCCCAGCAGGGCCAGACCGCTGGATATGGTTCGGCCCCCGCGGCCGATAGTGGCGGGTCAGCCCCTGTAGCCGGAGGGTCTGGCTCTGCCCCTGCTGCGGCAGGTTACGGCGGGCAGCAGGCCGCGCCTGCAGCAAGCGGATACGGCAAATAGGGAATATTTCCGGCAACCTACTAAAAAAAGGGTGGCAAATGAAAAAAATACTCATTGCAGTAGACGACACGAAGGGCACCAAAAATGCCTTTGCCATGTGCGCGAAGGCGTGCCTCTGCATGATGCCTGAGTCTATTATGCTCGTGTATGTGGAAAAGCTGGAAGGCAGGTCCCTGATGGATGAAGTACTGTTAAGTGTTTCCGAGATGGACACCCTCAAGAAAGCATTGGAAGGCACCGAATATCAGGAGGCGCTCGATAAAAAGGCCGGAAAAATACTGGACTATTATAAGAGCGTCCTCGAGGAAAGTGGATTGAAGGGAGTGAAGACAGTGGTGAGAAAGGGCCATCCTGCGGAAGAGATCCTCGCTGCCGCCAAAGAAGACAGGAGCGACATGATAATTGTCGGTTCGAGAGGCAGCAGGACCACACATCTCTTTATGGGGAGTGTCAGCAGAGAGGTGGTCAACAGCGCCGAGGTCCCGGTGCTCATTGTCAAATAGGAGACGGTTTGTAGTAAAATAATCCATCGCCGGCGTTTATGCGCCGGCGATGGATCCGGTAGTAGAATTGTTCGGGCAAGTGAGAAGCAAAATGTTATTACCCTGCGGTCATTCCGGAGGGTATATTTTTTCATGAGTTTGGGTTTTGACGCGACGGGACGGCGGCGTTACGGTGAAGCAAGGTGAGAATGAACGATCAGAAAAATGATGTCCTCATTCTGGGAGGGGGGCTTACGGGTCTGTCGGCCGGGTTCGTCCTCTCGAAGGCCGGGAGAAAGGTGAAAGTCTTCGAAAATGATGCCGAAGTGGGCGGACTCTCCAAGACGATCGTAAAGAACGGCTTTCGTTTTGATCTCGGCGGCCACCGGTTCTTCACCAGGGACAAAAAGATCGACGCATTCGTAAGGACCCTTATGGGCGGGGAGTTGGTCTCGGTCCACCGCACGAGCAAGATATACATGCGCGGCAAATACTTCGATTACCCTCTAAAACCTGTGAACGCGATGTTCGGTCTTGGCATCCCGACGACGATGAAGATCATGGGGGACTACGGCATAGAGAAGATAAGGGGGATGCTGAAGCCGCATGAGAATGTCTCCCTCGAGGACTGGGTGGTCAGCAACTTCGGCAGGACTATGTTCGATATCTACTTCAAGGAGTACAGCGAGAAAGTCTGGGGAATCGACTGCAGCAGGATCAGCGCAGAATGGGTGGCGCAGCGGATCAAGGGGCTTTCTCTGGCAAAGGCGGTCAAGAACGCCTTCTTCAAATTCAGCGGAAAGGACCTCCCCACACTCGTTGACAGGTTTATCTATCCCAAGACGGGAATCGGGAGGATAGCGGAGAGGCTCAGAGAAGAGATCGAGAAGCACGGCGAGGTGCATACCGATACGAGGGTCGGGCGGATCAACCGGTCGGGCCTGACGATAAAGAGCGTTGAAGTACAAAACCATAAGGGAGGGACCGTACTTGAAGGCGGGGAATTCGTGTCGAGCCTTCCGATGACGGCGCTTGTGAAGATGTTGAACCCTGCACCACCGGGACACGTGATGGAAGCGGCCTCGAAACTTAAATTCAGGGACCTCGTCGTGGTTGCCGTAATGATCGACAGGAAAAGGGTGACCGACCAGACATGGATCTACATACCTGAACAGGGCATCCCCTTCGGCAGGATACATGAGCCGACGAACTGGAGCGAGATGATGGCCCCCGAGGGAAAGACGATCGTTGTCACGGAGTTTTTCAGTTTCAAGGGGGATGCGATCTGGAACGAGGGCGATGCGAGGCTTTCGCAGATCACGGTGCAGAACCTGGAACGCCTCGGGTTCCTGAAGGGGAGTGAGGTGATAGACACCGCGGTGGTCAGGGCTGCGAAGGCCTATCCTCTTTTCGAGGTGGGGTATAAAGAGCGCTGCGACGTGCTGTATGAGTATCTCGCGGAATTCGAAAACCTGCATATCGCTGGCAGATCGGGCATGTTCCGGTACTACAACATGGACCATGCGATTGAATCGGGCATCGATACGGCGGGAAAGATTTTGAAAAAAGAAAGTGAAGAGCGAGAAGTCAGGAGCAAAGAGGAAAAGACAACCAAAGAGAGGACGGATGACTATGAAGAGATTTGCCAGCGCTGAAATAAACGCCTGTCGTTGGAATGTTGAATTGCCTCTTTTATCCCCTCACTCCTCACACCTTACTTCTCACTCTTTGAGAGGTCCGTTCCGATGAGATGTGCGCTCGTCATCCCCTCCTGGGTGCCGGACGATATCTTTTCGTCGAAGACCGCGAGTTCGCAGATCAACTACTGGCAGCCACTCGGCACGCTTTACGTAGCTGCAGTCCTTCAGCGGGCCGGTCATGAGGTGACTTTCCTTAACGGCGCGTTCATTGACCACGATGAACTCATGAGACGGACGCGCGAGTTCAATCCGTCGTTCATCGGCATCTATTCAACCACCTTCGGATGGAAAAAGGCGAAAAAGACCGCATCGGAATTGAGGGCGATATACGGGAACAGGGTCTTCATATGTGCGGGGGGGCCCTACCCCATCGCGGTACAGGAGAAATGCCTCGAAGACGCAGGAGAGTGTTTCGACGCGATCGTGACAGGAGAAGGCGAATTTACATCCCTCGAAATTATCGAAAGGCTCGAGGCGGGCAAAAGACTTGAGGGCGTGGCGGGCGTTGCATATCGTGAAGGCGGCAGGATCGTCAAGAACCCTCCGCGACCGCTGATCGAAGACCTCGATTCTTTGCCGTTTCCGGCCCGGGAGCTGCTTGGCGATGCGAACCTCTATATCCCCCCGCCTGCGACCTACAGGCGGAAGCCTGTTGCTGTTTTGATGACCTCCCGCGGATGCAACAGGCGGTGCATCTACTGTTTTCAGATAGACAAGGACCGGGCAAGAGGGATCCGTTACCGTGGCGTCGAAAGTGTGCTGGGCGAAATCGAGCACTGTCTGAAACAGGGTTATAGAGAAATCAAGTTCATAGACGATACCCTTGCTGCTGATTATAACCGGGCGATGACCATTGCCCGGGAGATCAAGACCAGGGGATACGATTTTACCTGGTTCGCCTCGGCCTGCGTCAATCAGGTTGACAAGCCGCTTCTCCAGGCGTTCAAGGACGCGGGCTGTTGGGCGATACTCTTCGGCGCAGAGAGCGGGGTGCAGAAGAACCTCAACGCGATAAGGAAGGGGACGACCCCCGAACAGATCAGAAAGGCCGTGAAAGCGGCGCAGGAGGTGGGGCTGAGGGTGAGCACCCCTTTTATGTTCGGCATTCCGGGCGAGACCTTCGAGGAGGGCCTCCAGACGATCGAATTCGCACTGGACCTTAACCCGGACATAGCGAATTTCCATGCGATCACGCCTTTTCCCGGGACATACCTGTATGACAATCTTGATAAGTACGGGACTATTTCAGAGGAACTCAGCGATTATACCTATCAGGGTGCCGCCTTCATCCCCCATTCCATGACGCGGGAGGATATCCTGAAGCTCCGTCAGATAGCCTTCAAGAGGTTTTATTCGAGGCCTTCTTTTATCCTGAAACGGGTCCTTGAATTAAGGACACCCCACGACTTCGCGGTTGCGCTGAAAAGCATAAGGAGCCTCTTCTGGCTCTGGACGCGAAGCGATATTTTCAGGAAGCGCAAGAACGAAGCGTCCGTCTGTACCGGGATAAGAAAGGACACTGCTCCTTAAGATCTTCTGTGCCCGTATATACCGGGATGGAACGGCGGGTGCGTTTGGACAAACTCGTCGAATTCGTCAAGCTCCCGATTCGTCGTGGTTATGATGACTCCTACTCTCGGATTGCGAGGGCAGGAGTTTTTTTATGGCGGAAAGCAGGGGGATCAAGGCGGTCAACTATCTCATCGCAGCAGGAGCAAGCTGGATTTTAAAGGGAAGATGCTTTGAGCGTGCCGGGCCCAGGCGGTATAATAACTCCATCAAAGAAAGGGTTTGAAATGACACCGTTGATAGCGTTGCTATACTCGTTCCTCTTCGGATTGCTGCACGGAATTTTGCCCGACGAGCACACGTGGCCCATCACGTTCAGTTACGCGATAGGAGGCGCAAGCGGCAGGGAGGGGATGAAGGCGGGGCTGTACTTCGCGGCTGCCTTCACGCTCCAGCGCACGCTTGTTTCAGAACTGGCCTACCTGGCTTTGGCCCCCTTCCTGTTTGATCCGGGAGTCAACGGCGTCGTGTACCTTGCCGTCGGCATCGTAATGTCTGTCGCAGGCGCGGTAGTCCTCCGCAGGAACCGTTATGTTCACATCCACCTCTTCGGTCACTGCCATGGTGAGGCCTGCGAAATGGAGCGGACGGGCGGGATCTTCACGAAACAGCATGAAGCGTCGCCGGGACAGGTGAGTATCCCCCCCGTACGGTGGACGGTCATACACGGGTTTATTGCCGGATTCGGCTTCGGCGGATTTTCCCTTTTTGTGAATACCGTTGCCGCCCCGGCAATGAAAAGCCCGTGGACGGGCTTTCTCCCCGGACTGGTTTTCGGACTGGGGACAATGATCATGCTTGTGGTTGTCGGCGGATTATTTGGCGCCTCTCTCCGATGGGCGCATGCGCTGAGCGAGCTGGAAATCAAGCTGATCGGCTCACAGACCGGCGGACGGACACTCTTCCTCGGAGGGATCCTGTTCGTGGCCGCCGGAGTTGCTGGCTTATCAGGTCTTGACCGCTACCTGCCGCTCGCCTCCGACTACGCATTCATTGCACTTTTCATGATCGCGGTTGCGATCCCGGCCCTTGTTTACTCAGTAAAGGAAGTCCTGGCGGCACGAAAATTGTCGGCCCCTAAATAGTGAGAATAGACATGACTATTCCCGGCTTCGGAGGCCTGCATCCAACAACCCGGCGGCTTTTGCTGTCGCGCACACTGCGGAGTATCGGCCAGGGCGCGCTGGTCGTGGATTTTTCGCTATATTTGCACGCGCTGCACTGGAGCGGCTTCGCGATCGGGTTGGTGCTGACAGGCAGCGGCTTATTCGGCGCGGGGCTCAGTCTGCTGGTCGGCACGAGCAGCGACCGGCTGGGGCGTAAGCCGTTTTTACTGGTCTACGAGGGTATTGTATTGTTCAGCAGCATCGCTGCGCTGCTCAGCGCGCAGCCGCTGCTTCTGTCAATTGCTACGATCGCCGCAGGATTCGGCCGCGGAGCAAACGGGGCTGCCGGCCCATTCGCTCCGGTTGAGCAGGCATGGCTTGCCGAGGCTATTGCCCCGGCGCGTCGCGGGCAGATTTACAGCCTCAACGCTGCGCTCGGTTTTTTCGGCATGGGATTCGGCGCTCTCCTCGCGATCTTCCCCGCATACTTGAACGCGTGGCCGGACTTTGCCCTTGCAAGGGGACCAGAGCAGGCACTGGCGTATCGCCCGCTGTTCGCTGTGGTAGGGCTGCTGACGGTCATCAATCTGGTATTACTAGGAGGCGCCTCCGGGGCCAGGGAGGAGCGCAGCACGGCGGGCGAAACGGGGCCGGAGACGTTTCAGCGTGATGAGCGGGCCCGTCATGGTGAAAACAGGATTCTTTGCAGGCTTATCCTGCTCAACACCATGAACGGACTGGCAGTCGGCTTGACCAGCACCCTCATATCGTACTGGTTCATGCGGCGTTTCCATGTGGGACCTGTTGCGATTGCGCCTATGATGGCGGCAACCTTTGTAATTACCGGCGCGGCTTCCCTGTTCTCGGGAAGATTGACGGAACGCATCGGCATTGTTCGATTGGTGGTGCGCGCCCGGCTTATAGGGCTGGCGCTGACGGTGCTGCTTCCGCTTATGCCGGTCTACTGGCTTGCGTCGACGGTTTTCCTCCTCCGCTCTGTCTTTAACCGGGGATCGGTCGGGGCGCGCCAGGCGCTTGTTGTCGGGCTGGTGCGAAATGAGCGGCGCGGATTGGCGGCCAGCCTGAATGCGGTATCGATGCAGATACCTCAATCGGCTGGGCCCGGCATTGCAGGTTTCCTTCTGGACGCTGGTCAGTTTGCGCTGCCTTTTTACGTAGCGGGGCTGCTCCAGGGCATCTATCTGGTCGGATATGGGCGAACCTTCAGAAATTACAATCTTCTGCAGGACGACGGACCGTGATATCCTATATGTGATAAAGCGGCCGGTGATATGGCGTCTTCCTTTAAGGACGAAGCGTAACGGAGATAGGGAGGTCTCTTATGGATTCAAAGGTGAGGAGTACCGCGGAGTACAAGAAAATCTCTGTGGAAGAGACGATCGAGTCCTTAGGGACAACTGAAAACGGCCTTTCCTTGTCAGAAGCATCGGAACGCCTTGAGGCCTTCGGGTATAACGAAATAGCCGAGAAGAAAAAGAACGCCTTGCTCGAATTCCTGCTGCGCTACTGGGGCCCCATGCCGTGGCTTCTGGAGCTTGCAATGGGACTCTCGTTCATATTGCATCATACCCTTGAAGGGGTCATTATCTTCGTGCTGCTCACAGTAAACGCTGTCATCGGCCACCTCCACTCGCGCGGCTCGCAAAGGGCGGTCACGCTTCTCAGGAAAAAGCTGGCAATTAAAGCGAAGGTATTGCGCGATGGGGAATGGGTCACGCAGGAGTCGAGAAACCTCGTGCCGGGAGACATTATCGCCGTCGGGCTCGGGGACATTGTGCCAGCCGATGCCAAAATCGTGAGCGGCGAGCTTTCAGTCGATGAATCGGCCCTGACCGGCGAATCTCTGCCGGTCGAAATAAAACAATCGGACATCATTTACTCGAGCGCCATCGTGCGGAGGGGGGAAGCGAGGTGCGTCATAGTCAATACAGGCGCAAATACCTACTTCGGAAGGACCGCGGAACTCGTCAAGATAGCCAAACCCAAGTCCCACCAGGAGGCGGTGATGATGGCGATGGTCAAATACATGATGTATGTTGGAATAACCGCGCTGATCCTGGTTTTGGCTTACGGCCTGCTCGCCAATTTGCACGAACATCTCGTCACCGTGCTGACCCTGGCCGTGATCTTCCTTATGGGCACCGTCCCTGTAGCCCTTCCGGCGGTGATCACCATCGTCCAGGCAATGGGCGCAATGGAGCTTGCCGGCAAGGGCGTGTTGGTGACAAGGCTCGATTCGATCGAGGATGCGGCTTCCATTGATGTCCTCTGTTTCGACAAGACAGGGACCATAACACAGAACAGGCTGTCGGTGAGCGATGCCGTTCCTTTTTCCGGAGCGCGCAAGGAAGACGTCGTCGTTGCGGCAGCATTGGCCTCCCAGAGGGAAGGTATGGACCTAATAGACAGCGCGGTCCTTGAATATGCCAAAACCACGGGCGCTGATCTCAAACCCTACCGGCAGCTCTCGTTTAAGCCTTTCGACCCGTCGATCAAGAGAACGGAGGCGGTCATCGAGGTTGAAGGAAGGCGCTTCAAGGCCGTAAAAGGCGCGGCCCAGATAGTCATGTCGCTCTGCCGGGACATGGACGAAGAGACGAGGGAGAAGGCAAACGGAATTATCCGCGAGTTTTCCCGGAACGGGTTCAGGACAATAGCGGTCGCGAGATCGGAAGGTGATGGTCCGGATTATTTTAAATTCATCGGATTGCTGCCGATGGCAGACCCGCCCAGGCCGGAATCAAAAAACATGATAGCGCAGGCGCGAAAACTGGGAATCAAGCCGATGATGCTTACGGGAGATAATATGGCCATCGCAAAAGAAATAGCCGGTCAGGTTGGGTTCGGGAGCAACATTATCCGGATGGCGGAAATTCAGGGTCTGAGCGAAGAGGAACAGATCAGAATTGTGGGAGAAAGCGATGGGCTCGCCGAGATCTATCCCGAGGACAAATACAAAATCGTGAAACTCCTTCAGTCGAGAGGCCATATGGTGGGAATGACCGGAGACGGGGTGAACGACGCGCCGGCGCTCAAACAGGCGGAGATGGGAATCGCGGTGAGCAACTCGACCGATGTGGCAAAGGCGTCCGCAAGCGTGGTCCTGACCGAGCCGGGGATTAACGTGATCATCAATGCGGTGACCATAAGTAGAAAAACCTATCAGCGGATGCTTACCTGGGTCCTCAACAAAGTTACTAAGGTCATAGAATTCATCGGGCTGATCACCCTCAGCTTTTTCTGGCTTCATAATATCGTGCTCTCTCTTTTAGGCATGTCGTTGCTTGTGTTTGCTAACGATTTCGTGACCATGTCTCTTTCAACCGACAGGGTGACCTATACGCCGAATCCGAACATCTGGAACGTCAGAAACATTACGCTGGCGTCGCTGGTTCCCGGCATGCTCTTTGTCTTGGAAGACATGCTAGTCCTCATCGTGGGCAGGAACTATTTTAACCTTGAATGGGAGCATCTGCGCACCATGGTCATGCTGAACCTGATATTCAATAGTCAGTTGCGGGTATTGATAGTACGGGAAAGGAGGCACTTCTGGTCGTCATTCCCGAGCAGGGAATTACTGCTTCTGAGCATAGCGACCATCATCGGATTTGCGCTGTTAGGAGTGTACGGTATCTTTGTTCCGTCCCTCAACCCCTATCAGGTCGTCACGGTGCTGGGATTTTCCGTATTCTTTACGCTCGGAATAGATTTTCCAAAATACTATATATTCAGGAGATTCGGATTATAGGCGAACGAGACCCGGAAAGGTGGTCTTGCTAAGCCGGCAAGACAGCCCATCGGGTCAACTCCGCTCTATTTTTCAGCCGGTTCAGCATCCATAACGCAGCGGAAGCCCATATCGTCGTCGCGCTCCACGATGAAGTCATGTCCCGGGTCTGCCGCCCTGAGTGTGATCGGCCTGCTGTACCATGAACCTCCTCTTACCACGAGATTATCGGTCCATTCCCTGACGTTACCTGCCATGTCCATCGCGCCATAAGGCGACTGGCCCGCCGGAAAACTGCCGACCGGCGCAAGCTTCCGGAAGCCGTCGACCTTGCCGTCGTCGTCCCAGTTGGCCCGCTTTCCGTCCCATTCATTTCCCCAAGGGTAGGTCCTTCCGTCCGTGCCCCGCGCCGCCTTCTCCCATTCCGCGTTCGACGGCACCCTCTTTTTTGCCCATCTGCAATAGTCGACCGCCTGTCTCCACGTGGGCCCCACAACGGGATAGTCCCCCATCGCCTTATCGAAGTACCAGTGCTTGCCCTCTTCGTGGAGAGTGGGGGGATAATCGATGTTCCATGAAGGCAATGTACAGGCCCCTGCATTGACGCATAAGCGGTAGCGCTCGTTCGTCACTTCGTAGATGTCGATATAATAGGCCTTGAGATTCACCTTCCTGAGAGGGTTCATCTCGCTGAGAGGTTCCCTGTCTTTCAGCCCCATTATGAACTCGCCCCCGGGCACCAGCGCCATGGGTGCGCCGTCGGCGCCTGTGACGACCTTCTCCAATGCATACGCCCGGTGTGGCACGGGCAGTGCAAAGAGCCAAAACATAAACACGAGCAGGCCGACGACATTTGCCGACAGATATCTCATGCATCAATTATAGCGCAGTTGGGTTCAGATGCTCTCTCTTTTCGGGTATAATGAGATACGCATGGAAGGACAACCGGCCGAAAGAACGCACTATACCCTCTTTGAGCTGAACAGCATCATCAAATCTGTGATTGCCGGCAGCTTTCCTGATGCGTACTGGGTGGCGGCCGAGATCGCGGAACTCAAGTGTAATCAGAAGGGCCACTGCTATATTGAGCTCGTCGAAAAAGAGGACGAAAAGACCACTGCGCAGATCAAGGCTACGATTTGGGCCTATGAATACAGGAGGCTCGCAAGTAAATTTGAGAAGGCCGCCGGGGAACCCCTGAAGCCGGGGATGAGGGTATTGCTGTGTGCGGAGGTGACGTTCCATGAGGTCTACGGGCTGAGCCTTAACATCCGTGACATCGACCCGGCCTATACGCTCGGGGAGATGGCCCGCAAAAAAAAGGAAGTGATCGACCGGCTGAAAAAAGAGGGGATCATGGAGCTGAACAAGTCCCTGCCTCTTCCGCTTGTACCGCAGAGGATCGCGGTGGTCTCCTCCCCGACTGCGGCGGGATACGGCGATTTTTTTAAACAGCTCGACAGTAATCCGTTCGGATATCGGTTTGCGCACGCGCTTTTCCCGGCGCTGATGCAGGGACAGGAGGCGGAGAAGTCACTCATTTCTGCGCTGGAGGAGATCAAACGGAACGCCGGCGATTACGATCTTGCAGTGATCATCAGAGGCGGCGGCTCGGTCGTGGACCTGAGTTGTTTTGACGGCTATTCGATTGCGTCCCATATCGCAAAATTTCCGCTGCCTGTCGTTACGGGGATAGGTCATGAAAAAGACGATACTGTGACCGACATGGTCGCCCACACAAAGATGAAGACGCCGACGGCCGTAGCAGAATTCCTGATATCGGGGATGAGAAGCTTCGAAGAGAAGGTCTTGGATATCCAGGAGAGGACCCTCGCGTACACCGACAGGTTTCTGAAGGACAAGCGATACGAGCTTGGCGCGCTCGCGCAGAGGATCTCCTTTGTGCCGCTCCGGATTTCATCCCTGCACGGCCAGAGACTCGCTCTCCTCCGCAGAGACCTTGAGGGATTGGCCGCGCAGGCGCTCAGGAGAGAGGACACCCGCTGCAGCGGCCTCGAGCAGGCGGTGAGACATCTCGACCCGCTGAATGTGCTCAGGAGGGGATACAGTATCACTCGGCACAAAGGCAGGGTAGTTAAGGATGCGTCCCTTCTCAAGAGATGGGCGGTCATTGAGACTAGGTTGCGTAACGGGAAAATAACGAGTATTGTCCAGGAAAGAAAGGAGGCGGAAAAGGGTGAGCAAAACCAAACAGATATCCTACTCCCGGGCTTTGAGTGAGCTTGAGAAGATCATCGCCGAAATAGAGTCGGAGGATACGGACCTTGACGTCCTTTCCGAAAAGGTGAAGAGGGCGGCTTCCCTGATCAAACTCTGCAGGGCGAAACTGAGGTCGACCGAGGAAGAAGTGAAAAAGGCGCTTTCGGAGATGGAGGAGAAACCGGGGGAGGAAGGCGCCACCGGTGAAGAGGTGGACGGCTATTAGCCCGGCCCGGACCCACATGCGGGGACCGCTCGGGGACGCCTGCTACAGGGACCTGTTCGAAGAGTCGAAAGACACTGTGTACGTCTCCTCCAGGGAAGGGAAGATTCTCAATATCAACAAGGCGGCAGAGGAGCTCTTCGGCTATTCGAGGAAGGAACTCATAGGGATGGATATTCGCGCCCTTTACGCCGATCCGCAGGACCGCGAGCTGTTCAGGGAGGAGATAGAACGGTCGGGTGCCGTGAAAGACTACGGGGTGACGCTCCGGAGAAAAGACGGAACTCTGCTGCACTGCCTTCTCAGCTCGACGCTGAGGCGGTCGGCCAGCGGGGAAGTCGAAGGCTATCAGGGAATCATACGTGACATAACGGCGCAGAAAAAAGCCGAGGCCGCCCTGCGTCAGTCGGAGGAAAAGTTTTCGATGATCTTCAGGTCGAGTCCCGACTGGATCGCGATAAGCGGCCTGACGGACGGCCGTCTGATCGACGTGAATGACGCCTTTCTCAGAATAACCGGATATACCCGGGAAGAGGTGATCGGAAAGACATCCGGCGAACTCGGCCTTTGGCTGGACCCGGGGGAAAGAGAAAGAGTCGTGAGACTGCTGCGAGAGAGGGGGCAGGTAAGGGACCATGAGACCACCTTCCGCCTGAAATCGGGCGAGGTCCGTACATTTCTCAGGTCGGCGGAACTGATAGAGCTCGAAGGGGAACCATGTGTCATCAATGTTTCGAGAGATATTACTGACCGGAAGCGCGCAGAGGAGGAGATCCGGGCGCTCAACAGGGAACTCAGACGGAGGGTCGCCGACCTCACCGAGGCGAACAAAGAGCTTGATGCCTTCGGCCATACCGTATCGCACGACCTGAGGGTGCCGCTTGTTGCGATCGGCGGATTTGCCGGAAGGCTCAGCAGGAAATGTTCCGATCTCCTTGATTCAAAAAGCATGGAAATGCTGGATGCGATACAGGCGAACGTGCGGAGGATGGAGGACCTGATCAACGACCTTCTCGCGTTCTCCCGCTCAGGCCGGCAGGAGATGGTCCTCACCGAACTGGACATGGACGAGATGGTGAAATCCGTTTTCGATGAACTTAAGGCCGCGTACCCCAAACGGACGGTATCTCTCAAAACAGGCCTGCTGCTCCCGGTATACGCGGACCGGCGATTGCTGAAACAGGTGATCGTGAACCTTCTCTCGAATGCGTTTAAGTTCACGCAGCAGAGGGATGAGGCGGTGATAGAGGTCGACAGCAGCATGAGGGAAGGGCAGGAGATTCTTTATTCGTTCAGGGACAACGGCGCAGGGTTTGCGCCGGAGGATGCCGCGAAGCTGTTCGAGGTGTTCCAACGCGGCCGCGGCGCAGCAACTATTGAAGGCACAGGCATCGGTCTTTCGATTGTGCAGCGCATCATTGCCCGCCATGGCGGCCGCACCTGGGCCGAAGGGAGACCGGGAGAAGGCTCAACATTTTATTTCACTCTTCCGCTTCCTAAAAAGAGCGAACCCTGAGAAACTGTAGGGTCTGGCTCATGCCGCATCCGCGGTGCGGTGGAATAGCCTTTCCTGCTTTGCATGGGCCAGACCGTCTGCTACACTGGAAGGAGAATGAAAAAGATCGTCATAGTGCCGATAGGGGGTATCGCCCCCCAAATAACTGATTCGATCTCGAAGGGACTCGAAGCCATTTTCAAGGTGAAGGTATCTGAAGGAAAGGGATTGCCGGAACCGCGCCATGCCTACGATCCTGCGCGGAAGCAATTTCAAGCGGCCGCGTTTCTCAGGGAGTTGCGGGCATCAGGACAAGGAGAGCATGAAATCCTGCTGGGTGTGACAGATGCGGACCTTTTTGTGGCAGGTCTTAATTATGTCTTTGGGGAAGCGGACATCTTTGCCGGTCTGGCTGTGATCTCCCTTGCCAGAATCAAACAGGAATTTTATGGTCTTACTCCTGATCCCGTTTTGTTTGCAGAACGGGCCGCAAAGGAGGCAGTGCACGAACTCGGGCATATCTGGGGACTGGACCACTGTGACGATCCTGCATGCGTGATGTTTTTTTCGAACAGCATCGCCGATACCGATGCGAAAGGGCCGGGCTTTTGCGAGAAATGCAGGGAGACGCTCGGGATATGACACGGATCCCTATTCTTTCCCCTTTTGCACCGGCCCGAAATCTTTTCCCAGTAGTTCTTTGCCGATGATGGTCCTCATGATATTCATCGCGCCTTCGGCGCCGACGAGGTAGGACATTACCCCCCTCAGTCCTCTTTCGAGTCCCGCCTCTTTTGTGTAAACGTATGCTCCGTGCCATATCATTACGTCTTTGATGATCTCGAACGCAGCCATGCTCGTGTCGGCCCTGGCGATCTCCTCGGTCGCGATAGCAGCCTTCATAAATCCGGCACCGGCGCCGGCGTATTCCTCTGAAACAGTCATTGCAAGGATGCCCCTGGCCCCCATCGCCTGAATGATATCGCGGGGGATTTCTCCTTTTTCATCGATTTCCCCTGCGATCGGGACGATAGTCTCCTCACAGAAATCCCTGATGGAATTTCTGAACCGCTCTTCCTCTGGAGAAAACGCAAAGTCCATTTACTCCCCCGGTGTGAACATCAAAAAATGCTGATATACTGTGATTAGTAATACTGTGTCACGAATAGTAAAAGTCTCAAAGTAAGACGGTATTGAATTATAAAATCCCTCCTAACCTCCCTTTGCCAAAGGGAAGAAACCCCTCTTTGGCAAAGAGGGGTAAAGGGGAGATTTTCCGGATAAAAGGTCTACTGAAGCATGAGTCCCTTAAAAGGGGTTGTGGAGAGAGGTGTTATGAGGGAAGAGGCAGTTATCGCGAGCGGCGTGAGGACCGCGGTCGGCAGGTTTGGAAGGGCGTTCAGGGACATCCCCGCCCCGCGGCTCGGCCAGGTCGCGATCCGGGAGGCAATGAGAAGGGCGGGTATCGGCCCGCAGGACGTTGACGAAGTGATCATGGGCAATGTGATCTCGGCCGGCCTCGGTCAGAACCCGGCGAGGCAGGCTGCGATTTATGCGGGTATCCCCGTCGAGAAGGGCGCGTTTACGGTAAATAAGGTCTGCGGCTCCGGACTGAAGGCGGTGATGCTCGCGGCGCAGGCGGTGAAGGCAGGCGATGCGGAAATCGTCGTGGCGGGCGGGATGGAGAACATGAGCGCCTCACCATATCTCATCCGCAGCCTCAGATGGGGCGCGAGAATGGGCCACACTCCGGCAACGGACGCTATGCTCAGCGACGGACTGTGGGACGTCTACAATGATTTTCATATGGCTATCACCGGGGAGAGGGTGGCGGAGAAATACGGCATCACAAGGCATGAGGCCGACGAATTCAGTCTGAGCAGCAACAAAAAGGCGCTCGCGGCAACTGATGAGGGAAGGTTCAGGGATGAGATTGTCCCGGTGAAGGCCGGAGACGGAGTAATCGACAGGGACGAATGCGTAAGGGCTGACACATCGCTCCAAAAGCTGGCGAGACTCCAGCCGGTCTTCAAGAAAGACGGCGTCCTCACGGCGGGTAATTGTTCGAAGCTGAGTGACGGGGCCGCCGCCCTGATCGTTATGTCAGGCAGGAGAGCGGACGCACTCGGCATCACTCCTCTGGCGCGAATAATCGATTACGCGGTGGGCGGCATGCGGCCCGAAGACGTGATGGAGGCCCCGATCCCGGTCGTCCGGGGGCTTCTCGATAAAACCGGCTTCGGCATCCCGGACATCGACCTCTTCGAGCATAACGAGGCTTATTCGACCGCTTCGATAGTGATCGAGAGGGAGCTCGGCATCCCTGCGGGAAAGATGAACGCAAACGGAGGCGCGGTTGCGATGGGACACCCCATTGGCTGCAGCGGTGCCCGGATACTGGTGACGCTCCTTTACGCGCTGAAAGAAAAGGGGTTGAAAAGGGGACTCGCCACTCTCTGCCTCGGCGGGGGCAACGCAGTTGCGATGATCGTCGAGAGGTGAGGATGTTTTATACAAAGGAACAGCGAAACATTATCGACATGCTTTTCCCCGGGATGCCGGAATACCACCGGGTCCTCGACTCGATCGGGGATTTCTGCGAAAGGGATATCCTGCCGGGCGCAAAATCGGTGGACCAGGAGGGGTTGTTCCCGAAAGAGAACCTCCTCAGAACGGCCGGGAAGGGAATATTCGGCCTACCGTTTCCCCGGGAATACGGCGGCGGAAATTATCCTTTCCCGGTATACATAGCCGCCCTTGAGATGCTCGCAAAGGCCTGCGCGAACACCGCGCTTCACGTATCGATACAGGGAATGATCTGCGAAGGCATCAGGCTCTTCGGAAGTGACACACAAAAAACAAGGTTTCTCAAGGAAGAGGGACTGGCGGAAGGCAGGCGTTTGATCGCCTTTGCGCTCACCGAGCCATGCTGCGGATCGGATGTGAGGGCCATCCGTATGAAGGCGGTGCGGTCGAAAGAGGGGTATATATTAAACGGAAGCAAGATGCTGATCACGAACGCCGGAGAAGCTGAGTTCTCACTCGTATTCGCGAAGGCCGATAAAGGCATCTCTGCCTTTCTTGTCTCTTCCCGGGCGCGCGGTTTTCAGGTGATGAAGACGATACCGAAACTCGGCTTCCGCGGCAATCAACTTTCCGCTATCCGCCTTGAAGACTGCCTTGTGCCGGAGGAGGACCTTCTGGGAGATGAAGGGAAGGGCCTCGAATACGCAAAGCAGATATTGAATTCCGGCCGGATGACGATCGCCGCCATCGGCGTGGGCATCGCCCAGGCGGCGTTCGCAAAATCGGTTTTCTACAGCAAAAAAAGGGAGGCATTCGGAGAGAAGATCGCGAATTTTCAGCTTGTCCAGGAGAAGATCTCCGATATGGCCACGGCGATAAGCGCGGCGCGACTGATGACCTGCCACGCCGCTTATTTGAAATTCAGGGGAGAGGACGCTGCGCTGCAGGCGTCACAGGCAAAACTTTTTTCCTCTGAAATGAGCCAGAAGGTGTGCGATCAGGCGATCCAGATCCACGGCGGATACGGGTACACCGACGCCCATGACGTCCACAGACACTGGCGGGATGCGAGGCTTCTTACGATCGGCGAGGGGACCTCGGACATGTTGAGGCTCCTGATTGCGCACCTGGCGCTGAAGGAGGGGTAAAAGAAAGGGATGGAGATAAGAACTATAGCGGTGATAGGGGCGGGTACCATGGGCGGCGGGATAGCCCAGACAGCTGCAGGGAGCGGTTTCGATGTGATTCTGGAAGACGTGAGCGAAGGATTGGTTGTCGAGGGACTCGGGAAGATAGAGCGGAGGCTCGAAACGCGCGTGGCCGAAGGGAAGCTCGAAAGCGGCGGTAAGAACGCGATTGTCGGCAGGATCCGGACCGGGTCGACGCTTGAATACTGCAGAGGCGCGGACCTCGTGATCGAGGCGGTGATAGAGAAGGAAGAGGCGAAAAAGGAGATATTCACTGCACTTGACGTTCTGTGTCCGCCGGAGACGATCTTCGCGACGAACACCTCTTCGATCCAGATCACGAGACTCGCCGGCAGCACGAAGAGGCCCGACCGGTTCATAGGCATGCATTTCATGAACCCTGCCTATGTCATGAAGCTGGTCGAGATAGTAAAGGGAGTGCGCACGTCGCAAGGTACGGTGGATACCGCAAAGAAGGTTTGCGACAGTATGGGGAAGGTCCCAGTAGTGGTCGACGACTCCCCCGGGTTTGTCTCTAACCGGGTGCTCATGCCGCTGATAAATGAGGCCGTCTTTTGCCTCCAGGAAGGCGTTGCGCCACGAGAGGGCATCGACACGGTGATGAAACTCGGCGCCCACCATCCCATGGGACCGCTTGAGCTGGCAGATTTCATCGGGCTGGATACCTGTCTTGAGATACTCGAGATCCTCGAAGCGGAGCTTGGGGAAAAGTTCAGGCCAGCACCTCTGCTGAGAAGAATGGTGGCGTCCGGGAAACTCGGAAGGAAAAACAGGGAGGGGTTCTATGAGTACCGCTGAAAAAATGAGGATCGAAAGAAAAGGGGCGGTCGGGACGATCGTCCTGGACAACCCTGAACGCATGAATATTGTCGATACCCCCTCGCTGAGCAGGCTCGGAGCATTGCTCACGGAGATCGAGCGCGACGGATCGGTGAGGGTTGTTATCATTACCGGCATGCGGCATTTCTGCGCCGGCGCGGACGTGCGTGAGCTGAAAGAGAAAGACCCCGGAAAGGCGGGGACATTTGCCGGGCTGGGACAGGGGGTATGCGACCAGATCGAGAAGATGTCGAAACCCGTTATTGCGGCGGTGGACGGTTATGCCCTTGGCGCCGGCTGCGAGATAGCCCTTGCCTGCGACGTACGGATCGCTTCCGCAGGTGCGAAGTTCGGCCAGCCAGAAGTCAACCTCGGTCTGATACCCGGTTTTGGCGGTACGCAGCGTCTCGCCAGAATTGTCGGGATCGGCAGGGCGAAGGATATGGTCCTCAGCGGCAGGATTGTCGGTGCGGAGGAAGCGGTCGCGATAGGGCTTGTGAACAGTGTGGTGAAAGACGGGGAACTCCTCGGGAATGCGGAGGATACCGCGGCACTCCTCGCAAAAAAAAGTCCGGTCGCCCTCAGACTGGTGAAGGCATTGATAAACGAACAACAGGAGATAAAGAAGGGGCTGCAAAAGGAGGCCGCATTTTTTGCCGACTGTTTCTCGGGCGAGGACTACAGAGAGGGGATTGAGGCATTCCTCGAAAAGAGAGAACCCAAATTCACGGGGCGATAGCCCGCTATTTCTTCTCCTTTTTCGAGAAATACCAGATTGCCGCTGCCCCGGCAAGCGTGGCTGCCCCGGCCCCGATGCCGATCTGCATCATTTTTTTCTTGTTCCTCTTCTTTCTTTCGAGGATCCTTTCGTACCGTTCGGCCACGAGTTCGCAGTGCCTCACGTCTTCCTGCGAAAAACCGAAGATATGGATGAAAAGGTCTATTCGCTCCCAGATCAGCGACTGAAGAAGCGACCAATAGCGGACTTTGTCCATTGAGTTCTTGCGCGACCTGAGGTATTTTCCTTCGCGAATCGACCTCAGGAATCTATCGAGTAATTCCTTGTCGGCGCCCCGATAGATGGGCAGCGCAGGGTCGTCTATCCGCTGAAGAACGGGCCACTGACAACTCTCCTCGAGCTTGAAGAGCTCGTGCCATGAGCGTTTGCCGAGGGACCGAAAGATTACCGACTTTTTTGCCGAATGATAAAATCTCCTCAGCTCTGCGACCGTAAAATCCGTGCCGCTAAAAATTGTCAAAAAATCTCCGTATCCTATCACAAAGCTGCCCTCACGATATTGTTTTCTTCTATTGTACCATGTCGCGTTTGAGAGGTGAGGATAGCGTCTTTTTACGCGGGGCGCATGCGTGCCTCATATCCGTCCCGGGATGCCGCCCGGTCCTTAATTGTTTGCAACTGCAAGGGGAACAATACATGCATTGACCTTCAGTATAGCACGTATGTCACGGTTCAGAAGCGGCAGCCGGGCGAAACTGTAAAGGATTGCTATGGTCATTATAACATCTCTTTTTATCTGATATCATTGGAGATGAGAGTATGTGCATACAAAAAGAAAGGGGAGGAAAACATGAAAAAAAATCTTTTGCGCCATTGGCAGAGTGATCCAAAGCGCGGAACTTCCCGCCGGGAAGGTGACCGACGTCAGCGTCACCCTCTCCGAGAAAGGAGTATACGATTATTACTGCGACAAGCCCTTTCATTCCGCCTTCGGCATGAAAGGACGGATCGAAGCGGTGGACAGGTAGGCCGGCAGGGGGAAAGACTCTCGCGCGATAACCCGGCAGCGGTACCGCGCTTTATTCCTTGCGTGGTAAGCGCAATACTATTAGCGCCGTCTTGGTAGAAGGGGCCGGGCTTTGTCCCACTGTTTTAGGTATCAAGCACTTCTCTCACCATGCTTGCAAGCTTTGCAGGCAGAAAAGGCTTTGTAAGAAAGGTCAGTCCTTCTTCTATCATCCCACTTCTTTTTAGGATGTCTTCTGTGTACCCGCTAAAGAAAATAGCCTTTATATCCGATCGTATAAGAAGCATTTCGTCGTAGATTGGCTTGATGCTTCCATGTGGCATAATGACGTCAAGTATGACAAGTTGAATTTTGTCTTTGTTAGTATGAAATTTTTTCAGCGCGTCTTCGCCATCCACGGCCTCTATTACGCGGTATCCTAACTCTTCCAGCATGATTTTCGTAACTTTTCTTGCTGCGCTATTGTCTTCTACCAGGAGGATTATCTCTGTTCCCCCTCTGAGCTGCCGATCTTCAATGTTCCCCATTCTGATTCCTTCCAAGGAATATAATGCATACCGAATCGGAAATCAATATATTTTTGAGGGATCGCCATTATAGCCCCAAAATAGGAGAAAGAGGCCCAGTGAACCCATATCGCTTTTTACCATCGCTGGTATCCCCTTGATCAACTATAGCACCGGCGGCGAATCAGCACAAGAGGAAGGGTGACATCAAGGCGGAATCCTACATCAGAAATTCGGGAAACAGGTCGTCGGGACTGTGTGAAAGATAAGTCTTGGAAGGTGGTGATAAAGAAGATGTAGCGGGACGCTAGTGTCCGGCTAAGAAGTGAATAAATTCAACTGGTTTTGGTTTTCTATCATAATTGAGCGTTCCTCTATTGTCTGAACTGCCTGTTGTAGAGGCATTTTTTCGAAAAGGGTGACAGAGAGAATCTGTAGCAAAGTATAGAGGGAAGCATCGAGATTGAGCTTTTTCTTGATGATCGCGATGAGTACATACACGGAAACGGCGATCCAGATTTGGGTCTTCACTGCGTTTTCTGATGTGCCATAGAACCGTTTGATACGGAGATGCTGTTTGATCCACTTGAAGAACAGTTCGATCTGCCCCGGCTTTTGTAGAGTGCTTCGATTGTGAGAGCTGGTAGCGTTGTGTTGTTTGTAATAAAGATCAGCGTCTTGTCTTTCTCGGTATCTTTGAAGCGGATACGGCGCAAATGTTCGGGGTAATGACAATGACTGTAGTAGCCGTTCAACATGATGCTCTGGTCGCAGATAATGCCAGAGGACCGGACGACTGGGGGCTGGGTATACA
>JAJZPM010000018.1 GCA_021811105.1 Nitrospirota bacterium | reverse complement strand
CGGTTGGACTAAATGCGCCGTCAGCTCCTGTACTTCCACTTACAAAAGCTGCTTGAGCTTTAGTAATTATTAAAAGCGAAAGACAGAAAAAAAACACTAAAGACCTCTTCATATTTTCTCCTTTCAAGCTCTACCTAAGATACCATTAGCTTTGAATTCTATTCCGTTAGATGGAGTTGCTATTACATATGAACTCAGCATCTAAGCGGTATAGGGTATTCGAAGATTATTCCTATTGAAAGAAGGATTAATCATCCGCAAATGCCCCAGTATTCATTAATCAAAACATATGTCTTTAAAACCGTTATTGATTTAACCCAGCGATCAACTCAGCCCTGATCTCTCTTCCTGATTCCGTAATATAGACCACCTCTGATTCTCCACCCATCCTGGTTGCAACTCTTACTCTGTCAACTTTTTCGTTTTCATAGTATAAGGATGCAAGAAGAGTATACGTCGCCTGTGCGGTGATCACATTAGAATACGTGGAAAGAGTAATGTTTGCAGACCCAGTGGAAGATGCACTCGTACCGCTCAGGGTAGTGTTTACGCTTGTAGCCGTGCCTAATTGTGGGGTGACAGTAATTGCAACTGTTGTCCCTACCGGAATGTTGGATGCAGCCACTGCCACTGATACAGGATTTGTTGTTGTATTTGGTAATAGGATATCCGGCTGAGAATACGAACCCGTCGGGGTTGCAGGCACATTCACTCCACCTATTGAAGTGATTACAAGAGACGGAATATTGGATGCAAATACAACTCCCGGTTGACCGTAAGTGTATTGAGGATCTGTGCCGGGCGTAAAGTTATTGGTAAAAGCTTCAAGCCTGATACGCCCCTTCCCACCAGCATTAGAATTACCGAGATTACCACCCTTTGCTGAAATGATTCCATTGCCACTTATAGTATTCGCAATTAATCTAATTGCGCCGCCGCTGGCGCCGCCACCACCGGCGAACCCGTCACCACCATTAGCTAAAATAGAGCCGGTAATGTTTATGGTTGTCGAGGAAGCAATCAGTATTGCGCCTCCACCACCGCCTCCACCATAAGACGCGCTTGAGCTCGTTCCTCCAGCTCCTCCACCGCCGGATCCACCGATCAGTGGAATAAGTCTTGCGTTCCCATAAGCGGGTCCTCCCGAACAATAACTGGACCCGCTTGTGCCGCCTGCAGAACCAAATCCTCCTCCGCATGAGCCATTGTACTCGCTCGGTCCAGCTCCGCCTCCCCCAGGTCCTAATCCCTTTCCACCAGGCTGTGAAATTGCTCCTCCATATCCGCCGCTATATCCTCCGGGACCACTAGTTCCAGGCGTTGTGTTCGTAGGGACTGTATAGACCGATGGCTGCCCGTTTACATTAATAATTCCCGCTATGGTTACAGCACCCGTTGCCAAAATATAGACCGGGGTGTTTGCGGTATTCTTTCTAAAGGTAACAGTTACTCCGGATGGGATATTAACTGTTGTGTAATTTAAAATTCCGGATTCCGGGATTTGAGCTGAAATATTTGCGGTTGGACTAAATGCGCCGTCAGCTCCTGTACTTCCACTTACAAAAGCTGCTTGAGCTTTAGTAATTATTAAAAGCGAAAGACAGAAAAAAAACACTAAAGACCTCTTCATATTTTCTCCTTTCAATGAATTCATATCTTATGGGGTTATTTTTCCACTAACAGGCTGTGATACTGTCATAGAATTTCCATCAGGGCTATCAACATATACAGAAAAAGGCTGAGATTGCTGATAGGTATTACCCAGCGGAAGATCTAAATATACACTTACTGGATTAGTAGCTGTTGTGCTCACGCCAACTGGTAAATCTATGTAAACACTGAACGGCTGAGACTGCTGATACGTGTTACCTGCCGGAGTATCAATGTACACACTTATCGGTCCTGCATAGTTAGTCAGCTGTTCACCACTAATCGGTGTAAATCCAGAATTAGTCACAAGGATTGCCGAGATAACATCACCTGAGCTTATATACGAAACGCCTTCTTTCAATGCATTTATCGGGATAGCCGCTATCCCATTTGAAGGAATCGTAAACGAAGAGGGAACGGACACAATAGAAGCATCGGAATTGCTGAGTTGTATGGTAACAGGCGTATTCAAAGGAGGATTGATCGTTGCCGTAAGATTCGCACTGCCTCCCGTTAATATAGCCAACTGACTCGGATTGAAGGAAAGTTTTGATGACACCAAGCTTGCTGATATGTCTACTGACCCAAACGAGGTTGTTAGCTTCAGGCTAACTGGCCCGGAAACGGCCTGTTGCGAAACGGATGCCACTGCCGTAATTACCGTATCAGTAACATTGAGTGCGTTTATCGATACGAATGAATTATCAGATGTAATCGCCTGTACGTTGGACAACTTCCGGCCGGTGATAGATATCGGGGTTGTTGCACCTATAAAGAAGACAGCAGGGTTAAAGCTTTGAATCACGGGCATTGGCATGAAAGTAGCCGTTACGTTCAGGTCGGATGTAGGAAACACGTTGCAATTGCCGATGCCGCTGCATGCGCCGGACCAGCCCGCAAAAGCTGAGCCTGGGTCAGGACTGGCAACGAGAACAAATCCCTCACTGAATGAAGACGTGCAAGCTGTGCCGCAGTTTATTCTGGCAGGAGAACTGGTAACTGTGCCGGTCCCCGAACCTGCGAGACTGACGGTTACATTGAATCCGGGTCCCATGGGAGAAATATTCTTCGTTACCGGATTTCCAACAGCATCATAACCATACTGAATTAAAGAATCGCTGTTTGGATATTCAGCTCTGATCAACCGTCCCGCATCGTCGTACTGGTAATTGATTATTTCGGCAAAGGAAATAGAGGGACACAGGATTATAAATGCGATAAAGATCGGAACAAGATATCCTACGGGATTCTTCATAGTGAAATGCAAAAATACCGTTGGGCTTGGAGTGATTGATTGAAAGAAAAGGTGACGATTCAGCTCCCTCATATTATTTTTCCCCCACGTGAATACCCCCACAAATGTTGTTTTATGAAAATGAGATTACAAAATGGAAATTACATTTGTCAAGATAAAATTTAAAAAAAATGGAAATGTCAAAGCAAAATAGAACTATCCACTTTTAATATGGTGGTCATTTGTTTTTGAAGCGGGGCGGCGTTGTTCAGACTGGTGTGATATGAGGCAGACCTACGTCCTGTATTCCGCGTTGATGCGGATGTATTCCTCGGTGAAGTCGCAGGTGAGGACCGTGGCCGATGACTTGCCGGAATGAATGTCGACGGTGATCGTGATCTCCTTTGCTTTCAGCGCAGCGGTCGCTTCCTTGTCCTTGTTATTTGCGAGCCCTTCCTTTACGACCTGGATGCCGTTGAAAAAGATGTCGGTTTTATCTTCGCGGAGAGGAATCCCTGAATATCCCAGGGCGCACATGATCCTTCCCCAGTTGGCGTCGTTACCGTAGATTGCCGTCTTAACCAGGTTCGAGTTGGCGACAGCGAATGCAGCCTTGAGCGCGTGCGATTCGCTCCTTGCGCCTTTCACATCCACCTCGATGACTTTTGTAGCGCCTTCGCCGTCCTTGACGACGAGTTTGGAAAGCCCATAGGTGACCTCGTCCAGTGCCTTCTTGAATGCACCGAAATACTTTACACTCCGGGTAATAGGGGCATTGCCGAGGAGACCGTTTGCCATGAGAAGAACCGTGTCGTTAGTCGACATGTCGCCGTCTATCGTGATCCGGTTGAAAGACTTACTTACAGATTCCTTCAAAGCCGCGCTCAACGCTCTTTTTTCGAGCGCGACGTCGGTGAGGATGAAACAGAGCATCGTCGCCATATTCGGCGCGATCATTCCCGCGCCCTTGCATACCCCTGTGATCGTCCCCGACTTTCCGCCGATCTTTATGCTTCTCGATACCATCTTTGGGAAGGTGTCGGTTGTCATGATCGCCTCTGCAACGTCCGCGAAGGAGGAGCCGCCGATGTTTCCGGCAAGCGGGGCAAGTGCAGGGGTAATTCTCTCCATCGGAAGCGGCGTTCCTATCACACCGGTTGAACAGATGTATGCGAGAGAAGGTTTTATGTTCAGTCGCCGGGAAACGTCCGCAGCGATCTTTTCCGCGTCGTGCATTCCCTTCTTTCCCGTGCAGGCGTTGGCGTTGCCGCTGTTCACGATAATCACTCTGCCCTTGCCGGATCTGATATTCCGCATACAGAGCCTGACCGGAGCTGCCTTTACTGCATTCTTCGTGAACGTGCCTGCGATATTCGCCTCGACTTCAGAGACGATGAGGGCGATGTCTTTCCGTCCCGGCTTCTTGATCGAGGCTTCGGCTGTCGAAAAAAGGAACCCGGCAGGAGTTTTTATGTCAGCTGTTTCGGCCATTGCGTATTATTCCTGAGCAAGGCGTTTTGCCCTGTCATTCCCGCTCAGCGGGAATCCTTCTTCAGAATGATCCTCGCCCCGGCGAGTCGCCGAGGAGACCGGACAAGCCGGGATGACAAACCAGCAAAGAGTTTCGGTTTCAAAAAAAATATCCAAACGAGGGGAGATATGATGAAAAACAGCCATAGTCGAGGCTCCGCCAAAAAAGCCGGTCATGCCAGACCACCTTTCGGGAAAACAGAGCATGCGTAGGACTTGCGCTCAACGTGAATCATAATTAAATCCTGCCGATTGTATGGCGTTTTTCAGCATGTCTCCCCTCGTCCTCTATGCAACATCAGGTTTTATTACGGGAAGAGGGCGATCTTGTCGAGCCCTTCCTGCTCCGGAAAGCCCATCATGAGATTCATATTGTGGACCGCCTGACCGGAAGCCCCCTTCACGAGGTTATCGATCGCCGAGACGACGACCAGCGTATTCGTCCTGGGGTTCACCTTGAGTCCTATCTCGCAGACATTCGTCCCTCTCACATTCTTGATATTCGGCAAGACGCCTTCATCATGCACCTTGATGAAGGGCTCTCCCGCGTATCTCTTGCGATAGACATTCAGCACAGAAGCGGTGTCCGCCTTCTTCGTCATTTTGGCATAAATCGTCGTGAGTATCCCCCTGTCGACCGGCAGAAGATGCGGGGTGAAATTCACCGTTATCTCTTTGCCTGCGAGGGAGGACAACTCCTGCTCGATCTCGGGAGTGTGCCGGTGTGTCCCTATGCCGTATGCCTTGAAGCCCTCGTTGACCTCGCAGAAAGAGACCGCAACGTCGGCCTTCCTTCCGGCGCCGCTCGTGCCCGACTTCGAGTCTATCACGATCGAATCGGAGTCGACAATCTTTGCCTTAAGCGCGGGCAGCAGGCCGAGGATTGCGCTTGTCGGATAACAGCCGGGGTTTGCGATAAGTGCCGCCTTTCTGATCCTGTTCCGATATAACTCCGGCAGGCCGTAGACTGCCTTCCTGAGAGTGGAGACGAAATCATGCGAAAGCCCGTACCACTCTTTGTACGTTTCCGGGTCCCGTAGCCGATAATCGGCCGAAAGGTCGATGACTTTTTTCCCGTTCCTGTAAAAAAAATTGACCGCCTCCTGGGAGGCGCCATGAGGAAGCGCAAGGAAAAAGATATCAGCCTTGGTCAGGAGCTTTTCCTTGTTAAGCGGCTCGTACGTGAGGCCCCCATATCTGTGAAGGTGCGGGAACAACGTGCTCAGTTTCTTGCCAGCCGACTTCTCAGACGTTACCGCTGACACCTCGACTTTGGAATGGCCCGACAGAATACGGAGAAGCTCAATCCCCGTGTACCCGCTGCCGCCGCAAATCGCAACTTTTTTCATTGGTCGATCCTTTTCAGTTCATGTAAAGGCGCGGCGACCCGCACCCGAATTCCGAAAGCAAAAAGGCCCGTTTCAAGAACGGGCCCTTGGATATACTGAACGACTTCAGAGCTTCCGCTCTTAAGCGTGTGCTATCTCTTTGAGAACTGAAAACGTTTTCTCGCCCCTTTGAGGCCGTATTTCTTTCTCTCTTTTTCCCTCGGGTCCCTGGTAAGAAATCCTTCCTTCTTCAGCCTTCCCCTGAGGTCTGCATCCATCTTGGTGAGCGCCCTCGAGATACCGTGCCTGACCGCTCCTGCCTGTCCCGTCGGTCCTCCGCCCTCGACCTTCACGGCGATGTCATGCTTGCCGCTTGCACCGACCAGTTCGATCGGCTGACGGATGATCATACGGAGCACCTCACGCGGGAAATAGGTTTCCACCGGTTTCTTGTTCACGGTGATCTTGCCTGTTCCCGGGGTGAGGTTCACCTGTGCGATAGAGGTCTTTCTTCTTCCTGTCGCGGTATATTTTATTTCGGCCATGTGCGCTCCTTTATTGCAAAATTTCCGGGGACTGGGCCTTGTGAGGATGCTCGGTTCCCTTGTATACTTTCAGTTTCTTGATCATCGTCCTCCCGAGCCTGTTTTTCGGGAGCATGCCCCAGACCGCCTTCTCTATGATCTTCTCCGGGGTCTGCTCAAGCATGTCCTTGGCAGTCTTCGACTTTATTCCGCCGATGTACCCGGAATGGTGGTAATACACTTTATCGGTCAGCTTTTTCCCGGTGAGACGCACCCTATCGGCATTTACCACGATGACGAAATCACCGGTGTCGACATTAGGAGTGAAAACCGGTTTGTTCTTGCCCCTGAGGTAAGTGGCGACTTTGACCGCGAGCCTTCCGAGGACCGCGTCTTTCGCATCGACCACATACCATTTCCGGTCGATGTCACCCTTCTTCGCGAATTGAGTCTTCATCAGTAAACCTCTTTACTTTCTTTTCAGAATTTTTGAGAACTATATAACATAATAGAATCAAAGGGGAATTGTCAATGTCATTCCACCGAACGCAGGAGCGGGCCGCTTAATTTTATCCGTATCCAATGCGACATATGCTGTATACTTTATAAAACGTCACCGAAACATCGGAGTCAGGGAGGGCGTAAGTGTGCGAGTGGAAGCCTGCTATATCACTAATGTAGGGAAGATCAGAAAGAACAATGAAGACAGTCTGCTCCTGAATAATCTCGTCGTTTCCGAGACGAATCTGGAGAGAGTGGGGTGCGTTATATCTTCCGAGGAAAAACAGATCTATGCCGTCGCCGACGGCATGGGAGGGCATCAGCGGGGCGAGGTCGCCAGCAAGACGGTACTCGAGATGCTGAAAGATAAATACGTGGCGGTAGAAGGCACTGAAGACCTCATCGATATAATGAAATCCGCCAAATCGGCCCTGAACTGGCTAGTGGAAAAAGACAGGGACAGTTACGGACTGGGCACAACCGCGACGGGGCTTTTCGTGGGGGCCGGCAGGTGTTTCCTCTTTCACTGCGGAGACAGCAGACTATACCGCCTGAACGACGATGTCCTGGAGAGACTTACGGAGGACCATTCTCTGGTACAGAGGCTTCTGGAAGAGGGCGTAATCACCGAAGAAGAGATGCGGACGCACCCCCAGAAAAACATTCTCACCTCCGCGCTGATCGGAGATCTGCAAAGCGCGTCCCCTACAGTGGAGGTGAGAGAGGTAAGTCTGTCAGGTCGGGAGACGTTTCTTCTCTGCTCTGACGGCCTCTGGGAGAGTGTCGCCCGGCCGGATATGGAGAAATGTTTTATGCTGCTCCATGGCGAGGCTGAGTGCCTTTTCGATAAGGCGATGGCCTCCGGCGCGCGGGACAATATAAGTCTGATCGTGGTGAAAATCTCGGAGAAATGAATATTGTCGCAGATACGGCTAGGACAGGTGGGGTAAAAACAGCCATAGTCGAGGCTCAGCTGAAAAAGCACGGGACAGACCAGACCACTTTATTAGAAAAAAACATGCGATCGATTTGCGTTTACGTGAATCACAATCAAATCCAGCCGATTGTATGGCGTTTTTTAGCCCACCTGCCCTAGCTATGACATGCTTTTCTCTGAAGCTTGTAGTGTTGATTTCAGGAAAGTTTCGAGAAGTCGGCGAGCTGTGAGGCGGCCGCCCATATCTCTTTGAGCAGCGCGAGCCTGTTTAATTTGATCTCCTCCTGCTTGTCCATGACGAGCACCTTGTCGAAAAAGCCGTTGACCGCAGACGTTATCCCCGAGAACACCGCAAGGCATTCGGCGAATTGCTCTTTTTCGATAAGGGCTGATGTTTTTTCTTTTACATCCAGGAATATCGCATAGAGGTTTTTTTCCTCATCCTGGACAAGAAGGTTGTCCCGCAGAGGAGGGAGAACCTTCTTCGGGATGATATTGTTTACCCTTTTTATCGCAAGGAGAAAAGAAGGAAATATATCCTCTTGCCTGAAATGCTTCAGCGCCTCGATGCGGCCGAGGACCGCCTTCAGGGGGCAGGACCGGCTCAGCGGAAGGACGGCCTTAATGAGGTCCTGCGTATATTCCTTTGACGAAAGCATAAACTCCATGCGCTGCTCCATGAAGTTCAGGATCTCTCCCGCCGCGTCGCGCCCCGATTTTATCGGCACTTCCTGAAGGGCCTTTTCGAAAATCTCCTGCAACGAGAGCTCATATCCCCGTTCGGTGAAAATCGAGACTACGCCCATCGCCTGCCGCCTGAGGGCGAATGGGTCTTCCGATCCTGTCGGCATCAGGCCGATCGAGAAGAACGAAGCGATATTATCTATCTTATCGGAGAGGCTTAACAGGGCACCGAGGTCTGTCTCCGGAAGCCTTCCGCCGAAGGACTTGGGAAGGTATTGCTCTTCGAGGGCCAGCGAGACGCCCTTGTCTTCGTCATCGTGGACCGCATAGTATCTGCCCATGATGCCCTGGAGCTCGGGGAATTCTCTGACCACGCCGGTGATCAGGTCGGCCTTTGCAAGTATTGCCGCCCTGACCAGTCTCTCCTTCAGCGCGGGATCCAGTTTGTCCGCGAGGAAGGACGCGATCGTAACGGTTCTTTCCGTCTTGTCAAAAAGACTTCCCAGTTTGTCGTGAAAAGTGACATTTTTCAGGTGCGCGACCCTGTCGCCGAGCGACATTTTCTTATCTTCGTGAAAATAGAATTTTGCGTCGTCGAAGCGGGCCTTAATCACCCGTTCGGCACCCGTCCTGACGGTCTCGCCGTTTTCCGCCCGGGTGTTGCTGATCACGATGAAACTATTCAGCAGGTTCCCCTCGTCATCTTGGATGCCGAAGTATTTCTGGTGGTCCTTCATCACAGTGATGAGCAGCTCCTTCGGGAGCTTAAGGTATCCCCGGTCAAAACTGCACAAGACCGGCACGGGATATTCGACGAGAAAATTCACTGTTTCGAGAAGTCCGTCGTCGACTACGGGCCGGCCGCCCGACCGGGCCGCAAGATCGTCGATGCCCGAGCGTATCGCCTTTTCCCTCTTCTCCTGGTCGAGAATGACAAAGTTGTTTTCGAGCACGTTTATGTAAGTGTTCACCTCTCTTATCTGAAACGCGGCAGGTGAGAGGAACCTGTGTCCTCGCGTCATGTTGCCGCCCTTGATACCGTCTATCTCCACGCTCATCGTGTCCTTACCGTAGAGGGTGACGAGCCAGTGTATCGGACGGACAAAGAGTATGCTGCCGCTTCCCCATCTCATAGATTTCGGGAAACGCAGTGAGAGGATGATCTTCTTGAATATCGCGGGCAATGCCGCCCTGGTCTCCATGCCGCTCTCGGAGATGACCGCTGCCACATATTCGCTTTTTCCTTTTGTCTTGATTACCAATTCCGATACCGGCAAACCAAGCGAGGCGGCAAAGCCCGTCGCTGCCTTTGTCGGATTGCCCTGTTCGTCGAAGGCCACTTTTTTCGAAGGACCGAAGACCTCCCTGACCGCATCGTTTTGCACCGCGGCAACTCCCTTCATCATGAGGACAAGCCTCCGCGGAGTGGCGTACGACCTTATCTCACTATAGGAGATGCGGTGCTCCGCGAATACGGCTGCAGCGATATTTTTCAGGTCGGCGATCGCCGGAGGGAGGAATCGGGCCGGTATCTCCTCGGTCCCTATTTCGAGCATGAGCGGATGCTCCCGCGGTGTTTCCTCGTTCACTGTTTGCGGGTTCACGGTGCTCATTTCTGCCCCCCCAGGAGCGGAAATCCCATCTCCTCCCGCTGCCGGTAAAATGCCTCGGCGCAGAGCTTTGCGAGGTTTCTGACCCTGGCTATGTACTTTGTCCTTTCGGTCACCGATATGGCGCCCCTCGCGTCGAGCAGGTTGAACAGGTGCGAACACTTAAGACAGAATTCGTAAGAGGGGATCGCGAGACCGATCGAATTCATCCTGACGGACTCTTTCTCGCAATCGTCGAAGTGCCGTGCAAGCAGTTCGGCATTGGAGTAGTCGAAGTTATACTTTGAGCCCTCGACCTCACCCATATGGTGGACGTCTCCGTAGAAAAGGTCTTTGCTCCATTTCAACTGGTACACGTTGTCCACGCCCTGCAGGTACATCGCGATCCGCTCGAGCCCGTAAGTGATTTCGAGCGAAACCGGTGTGAGGTCTATTCCTCCCACCTGCTGGAAATACGTAAATTGGGTCACCTCCATGCCGTCGAGCCAGACCTCCCAGCCGAGCCCCCATGCGCCGAGGGTCGGAGACTCCCAGTCGTCTTCGACGAACCTGATGTCGTGCTTCGTAGGGTCGATGCCAAGCTCGGAGAGGCTTTCGAGATAGACTTCCTGGCTGTCGGCCGGCGACGGTTTAATAATGACCTGGTACTGGTAATACTGCTGGAGCCTGTTGGGGTTCTCCCCGTACCTGCCGTCCGTCGGTCTCCTCGACGGCTGGACGTAGGCGGTCTTCCATGGCTCCGGGCCGATGACCCGGAAGAAAGTTGCCGTGTGGAACGTTCCGGCCCCGACTTCGATATCGTAAGGCTGAAGCAGGACGCAGCCTTTTTTAGACCAGAAGCTCTGAAGCGTCAGTATAAGATCCTGAAAATACATTCGGTCTCCTCATGAAACAAAATGTTAAATAAAGAGTCTGATGTTTGTCAATCGAAACGGGCGCATGAGGCCTATTCGGCGAAGGACCGATATGCTATAATGAAGCGGATTTCCTGACGTGCGATCAAGCGGCAAGGAATTACAAAATGGTGAGGGATGAGGAAGAAACTATCTTTCAGAAAAGGCAACGAGGCGATCGCCGAGGCGGCTGTGCAGGCCGGCTGCCGCTTCTACGCTGGATATCCGATCACCCCGCAGAATGAGATACCGGAATATATGGCGAGAAGAATGCCCGAGGTCGAAGGCGTTTTTATCCAGGCGGAAAGCGAGATCGCTTCAATCAATATGGTATACGGCGCCTCGGCTGCCGGCGTCAGGGCGATGACGTCGTCGAGCAGTCCTGGGATCAGTCTCATGCAGGAGGCGATCTCTTTTCTCGCCGGCGCCGAGCTTCCTGCGGTCATCGTCAATATCCAGAGGGGCGGCCCGGGGCTCGGGAATATTACCGCCAGTCAGGGAGACTATTTTCAGGCCGTAAAGGGAGGGGGCCACGGGGACTACCGGTGCATCGTGTACTCTCCCTTCAACGTGCAGGAGATGTGGGACCTCACGATGCGGGCCTTTGACAAGGCCGATGAGTACCGCACTCCGGTGGTGATCCTCGGGGACGGCGTAGTGGGGCAGATGATGGAGCCGTTTCACCCGACAAAGTATGTGCGTCCGCGTCTGCCGAAGAAAGACTGGATATTGAACGGCTGCAAAGGCCGCAGGCCGAGGGTCGTTCGTTCCCTATGCATGGGGCAGGGGGAACTGGAGCAGAAAAACTACGAGCTCTGCAGAAAGTACGACCTGATAAGGAAGAAAGAAGTGATGTTCGACGAACATGATACCGAAGACGCAGCCCTCCTGGTGGTCGCCTTCGGTATTGCCGCTCGGATCGCACTGTCGGCGGTGCAAGAGCTTCGGAAAGAAGGGAAAAAAGTCGGGCTCTTCAGACCGGTGACGCTCTTTCCTTTTCCTGAAAAGCGGATAGCGGAGATGACCCGAAAGGGAAAGAAATTCATGGTGGTGGAGATGAACGCAGGGCAGATGGTCGAAGACGTGAAGCTTGCGGTCAACGGCGCTGCCAATGTGGTTTTTTACGGCAGGCCTGGAGGAGTGGTTTTTACCCCGGAAGAATTATACGATAAGATAAAGGCTGAATACGGGCGCAGGAAGTGACCCATCGTCTATCTATTCCTGGAGGCTTTCGAATTCTTTCCTGAAATATCCCAGCGTCAGATCGTCGTAGATGCAGAATTCGATAAGATCGAGACTGGCATCTTTGTTTTTTTTAAGAAATGATTCTGCCTCACGGACAAGAACCTGCGCGCACCTGTCCTTCGGAAAGCCGAATATGCCGGAGCTGATCGCCGGGAGCGAGATGCTCTTAAGTTTTTTTTTGGATGCAAGTCTGAGGCTGTTTGCGACCGCGCTTTTTAGTTTGTTGTCCTCGTCCCCTTCGCCCATCCTGGGTCCCACCGCATGAATGACAAACCTGGAAGGCAGATTCCCTGCTCCAGTTATCACCGCTGTCCCAACGGGGGTAAAGCCTATCCTGTCGCTTTCTTCCTGGATGCTGCGTCCGCCCTTCCTCACGATCGCACCGGCGACGCCGCCCCCGTGCTGGAGGTAGGAGTTTGCCGCGTTTACGATCGCATCGACGTCCCTTTCGGTGATATCTCCCCGAACGAGACGGATTGTCCTTCTCCCCACCGCATGTTCAGAAATGACTTTCATGGTTCCTCCCGTGCCTTTATTGTCTAGCTATCTATGCTAAAATACTACAAGGGAAACACAATTTTGAATACTGTTTTTTGGAGGAAAAGGGAATACCGGTACTTTACGGAAAACTGACGGGACTGAAGGGGAGTCAGATCCACGCGCTCGAGAGGATTTACAGGAGGCGGCTTCACGACGAGCTGATCAGTGTCGAACTCGGGAAATATCTCGCGCAGCTTTCGGACGAAATAAGCCGTCAGATAGGGGTGATTATATCGCGGAAGGGAACGGTCACTCACGTGATCGTCGGCGACGCGAAGGGCATTTTCATCCCGCCGCTTGACGGGTATCCCATCGGAAGAAGGGCACTTCGGGGACTCAGATTTATCCATACTCACCTGAGGAACGAACCGCTTAACCAGGACGACCTCACCGATCTGGCGCTTTTGAGGTTCGATGTCATGGCTGCCGTGGGGGTGAGAGACGGCCAACCTGCCGATATATTTACCGCCCATCTCCTGCCTCACGGGGAGAGAAAACCGTATGAAATTTTGCCCCGGGAAGATTTTTATCGGCACCGGTTCGACTTTGGGCCTTTTATTTCGGCGCTTGACGAAGAACTCGAGCGGGCAAGGGGGTCCGCGGTCTCCGTCCGGCGGGACCGGGGGGGGAAAGTCTCCGGCGGGGAGCAGGCGATTCTTATCAGCGTTTCTGCAAAACCTAAATTCGAGCAGGAGGATTCCGTTGAGGAACTGAGAGAGCTGGCCGAGTCGAGCGACGTCATCGTCCTCGATGCGGTGATACAGCGACCAAAAGAGATAACCCCCAAATATCTCATGGGGGAGGGCAAGTTGAAGGAACTTGTGATCACAGCGATGAACAGAGGCGCTACCCTGCTTGTCTTCGACCAGGATCTGAGCCCATCCCAGATTAAATCGATCAGCGAACTCACCGAATTGAAGGTGATCGACCGCTCTCAGCTGATACTCGACATCTTTGCGAGGCGCGCACACAGCCGGGACGGGAAGGTCCAGGTGGAACTCGCCCAGCTTAAATACCGTCTGCCCAGGCTTACAGGGAAAGGCACAGCCATGTCGCGGCTGATGGGAGGGATCGGCGGCAGGGGGCCCGGAGAGATGAAACTGGAGATCGACAGACGGAGGGTGAGGGACCGCATAGGACTTCTCGAAAGGGAGCTTAAGGTGCTGAGCAAGGCGCGGCAGCAGAGAAAGTCGCGCAGGGTGGCAACGAATATCCCGATCGTTTCGATCGTCGGCTACACGAATGCCGGCAAGTCCACGCTCCTCAACGCGCTGACCAAAAGCGAGACCTTCGTGGAGGACAAACTGTTCGCCACGCTCGACACCTCGAGCAGGCGTCTGAGATTTCCGAGGGAACGCGAGGTAGTGATCACAGATACCGTGGGTTTCATACGGGACCTGCCGAGGGACCTGTTGGCCGCTTTCAAGGCCACTCTTGAAGAGCTTGAAGATGCCGACCTGCTTCTGCATGTGGTCGATGCGTCGAATCCGCGGTTCGAGCAGCATATCTCTTCGGTGGAGCGCATCCTTTCGGAACTCGGTCTTTCCGGCAAGACACGGCTTCTCGCCTTCAACAAAATCGACCGGCTCTCCTCCGAAGAGATCGACAACCTTACCGTCCGCTTTGACGCGGTGGCGGTCTCCGCGCTTGACAAAGGCACATTCGGGCCTCTGCTTGCTGCGATTGAAGAGGGTATATTTGGTGAAAAAATGGTCAGGGCAAGGGTATAATACAAACTCAGGCCTTTGTACAATCTGAATAAGAGAGATTAGGGAGAAAAAGATGGAATTTGCGCCAAAATGGATAGCCTGGGAGATCACGAGGAGATGCAACCTGCATTGCGTGCACTGCCGGTCGTCCTCGGAGATGGAGGTGAAGGGCCATCCTGACTTTCCGACATCCGAGGCGTTCAGGGTAATCGACGATATCGCAAGTTATGCTGCGCCGGTCGTCGTGCTTTCCGGAGGAGAGCCGCTGGTGAGGCGGGATGTCTTCGAGATCGCCAGATACGGTACGGACAAGGGGTTGCGGATGTGCCTCGCAACGAACGGCACCCTGGTCGATGACGCAATCTGCGAGAACATAAAGTCTTCGGGCATCCGGATCGTCTCCCTCAGTCTCGACGGCTCGGAAAAAGGCGTGCACGATGACTTCAGGAGCCAGAAGGGCGCTTTCGACGGTACGATAAACGCAGCGAAGCTTTTTAAGAAGCACGGCATAGAATTTATTGTCAATTCCTCATTCACTAAGAGGAACCAGGAGGAGATACCGAGGGTATACCGTCTCGCGAAAGATCTGGGTGCGACGGCATGGTATATGTTCATGATCGTTCCTACCGGTCGGGGCGAGGAGATCATGAACGAGCTCATCACCAAGGAAGATTACGAAGAGATACTCGACTGGCATTATCAGATGGAAAAGGACGAAGAAACGATGCTGGTGAGGCCAACCTGTGCGCCCCATTATTACCGCGTGGTGCTCCAGCAGTCGAAGAAGGAGGGCGAGAAATTCAAAAAGCGGACCCTCAAGTTTTCGACCGGAGGAGCGAAAGGATGTATTGCGGGCCAGCTCATCTGTCTGATCGATGTCGACGGCAACGTACTGCCCTGCAGTTATTTCCCGATGCCAGCGGGCAATATCCGCAGACAGCCGTTTAAGGAGATTTGGGAGGGGTCCGAACTCTTCAAGAACCTGAGGGACTTCAAGAAGTACAAAGGCAAGTGCGGCTCGTGCGAATTCATCAACGTCTGCGGCGGATGCAGGGCAAGGGCCTATTCAGTTTACGGGGATTATCTTGAGGAAGAACCTTTTTGCAGTTATGTCCCGAGAAAACCGAGAAAGGTGGAAAAATGAACGATACGTTTCTGAAGGCGTGCAGGGGCGAGAAAGTCGATTATACGCCGGTCTGGCTTATGAGACAGGCGGGCAGGTATCTGAAGGAATATCAGGAAGTCAGGGCAAAGGTCGATTTTCTGACGCTCTGCAAGACGCCCGAGCTTGCAACAAAGGTGACGTTGCAGCCGGTCGACATACTAGGGGTGGACGCTGCGATACTCTTTTCTGATATCCTCATCCCCGTCGAGGCGATGGGGATGCACCTTGAGTTCTCCGACAAAAAAGGACCAATCCTCGGGGAGCCGGTGAGGAATAAATCCGGCGTCGACAAACTTCTCATCCCCGATACCGAAGACAGCATGCCCTTTGTGCTCGAGACGATCAGGATGCTCAGGCAGGAACTCGCGGAGAAGGTACCTCTCATAGGGTTTTCCGGCGCGCCCTATACTCTGGCGACGTATATCATCGAAGGCGGCAGTTCGAAGAATTTCGTGAACACGAAAAAGATGATGTATCAAAACCCCGGACTCTTCCAGGGACTTATGGAAAAGATCACGGCAACGGTGATCGATTACCTCTCTGCCCAGATAAGGGCAGGGGCCCAGGCGGTGCAGATCTTCGATTCATGGGGCGGAAACCTATCTCCCTTCGATTACGGGAGTGCCGTTTTCCCTCACGTCAAGAAGGCGATCAAGGCTCTGAAGAAATTCGATGTGCCGGTCATTTTCTTCGTGAACGACTGCGCGGGTCTCCTCGACCTCGTCAAAAAGGCCGGGGCCGATGTCATCGGCATCGATTGGCGCGTGGACATATACAAGGCGGTCAAGGCCCTTGGGAAAAAGGTATCGGTGCAGGGGAATCTCGACCCCTGCGTCCTCTTCGGCACTCGGGAGCATATCGAGGAAAGGGTGCAGGACATTCTTAATAAGGCGGAGACCGCACGGGGGCACATATTTAATCTCGGACACGGGATTCTGCCCGAGACCCCGACAGATAATGCGATCGCGATGGTCGAGGCGGTCCACAGACTTAGCCGGGTCTGACTTTGTCGTCAGCGAGTTATTTTCGGGTCTTCCTTTGGTTGTTCGGCTTAGGTCTCATTCCTCCGAAGACCCGGTAATGCTCGTTTATCAGAAAACGGACATCTTCGGGTTTATCAACGACTGAGAAGAGCGCGAAGTCTTCGCGCGAGATTGTGCCGTTCGTCACGAGCGTGTTCTTCATCCAGTCGATAAGCCCCTTCCAGTATTCGGTACCGTAAAGAATTATGGGAAAAGATCGTATTCTCCTGGTCTGTGAAAGCGTCAGGGCCTCGAAGAGTTCGTCCATGGTTCCGAAACCGCCCGGGAAGATAATAAAGGCGATCGCATATTTGATGAACATCAGTTTCCTTATGAAGAAATACCGGAAGGAGAGGCTGATGTCCTGGTATTTGTTAGCGACCTGTTCGGAGGGGATTTCGATATTCAGGCCGACCGAGTGGGATTTGCCTTTCTTGGCACCCTTGTTCGCACCTTCCATGACCCCAGGGCCGCCGCCGGTAATGATTGCGAATCCGTCATCGGCAAGCATCGTCCCAAGCGCTATCGCGTCGTCGTAGTATTTATTGCCGCGGGAAAGTCTTGCACTACCGAAAATCGTTACTGCAGGGCCGAGGTCGTGAAGCGTCTCGAAGCCCTCGACGAGTTCCGACTGGATTCTGAATACACGCCACGTTTCCGATGTCTTAAGGTCTTCCATTGGTTCGCTCCTCGCAGAGAATTTGTCTATTAAGAATAGGGGAAAAGGTCGGGATGATTCAAGGGCACGCCGCGGCCGCGGCATCAACGAGGTCCGGGCCATGTGTGGATCTGCGGGGCAAGGGCGCCTCCGGAAGGCGGATGGGGTCTGGGTGAATGAATCTAAGAAGCAAAAAAGTTCTTGACAAAAACCATTATTAACTGATATATAATACAAAGAGAGCTAAAAAATGATGAAATATAAAGAGATAGGGTTTAAATTGACTCCGCAAAGGCTTGCGATATTGGATTATCTTGAGGGAAATACTGCTCATCCTTCAGCTGAGGAGATTGACAGGGCACTTTCCGAGAAGTTTCCAACCATGTCTCTGGCGACTGTTTACAATACTCTCGAGACTCTGCGGCAGAAGGGACTTGTACAGGAATTATCTATAGATCCTGACAAAAAGCGGTTCGACCCTAACATAAGACCTCACAACCACCTTATGTGTATAGATTGCCGACGGATAATCGATGTCCATACAAATTTCGATCTCTCATTAAACGATCGGGACAAGGCAAACTTTATTGTCCTCGGACACCATGTCGAATTCTACGGCAGGTGTCCCGAATGCAGGAAGGCAGCAGAAGGTCGGGCATAGCCGCATCGGTGCGGATGTCTGAAACAGCCTACGAATACAATCCACAGGGGGAAAATGTTATGTGGCAGTGTCAGAGAGCGAACTGCGGATATATCTATGACCCGAAGAAAGGGGACAGGAAGGGGAAGATACCGCCCGGAACTCGATTTGAGGACCTTCCGGATGACTGGACGTGTCCGCTCTGCGGGGCAGGCAAGCACATGTTCAAACGGATAGACGCATAGCTGAGAGAGGCTGGAAGTTATCACCTTTCTTTTTTTCTGCGCCGAAGAAGAAGGATGCGCAGGGAATATTACAATATGAATCGCGAACAAAAGGAGGATTGAAACTATGTCTTTTACCGTGAAAAACCTCGAGACGGCATTCGCCGGAGAATCGCAGGCTAACAGAAAGTATCTGGCCTTTGCAAAAAGGGCCGAGGAGGAGGGATATATGCAGGTCGCCAGGCTCTTCAGGGCTGCTGCTGAGGCCGAAACAGTTCACGCTCATAACCACTTGAAGGAATTGAGCGGTGTCAGGAGCACGAGAGAGAACCTCGAGACTGCCATCAAAGGAGAGTCCTTCGAGTTTCAACAGATGTATCCGAAGATGATAGAGGAGGCGAAGACTGAAGGCAATAAAACCGCATTAAGGAGCTTCAGCCTCGCCAATGAGGTTGAGAAGGTCCACGCCCGGCTTTACCAGGGGGCGCTCGACAGTCTCGGCAAGAACATTGATGCGGATTACTATGTCTGCCAGGTTTGTGGGTTTACGGCCGAAGGCGAAGCTCCGGATGAATGCCCGGTCTGCAAGGCCAGGAAACAGGCGTTTAAGAAGGTCGCATAATAAGGGACCGGCCCCGCATCGCCGTTCTGCGGTCAAGTACCGGGGCCGATAACCTGATTTTTATCGAGTGCTTTCAATGGGAAAGATGAAATAGCATAAGAAAATACTTGAATATGTCGCCATATTTTTTTATTATGTAAGTAGCAAGGAGACCGAGTGCTTAGAGAAAGGGTGGAAGACGTACTTGGAAAGGTGAGGGCCGGCCTCAAAAAGGAGGGCGGAGACATTGAGCTCATAGATGTAAAGGACGGCGTCGTGTACGTAAAGCTTAAAGGGGCATGCGGGACTTGTCCCATGTCTACGCTAACCATGAAAAACTGGGTCGAGTCCAGTATCAAAAAGGAAATTCCCGAAGTCACTTCGGTCCAGGCGGTGTGATGGTGATTTCTCTGAAAGGGAGAAGATTTACCTAAGTTGGCCGGAAAAATGGCATGCAGACGAGTATCTGTATTCCTAGGGCTGATGGTCCTCTATTCCCTCCTCAATGCCGATGTTTCACGGGCCTCCGGCAAATCCGACGTCACGGACATCAATTATTGGTCCTACCCCGATTACACGAGGGTAGTAGTGACCCTTTCAGGGAAAACGGATGTCGCTCAGAGACGCCTCTCGAATCCTGATCGGCTTTATTTTGACATCAAGAACAGCGCCATAAGGAGTGAACTGAAGGCCACCCTTCCGATCGGCAACGGCATGCTCAAATCAGTGCGGGCTGCGCAATTTGATGAAAACACGGTGCGGGTGGTGCTCGACCTGGAAAAGATCAGGGACTATAAAATTTTTAAACTCGAAGACCCCGAGCGTGTCATAATCGATGTCTTCGGTACCCCGGATAGGACGGCCCCTTCTCCGAAAAATCTGAAAAAAACAATCGTGATTGATCCGGGTCACGGCGGTCATGATCCGGGCGCTGTCGGGCCGAGGAAACTCTACGAGAAAGATGTTGTGCTCGATATCGCCCTCAAGCTCAGAAAGATCCTTTCCAGGGACCCGAATCTCGAAGTATACCTTACCAGGGATGAGGACGTTTTCGTCCCTCTTGAGAAACGTACCGCGATTGCAAACAGCAGGAACGCCGACCTTTTTGTATCTATCCACGCAAATGCGAGCCCGAGCAGGGATGCAAAGGGGACAGAAACATATTTTCTCAACTGGACGAACGACGAAGAGGCGATGAAGGTTGCCGCGAGGGAAAACCAGATCTCTCTCAAGAAGATGCGGAAGATGCAGAGGGAGCAGGATGTCCTCAATGTTATGCTTGACGATCTGAAACGGGACAACAAGAGGGACGAATCCATGTCTCTGGCCCATTCGGTACAGGAGACGCTCGCCGCCTCTTTGCGGAAGGAATATCCCTTTACGGTGAACCACGGGGTAAAGTGGGCGCCGTTCTACGTGCTTTTCGGGGCACAGATGCCGTCGGTTCTGGTCGAGGTCTCTTTTATCAGCAACCCCCTCGAGGAAAAGCTCCTTTCCCGGGACAACTATAGAAATGTCTTGGCGAAGTCGATCGCGTCGGGAATCACGAAATATATGACGGTAGTGCCAGAGTCCCAGACCGTTGCCCATGTCAGGAAAGCGCTTGACCACGAAAATTAGTCCCGAGCTGAAAATAATCATCTATGTCCTTTTTCTGGCATCTCTCTTTGTGATAAGGGACATGACGGGATACCTGTTCCTTCTCGGGATATTGTGCATCTGCCTTGTGAAGCTCCCCTTAAAGAGCCTGAAGGCAGGATGGCTTCCCATAAGTCTTTTCCTTTTTTTTACGTTCATCGGCAATGTTCTTGGCCGGCACGGGAAGGTGCTCCTGCCGGCGGGGTTATTCACGGTGACCGACGAGGGACTGCATATCGCGGCCTTCAGGACGGTCAGGATCGGACTGATGATAGGGGGGGCAAAGATCCTGATGGCGTCGGCGAAAACGGAAGACATGGTTGCGGTACTGGGAAGGCTGTTTGGTCCTTTTGAAAGGATCGGGATTCCGGTAAAGGATTTTTTTCACATAATGGGGCTGACCGTGAAATGCTTTCCGGTATTGAAGGATATGGCGTCGGAGGCATACCAGAAAAACGCAGGGAATGCCGATGCGCGGGGATTTTGGGGAAGGGCGAAGGTGATATCGGTGTTCCTGATGCCTCTGTTTGTGCAGAGCCTGCAGTCTCCGGAGTCTTTTTTTGAGGGTGGCGATCCTGCTGGTGGTCCTTCTCATGAGAAGGGATAGGGCAGTTCTCCGGAACGTCGATCTTCCGATATGAAAGGCGATTTTGACATTGTAATTAAAGGCGGACTGGTTTACGACGGAGGTTTGTCCGGCCCCCTTGTCTCGGATATCGGCATTGCGGACGGGAAGATTGCGCATATCGGCAGGTGTGTTGGCAAATGCGCTAAAACCGTGATTGATGCCAGGGGGATGGCTGTCTGTCCCGGGTTCATCGATACACATGCACATTCGGATTTTACGATTGTGGCTGATCCACGGGCAGAAGGCAAGCTCTGTCAGGGAATTACGACCGAGATTAACGGCAACTGCGGCATGTCTGCCGCCCCGCTTTATAATCAGGTATACGAAAGACGCGAAGAAGACCTGCGAGAACTCGGGATCAGGGAGCGATGGTCGACGCTAGGCGAGTACTTCTCAATTTTGGAAAGACGCGAAATCGCGATAAACACCGCTTTTCTTGTGGGGCATGGCAATATCCGTGGGTGCGTGGTCGGATACGACAATAAAGAACCATCTCCTGAGGAAACGGTGCGGATGTCCGGCCTGCTTGATGAGGCCCTGGAACAGGGCGCGATAGGGTTTTCCACCGGTTTGATATATCCTCCCGGTGTGTATTCGGAGACGGAAGAACTCGTCCGTCTGGCGAAGAGGCTCCGTGGGGCCGATCTTATTTATGCAAGCCATATGCGGAGTGAGGGGAACATGCTCGTGGAAGCGGTCGAGGAAGTCCTGCGCATCGGGCGGGAAGCAGGAGTGAAAGTCCATGTGTCCCATCTCAAGACTGCAGGAGAAAGGAATTGGGGCAAGGTTGACCGAGTTATTTCTCTCCTTGAAGGGGCTGCCCGTTCGGGGGTGAGAGTCACCTGTGACCGTTATCCTTATGTTGCATCGAGCACTGATCTCGATTCGCTTCTGCCTTCCTGGACTTACGAGGGCGGTAATGAAGAGGAGCTGAGGAGGATCAGCAACAGTGAGGAACGCAGCAAGATCACGGCAGAAATCAGGGAGCAGTCGCAGTCGCCCGGATACTGGGAAAAGGTGATGGTCTCTTCCGTGGTCCTCGAAAAAAACAGGTGGATGGAGGGAAAGACCATAGCAGAAATAAGCAAGGCCGGGGGAACAGACGAGGTCGAGACGCTGTTTGACATATTGATCGATGAAAGATTGCGAGTCGGCGGGATATTCCTTTCGATGACCGAGGAAAACCTGAGAAAATTTCTTGCCTTGCCGTTTTGCATGATAGGCACGGACAGTTCCGCCAGGTGTTTTGAAGGTCCTACGAAGCAGGGCAAGCCGCATCCGAGGGGCTTCGGCACCTTCCCAAGGCTGATGGGTAAATATGTCCGTGAGGAGAGGCTGCTTTCCCTTACCGTGGCAGTGCATAAGGCTACCGCGCTTGCTGCACGGACATTCGGACTTTCCCGCCGTGGGATGCTGAAGGCGGGAAACTTTGCGGATATTGTGGTTTTCGATCCGGAGGCGATCGGGGACAAGGCCACCTTCGAGGACCCTTTTCAGAAACCGGCGGGGATAGCCTATGTACTGGTGAACGGCAGCGCCGCCCTATGGGAGGGGGAAGTCTCCGGCAGATGCGGGGGCAGGGTGCTCAGGCGAAGTAGCAATTGATTTTTTGGCATTGATGCGGTAGAATAAGACATTCATTCTGGCAGTGGAACGAGAAAGAGTGGGCAATCCCACTCTTTTGTTTTATATGGAAGACATTAAGGGTAAAATAACTGCTCTGGCTGAATCGGTGGCCGGCGAGTACGGCGTTGTGGTTGTGGACATGGAAATTGCCGGAAACATGAGAAGACCGACGTTGAGGATATTCATAGAGAAAAGTGGTGGTGTCACCCTGGAGGACTGCGAAAGGGTAAGCAGGGCGATGTCAGCGGTGCTGGACGTTGAAGACCCGATAAAGAGCCCCTATGTGCTTGAGGTTTCATCTCCCGGCCTCGACAGGCCGCTGAAAAGGCTGAAGGACTTCGAGGCGAGTGTGGGCAAACTTGCGCGGATAATTACGCGTGAGAGCATCGACAAACAGAATTTTTTTGTAGGCAGAATTACGGAAGTAAGGGATACTACGATTATTTTGACGATGAAGAATAATACGAAGATGACAATACCGGTTGAACAGATAGCTAAAGCGCGGCTGGAGATCGAGTTGCCATGACGAAAGAACTGTGCAATGTCGTGGACCAGATAAGCAGGGAAAAGGGCATATCGCGGGACATCCTGATCGAGGCCCTCGAATCCGCTCTCCTTTCCGCCATGCGCAAGAAGTATGGCGGAAGGACGAACATCAATCTGGTGATGGACCGGCAAAAGTGCAATATCACGGTATTCGAAACGAAGACGGTAGTTCAGAAAGTAACGAACCCCGATGAAGAGATCTCTTTGGCCGATGCTGGGAAGGTCGACCCTTTGAAGGGCGAAGGCGATACGGTTGATCTCCCCCTCGATCTGCAGGACCTCGGCCGGATCGCAGCCCAGACCGCTAAACAGGTCATTTTCCAGCGGGTCAGGGAGGCGGAAAGAGACGTTATTTTCAACGAGTTCAAGGACAAGGCGGGCCAGATTATCACGGGCGCCGTGATGAGGAAGGAAAAAGGTATTTACTATATAAACCTCGGGAAGACCGAGGCCGTCCTTCCCGTAAAGGATACCCTGCCGAACGAAAATCTGAAACGGGGCGACACGGTCAAGGCGATCATCGAGGACGTCAGGATTACGACAAAAGGCCCGGCGATCATCGTTTCCCGGACATCGCCCGAGTTTGTTGCGGGGCTGTTTAAAATGGAAGTGCCGGAGATCAATGAAGGGCTTGTCCAGATAAGGAATATCGTCAGGGAGCCCGGTGAACGCACGAAGATAGCCGTCTATTCGAAAAACAGCGCCGTCGATCCCGTCGGTTCGTGTGTCGGCATGAAAGGAACGCGCGTTCAGGCCATTGTGCGGGAGCTGCGGGGAGAGAGGATCGACATTATCCCGTGGGCGGACGATCCGAGGATGCTGATTGCAAGGGCGCTGAGTCCGGCGGTTATAGACAAGATAGGGATCAATGAAGAAGGCAAGACCGCAATGGTAGTGGTGAACGACCAGCAGCTTTCCCTCGCCATAGGAAAGAAGGGCCAGAACGTGAGGCTGGCGATGAAACTGACCGGCTGGGACATCGACATCATCAGCGATACGGAATATTCGAAGATTCGGATGGAAGAGACGGACAAGACGCTCGAAGATACGCTCAGGAAGGAAAGTCAGAAAAAAGATCCGCCGTCCGTTGATGGATAGCAGCCTCGCAGACTTACCGGTACAACGTATAAAGGGCATAGGCCCCCGGAGGGCCGCTCTCTTCGGCAGAATCGGCGTCAGGACGGTCAGAGACGCCCTCTATTATCTCCCCCGGCGGTATGAAGACAGATCATTGATACGCGCGATCTCGGACATCCGGGAAGGATGTGCCGAGACCGTCAGGGGCCGGATCATCTCCTGCGGCCCGGTTGCGGCGCGAGGCAGGAGATTGCGGATATTCGAGGTCCTTGCGAACGATGGGACGGGGACTATCAAGGGGAGATGGTTCAATCAATCCTTTATGCAGAGAAACCTGAAGGCCGGGCAGGATGTTCTTCTTTGCGGTGAGGCGAAAAGAGACCCTTATTTCGGTGCGGGCTTCGTAATGGACGGCCCTGAGTACGAAACGGTCTCTGAAGATGCCGATTTTTTAATTCACACCAACAGGGTAGTACCGCTCTACCGTCTCACGGAGGGAATCAGCCAGAAGCAGCTCAGGAAGATCATGTTCGGGATTGTGGAGCAGTATGCGGGCGGGCTTGCGGAGCCGCTGCCGCCGGAGATCATCGAACGACATGGCCTTCCCCCTCTCTGCGAGACGATTAAAGCGCTCCATTTTCCTGAAGAATGCGATATTGGGGACTGGAACGAGGGCAAAAGCATTTATCATAAAAGGCTTGCCTTCGAGGAACTCTTTGTGTTCGCACTCGGCATGGCCGCTTTCCGGAAGGGCAGAGGGCAGAGCGGGTATTCTTTCCGGTGCGAGGGAAGACTGCGGAAGAGGCTGCAAGAGGGGCTTTCTTTCGAGCTGACGAATGCCCAGAAAAGGGCGCTGCAGGAGATATTGAGGGATATGAGACGGCCGGCCCCTATGTCACGGCTCCTGCAGGGAGATGTGGGCTGCGGCAAGACTGTCGTCACCTTCGCGGCGATGCTCGATGCGGTAGAGTGCGGCTTCCAGACGGCCTTCATGGCGCCCACCGAGATACTGGCTGAGCAGCATTACCGGAATATCTGCAAAATGGCTGAAGGATCCGGAGTGAAGGTCGCGCTCATTTCGGGTGGTCCTAGGGACAGACAGCTCGACAGGATAGCTTCGGGGGAAATTCCTGTCGTAGTGGGGACTCATGCCCTTATGCAGGAATCGGTCGTCTTCAGGAATCTCGCGTTTGTCGTTATCGACGAGCAGCACAAATTTGGGGTGACCCAAAGGGGAAACCTGAGAAAGAAGGGGCTCAATCCTGATCTTCTGGTGATGACAGCGACACCTATTCCGAGGTCATTGGCGCTTACGCTTTATGGAGATCTCGATTATTCGGTGATAGACGAGATGCCAGCGGGAAGAAGGCCGGTGCTTACGAAGGTCTTTATGCCCGACCAAAAAAAAGAAATATATGGCATACTTGAGGAGGAAATAAAAAAGGGCAGGCAGGTATATGTGGTGTATCCGGTGATAGAGGAGTCCGAGAAAATCGACCTCAGGGCGGCTGTCGAGGGTAAGAGCGCCTTCGAGAGGACCTTTCCCGGTTTCAGGGTCGGGTTGTTGCACGGGAGGATGGCTGCGGCTGACAGGGAAGAGGTCATGTCGGCGTTTAGGCGGGGCGATCTCGATATCCTGGTGAGCACCACCGTTGTCGAGGTAGGGGTCGATGTGCCGAACGCGACGGTTATGATCGTTGTGCATGCAGAGAGGTTCGGTCTTGCCCAGTTGCATCAGCTGAGGGGGAGGGTGGGCCGTGGCGGAGACCGGTCCTACTGTCTTCTCGTTGCGTACGGGCCTTTGGGTGAAGACGCCGGACGGAGACTCGATGTTATGGTCCATACTAATGACGGCTTCAGCATTGCGCAGGAAGACCTTGCCATACGCGGTCCCGGAGAGTTTTGGGGCACTCTTCAGTCGGGCATGTCCGGCTTCAAGGTGGCTGATCTTATCAGGGATTTGCAGTTGATCGAGAAGGCAAAGCAGGAAGCCTTCTCTATGATTGACGCGAATCCGGGTCTTTGTGATTTCCCACTGTTGAAGAAAATGTGCGAAACGTTCTGGAACGGCAGGACCGGCTTTATCGGGGCCGGCTGAGAAGGGAGGAGCGTGTGTTCGAGAGAGTAAGAGAGAGTTTCGGGAACGGTATATCCCGGATAAAATGGTTTGCCGCTGTCTTTGCCGATAGGCTGAAGATCGAGGTGGCCGTGATAAGGCTGCTCTATCGTTCCGCGGAGATGGAGAAAAAGAAAGCGGAACTGCTCAGGAACATAGGGATGCGGGTATATGAGTTGAGGGGCAGTCCGGAGAGAAATATTCTGAAGGACAAAACAATATTCGAGTCGGTCGAGGCGCTCGTCAAGCTGGAGAGGGAGATGGAAGAGCTCAAACAGAAGGCCTCGGAGATGAGCAGCGTGGTGACCTGACATGTCCTTCTTGGTTGTCGTTGCTGTCTTCGGTCTTGTGATAGGGTCTTTCCTGAACGTCTGCATTTTTAGGATCCCGAGGAACATTTCGATCGTTTTCCCGTCGTCTCGGTGCCCGTCTTGCAATCACCCGATAAGGGCATGGGACAATATACCTGTTATCAGTTATATGATCCTGGGTGGCAGATGCAGGCATTGCGGGGCGAAGATATCCCTTCAATACCCATTTGTGGAGGCGCTGAACGCCTTTTTCTATGTTGCCGTCTTCTGTAGATACGGATTCGGGTGGGAGTCCGCGGTGTACGCCCTGTTCTGTTCTTCCCTTCTCGTAATCACCTTTGTCGACCTCGAGTTCCAGATCATTCCCGACCGCATCACATTGCCCGGCATCGTGATAGGAATAGTCGCCGGATCACTGCTGATGCCCGATCCTTTTATGAGGACGACGCCATTGGGGTATGAGGCTTCAGTTATCGGCCTGCTTTCGGGCGGCGGGTTCTTCTATCTCGTGGCGGTGCTGAGCAGAGGAGGCATGGGAGGGGGAGATATTAAAATGATGGCGATGGTGGGCGCCCTGATGGGATGGAAGACTGTGATGCTGACTACTTTTCTCGGAAGCCTCACCGGATCGATCGTGGGGATATTCCTCATGATTTTTAAGGGAAGGGGCAGGAAGACGAAGATCCCTTTCGGTCCTTTTCTCGCCCTGGGTGCGGTCATTACCCTCTTTTTCGGTGAGGAGATTCTTGCATGGTATCTGCACTGAATAAAACATTCTTCGCGCACTTTTATGTGTAGTCGGGGGAGGCAGATATGAACGAGGCCACGGTTATGGTGCTGATGCTTCTGCTGGTTTTTCTTCTTTTTATCGTTTTTTTCGCTTCAAGGATAATCGCCAACGTCAGCAGGGAGAAGAAGCGGCCGGAGGACAAACCCATGACCGAAGTGGGGTTCGTCGTCGATACCTTCCATGAACTCGTCTCCAAACTCAAGGAAAAGGAACGGGAACTCGAGGCGCTTAAGAGTCGGGCGGAAGACAGGGCATCGTCTGTCGAGATCTATAACGAGGACATTCTTCAAAGCGTTCCGAGCGGGGTGGTGAGCCTCGACCGGGAGCTGAAGATCACGAAGATGAACCAGGCCGCGGAAAGAATACTTGATCTTAAGGAATCCGAGAGTATCGGCAGGAGACATGTGGAGATCTTCGGCGAGCCGGTTGCCGGAATTCTCGATAAACGCCAGACGATCGAGAGGGCCGAGGTGGGTTACGTTACGAACAATGGAAAGAGGATATGGCTCGGCCTGAACATATCTCCCCTGAAGGACAGTGCAAAGAACGTCATCGGACAGATTTTCGTTTTTACCGACCTCACTGAACTGAAGGCCTTTCAGTCGCAGATGGAACTCAGGGAGCGGCTGTCGACCCTTGGCGAGATGTCCGCCGGCATTGCCCATGAAATCAGGAATCCGCTCGCGGTGATATCGGGTTATGCCAAAATTCTGTCCAGGAAGGTCGACGCGGAGCTGCTGCCGACTGTCGATGCGGTATTCAAGGAAGTGGCGGTGATAGACCGGATCATCACCGATTTCCTTTCCTTTGCGAGGCAGACGGACCCTGTGCCGACAACCGTAGATCTCAGGGAGCTTATCGCCGGCTGCGTTTCGGCAGTGGCCGAATGCGGAGAGAATGTAGCCATAAATGCGCGGACGGACGCGCTGCCTGTGATCAGGGCTGATGAGGTGTTGCTGAGGCAGTCGATCACCAACCTGCTTCAGAATGCGGTGGAGTCCATTCCGGATGGCGGAGAGGTGACCGTCTCGGGCTCTGTCGGAGATTATCTGGTCATCTCGGTCTCGGACAGCGGTCACGGTATCCCCGAAAGTATCAGGGGAAAAATATTTCTTCCCTTCTTTACGACCAAGGAAAGGGGCACGGGTCTCGGTCTCTCGATCGTGCATAAGATAGTCGTTTCCCATGGCGGGACGGTCGAGGTCGAAACAGGGGGGAAGGGATCGACATTTACGATACGGCTTCCGAAAGACTTGATCCTGGAGCATTAGTCCGTTAACGCGAATCGGGCAAAATGATTCTTTCTTTTATGCCTGTGCGGGAACCGTCGGAATGACCCTGATTACGAAAAGAGTTTAAAGAGCAGAAAGGTGAGGGTGGAGCCCATCAGGCCTCCCGCAACCACCTCCCAGACGCTGTGGACCTTTGCGGCGACTCTGCTGTGGGCGATCAGGGCCGCAAGTATAAAGCAGAGAAGAGACGCAAGAAAGTTTCCGGTGGTGAAGGTGACGCAGACCCAGGCCGAGAAGGCGAGGGCCGAATGGCCGCTCGGCATCCCCCCGCTGAGCGGATGTCCCTTGCCGAAATATGATTTGGCTATGATCACGAATATCAGGACGATGATGAAGGATATCAGGGAAATATCCTCCTTCGAGTGACGCGCAATGTGAAATCCGCCCGAAAAAATGCCCTTTACGTACGGAAAGAGGATAATGTAGCCGAGCACGGCAGCGCCGAAGGCGGTGATGAATACAGCCCCCGCCGCGATATCTTTTGCGATTCGCGCCTTTTCGGCGTATTCCGGGGAGAGCAAATCGACGACCGCCTCGACGGCGCTGTTTAGCATCTCGGTTGCGAGTACGATAATGACCGCCAGGGATAGGAGGATGAACTCCATGCGGGTAACGCCGACTATATAGCTCGCGACGAGTACTGCCGCGGCGGAAAAAAAGTGATACCTGAGGTGGCGCTGGGTCCGGGCGCCGTGGAGAATCCCCTCGATTGCGAAGTTTGCGCTTTTAAGCCACTGTCTGAAGGGCTTCAAGCAGCTGTTTCTCCTTCTCCTGCATCTTCCTTTTCCGGTAGGCGTTTATCTCATGGTCGTATCCTGCAAGATGAAGAAGGCCGTGGACCAGGAGCCGCAGAAGCTCCTCACGGAAGGTGACGCCATATTCCCCGGCCTGGGCGGATGCCTTCGGAATGCATATGACGATGTCCCCGAGCGGCAGAGGGCAGGGAAATGACGAAGTTTGCCGCCTGGGCGGGGCGCTGTCCGACAGGGGAAAGGAGAGCACGTCGGTTGTGCGGTCGATAGCGCGATAGCGCGCATTCAGCCGCCTCATCCTGTCATTGCCGACGAACACTACGCTGAGCTCAGCGTGCGAAAGATCGAGCAAGCGGAGCGCCCTGGCGAGGTCCCTTCGTATCCTCGGCAAGTTTAGCCTTTTCGCCCTTTGAAGGTTCTTTGTGTGTATCACCATCGCCGAAATCAAAGCCGGGGTAATCGATCCTCCTGTGGAAAATGCCGGTAAGAATATACGTGAACCTCTTCTTAATCTCCGAGATGTCCTTGAGAGTGAGCTCGCACTCGTCGAGCTGGCCGTCGAGGAAGATGTGATTGATGATCTTGTCGACCAGGGCCGATATCCGTGCGGGGGTCGGGTCAGTAAGCACTCTGGAGGAGGCTTCCACGGCGTCGGCCATCATAACGAGTGCCGCGACGCGCGTCTGGGGCTTGGGTCCGGGATATTTGTAATCCTCCACATTGGACAGCCGCTCCTGATCAAGCTCTTTTGCCTTCTGATAAAAGTAGGTGATGAGTGCGGACCCGTGGTGTTGTTTGATAATGTCGATGATCACCTGGGGAAGCTTATACTGTTTCGCCAGTTCCACGCCCTCCTTGACGTGGTTGGCGATGATCATGCTGCTCATATGGGGTGTGAGCTTATCGTGTTTGCTCGGCGCTCCCCCCTGATTTTCGACAAAATATTCGGGCATCTTTATCTTCCCGATGTCGTGATAATAGGAACTGACCCTGCCCAGGAGGGGATTGACGCCGACCGCCTCCGCAGCCGCCTCAACGAGGTTCCCTACGATCACACTGTGATGGTAAGTCCCGGGCGCCGTGATCATCAGGTTTTTCATGACGGGCTGGTTAAGGTCGAGCAGTTCGAGAAGGCTGATATCGGTGGTGATTTTGAAGGTATATTCGAGGAAGGGCAGGAGCACCGACACGAGCGAAGAGACCGAGATGCCGGCGAAAACTGCGAAGACCACGGACGAAAAGACCTTAATGACCTCAAGTTCGCCTCTGGTGGTCAAAATGATCAACGCGATCAGCACATTCGTCCCTGCGACATAAAAACCGCCCCTGAGAAGGGCGGACCTCTTTTTGCAACGTATGACGCTGAAGGCAGCGGTGAGACTGCCGACAAACGTATAAACGGGATAGAGGGGATCGTTCAACCAGTAGCCCGTCAGCAGGCTAATCGTGAAAGAAAAGGTGATGGCGGTATGGAAATCGAAGAGCAGGGTGACAAGCATGGCGCCTGCAGCGATTGGAATGCCGTATATTGCGGTATCCGCCGCAATGGACCCTATACCCCTCGAGAGGTTCTGCAGGAGATAGTCGAACATCCTTCCTATGACAAGCGTGCTGACGATCATGAGTCCCAGTAGGAGGAGCATGTGGTAGTTGTTGATGTACGCGGGCTTGTACCGCATGATGTCTCGATAAAGAATGAAGAGGAGGACCGCGGCGATAAGGGTCCCGCCGATGAACCGCGCGACGCTCAGGTTGGTCATGAGCGACGCCGAAACGGCAAGCGCCAGCAGAAAGAGGAACGGCGGCTTCTTTATGTCAGCCGGCACGGGGAGAGAAAAAGGGATTCCTTTCTTATCCTTCCGGGTTCCGTTTTTCATGTTTTTCGTATGCCTTTATTATTTCCTGCACCAGCTTATGCCTGACCACGTCCTTCTCCGAAAAGAATATAAAATTGATCCCTTTGATACCATCCAGGATCCTGACGATTTCAACAAGTCCGGAGCTTTTTCCCTGCGGCAGATCGATTTGGGTGACGTCGCCGGTGATGACGGTCTTTGAGTTGAACCCCAGCCTCGTAAGATACATTTTCATCTGTTCCGAAGTCGTATTCTGTGCCTCATCGAGTATGATGAAGGAGTCGTTCAGGGTCCTTCCACGCATAAAGGCGAGCGGTGCAATCTCAATTACTCCCCGCTCGATGAGCCTTGCCGCCTTTTCCGCCTCCATCATGTCATAGAGAGCGTCGTAAAGCGGTCTCAGATAAGGATTGATCTTTTCGTACATATCACCGGGAAGAAAACCCAGCTTTTCGCCCGCTTCGATCGCGGGTCTGGCAAGTACAATTCTGCTCACCTGTTTTTTCAGAAAGGCGTTTATCGCCATCGCCATCGCCAGATATGTCTTCCCGGTGCCGGCCGGGCCGATGCCGATCACGATGTCGTGATGCCGAATCGCTTCGATATATGCCTTCTGCGTCGACGTTTTGGGGATGATGAAGCGTCGTTTCGATGCGACCTGGATATTGTCGAGGAACAGCTCTTTCAGAGATATCCCTTCGCTCTCCGGTGCCGATCTGATTGCCGCGCGGATATCCTCCGGCGATAACGCTGGTTCCTCGCGGCTGAGCTGCATGAGTTCCCGGATGAGTTTTTCGGCCGTTCTTATCTTTCTCTCTTCTCCCCGGATGAATATCTTATTGCCCCGGGAACTCACCTTTATTTCGAGAGATTCTTCAATCGCGCGAAGGCTTTTTTCCAGACCGTTGAACAGAGAGGGATATTCCTCTTCGGTGCCGAATTCGATAACCGTGGTATTCGTATACGCTCCTTATTCGTTCCTGCTGGTGACGAATGCGTGGATAGCTCCGTTTTTCTTCAGCTTGATAGAGAGCAGCTCCGCATCTTTCCTTTCCCTGAATTTGCCGGCCTTTACCTTGTAAATTTTCTCTTTGTTCTTTCCTGAGACGACCGTGATATACGTCGAGTATCCTTCACCCGCGTACTTATTTTTCAGTCGCTTCGCTTCCGCGGAGTTCTTCAGTGCGCCCAGCTGGACCGAGAATTCGGCGCCGCCTTTCGCCGGATCCGTCCGCCTTGTTTCAGGTAACGCGGCTTTCTCTTTCTTTATGCCCTCTGCCGGTCCCTTCGCCGCCGCATCCGGGACTTGGCGCGCCTTGCCGTCCGTACCCGTCTTCACCGGGGCGGCGGGCTCAGCCGGCGGTGGAATCCGGTCATCTTCTCCTGTCGGCCGGCCCTGCGTGATGTCACGGCTCGGCGTGACATCAACAGCAGCCGGCGGTATCTCCTGCGCGGCGGCGTTTTGCCGCGCCTGGTCCGACGCCTCCGGCAGCGCCACGGACTGAGGGGTGCCCTCTGCGTTACTTCTTCCGTTCTTCTTTCCGACAAAAAAGCCGAGTGTGAAACTAAGAGAAGAAAACACTATCACGATAACGATGACGAACTCCTTCCCTGCGCGCTGCATCGGGCCTCTTTCCTTCACGTTTCCGCCGTTCATAAAACAAGCATAGCATCACCGTAGGAGAAAAATCTATAGCCCATGGAGATAGCCGATTCATAGTTTTTAAGAAGTCTTTCCCGACCTGCAAATACCGCAGTAAGCATGAGGGGTGTGGAGCGGGGCAGATGAAAATTTGTGATCAGTGAATCCACCCCGCGCGGTCCGTATCCCTCGCGGATAAATATATTGGTGGTCCCTTTGATCGTACCGTTCGCGGAAAGAATTTCGCACTGGCCGCTCAGATACCCCTCGACTGCCCTCGTCGTTGTAGTGCCGACGGCGATGATTCGGTTCCCCCGGGCCTTTACCTCCCTCATTTCTGAAATGACGAGGGGATCGATCTCAAAAACCTCCCGCTCCATGAGATGACCATCGACCTCTTCGGTCTTTACCGGCCTGAAGGTACCTGTGCCGACATGAAGGGTGACGGACCTGACCAGAACCGAGTTCGAGCCGATCCGGTGGAGAAGTTCCCGGGTGAAGTGAAGTCCGGCCGTCGGGGCGGCGATAGAGCCTTCGGATTCTGCATAGACCGTCTGATATCTCTCTCTGTCGAGTGCGTCCGGCCGCCTTCTTATGTAAGGAGGAAGAGGCATCAGCCCGTGCTCCCGGAGGAGGTCTCCCAGTCTTTCAGGCTCCCCGAAACGCACCGTCGTCCCGTCTCTTACTTCCGCAACCGCCTTCCCCGCGATCAGGAGGGGGCCGGAATATTTCCCCTTTGCCAGGATCTCCCACAGACCGAGTGAGATCTCTCTGACGAGCAGGATCTCGATCCTGCCTCCACCTCGCTTTTTCCCTTCAAGTTTTGACGGGAAAACCTTCGTTTTGTTCAGAAGAAGCATATCTCCTGTCCTGAGGTAATCCGGCAGGTCGCTAAAGCGTCTGTGCTCCACCTCTCCGTCGCGATGGAGTACAAGCAGGCGTGAGTCGTCCCTTTTTGCGAGGGGTCTGTCGGCGATCAGCCTCCCGGGGAGAAGAAAGTCGTACTCAGCGGTCTTCATATAGTTTTATCACTGTCCCGGGATAGAAAAAAGAAAGAATTTCCCTGTAGGTCTTGCCCTCCCGGGCCATCTCCAGCGCCGACCATTGGCAGAGCCCCACGCCGTGTCCGTATCCCTTTCCTTCGAAGACGAAGCTCCCATTGTCGCGGGTGACTTCGAAATTCGTGCTCGGGAGGCGACTCCATCCGAGCAGTTTTCGCAGGTCGGTCGCCTTTACCTTCATTATACCGTCCCTGTGGACGATGTCGACCGTCTTGACTCTCTTCGTCGACGTATAGGACGAAATGGTTATTTTCGCGATGTCGCTCACATGCAGGGCCTTTGCGATCTCGTCCGCAGGGATCTTTCTCTCCCATATCCAGTAGGGGGATATCTCGCAGCGGGACTTTACAGGCCTGAGATAAGGATAACTCTTTCCGAAAACCTCCACGGGGTCTTCGGTCTGTCCTCCGCACGTTGAATGGTAGAGCGCTTCGATCAGTTTCCCGTTGTAGTACAGGACTTCTCCCTCGGTATGCATTACCGCATAGGCGATCCGTGCGTCTACCGTACTCCCTTTATAGACCTGATGGAGCACGGACGAGGTGAGGTCGAAATTCCCGTTGCTGCCCGCCGTCTTCTGATAAAGGGCATACGTCCTCGCAATGACCGCCTGCACCTTCAGCGCCTCCATGTCCCAGCTGGGACTTACCTCTGCGTTCACCACGTGTTTTACGTAGTCCTCCAGGGGGAGTTCGTTGATGAGATACATTCCCCCCTGTCCTCTCCAGACTTCGATGTCCCCGGCGTAGTGGGTGCCGCTGACGAGAAGGTCGCCGCTGAGCTTTCCCATTTTTTCTATCCGTTCGTTTTTCTCCGGAATATTTTGGAAGACATCGTCAAGGATGAGCACCTTGATCATACTTGCTTCGAGCGTTGAGGCGAAGATGAGCGAGACATAAAGGGCAGTGAATTTAGCGAGCATCTTACTTCTTTCCAAAGAGCCAGAAGAGCAGGGTGAGGAGAAGACTTAGCAGTATGCTCGTGGCGAGGGGAAAATAAAAGGTGAAATTCTTTCTGTGGACCACGATGTCTCCCGGCAGCCTCCCGAGCCAGGGCAGTTTGGCAGAGAAGATAAGGAGCACTCCGAACAGAGCCGTCACGATGCCGACGATTACCAGCAACTTGCCTATATGCTGCATTCCCTCATCCATTCTTTCATTCCGTAAATTGCCGCCGGCAGTGTTCGCGGGACGGATGCATCCGTTCCCTTCTTGCCGGAGATGCCTGAATTTCGCGCCGCCTATGTTTTCAGCGTACGGCTCTTTTTTCGATATCGCTCCATTTCGGAGTATATGCACCCGCAGTATTTCTGCCGATAGAGTCCGAACTCCGCGGCCAGTCCCCTCGAAATTTTCCACCCCTGCCTCATATCCTCGTAGTAGAAGGGGACGCCGTGCCTCCGGCCGATCTCATTTCCTATCGCTATTATCATATCAAATTTCTGATACGGACTGGCAAGCAGGGAAGTGGTAAAACCGGAGACATTCATCATTTTGGCTGTCTCGGCCGTCTTTTCAAGGCGTGTCGCGTAACAGACTGCGCACCTTTCAGTACCCTTTCCGACGATGGACGTCAGAAACGCGTCGAGCGGATACGCATCGATGTATTCGACGTCAAGACCCCATATTTTTTCCAGTTTCCTGAGGGAGTCGAGCCTCTGCGTATACTCGGTGAAGGGGTGTATGTTCGGATTGAACCAGAGCCCTTTAACGTCTACGCCCTTCATCAGCAGTAACTCAAGAGGGTAAATGCTGCAGTTGGAACAACAGATGTGCATCAGAAGTTTCATCGGTATTACCGTTTATGCTTAATACTTCCAAACAAACCGGTACTGTCCGGCTCTTTAAATTCTTCCTTTAAATGGACATAAGCCTTTTCCGAAGCTTTTCTCCCGTGTGAGGTCCTAATAATAAAGCCTGTCTTTAATAAATAAGGTTCAACCACATCCAATAAGACATCCGTCTCCAACTGAAGGGTTGAAGCGAGAGCCTCAATGCCGACAGGCCCACCTTTATAATTAAGGATTATTATTTTTAGAAGTTTTCTGTCAGTTTCGCCTAAACCGTGCTCGTCGACACCCTCCAACGCTAATGCTTCCATTGCTACATCCCTGGTTATTTTCCCTTGTGCCCTGACCTGCGCATAATCCCGAACGCGTTTCAACAACCTATTCGCGACCCTGGGTGTCCCTCTTGACCTTCGGGCTATTTCGTAAGCTCCGTCATTATCCAGGATTACATCTAATATTGCAGCCGAGCGCTTTATGATACGCATTAGGTCCTTATCGTTATAGAAGTCAAGATCTCTTGTAATTCCGAATCTTTCTCTTAGCGGAGAAGATAAAAGGCCGGCTCTTGTTGTTGCGCCTATCAACGTGAATGGTTCAAGCCTGTATCTGTGCGTGCGCGCGTGTACACCTTTATCGAAAATAAAATCTACCGCGAAGTCTTCCATCGCTGAGTAAAGAAATTCCTCAACGACTTTCGGAAGTCTATGAATTTCATCAATAAAAAAAACGTCGCCCTTTTCCATGTGGGTCAATATCCCCATTAGATCGCCGCCTTTTTCTAGGGCAGGGCCGGAGGAAGTAATGATCTTCGTGCCCATCTCATTTGCAATGATATGAGCCAACGTCGTTTTGCCCAGACCTGGCGGCCCATTAAACAAGATGTGATCGAGAGGTTCTTTCCTTTGCAGGGCAGCTTCTATAGCTATCTTTAGTGTTTCAACTATCATGTCTTGCCCCACGTATTCGGAAAGTTGCTTCGGCCTCAGGTTTAAATTATTATCTTCTTCAGAAATACTGCTTATTTTTAAAATGTCAGGGATATTGTTTGACTCTTCAAAGATCACTTTTTTTGTCCTCGATAAACTTCCTCAAATAGCTCTTCAGACGAACTTATGCCCGGATTTCGCTTCATCGCTTCCTCTATCATTTTTCGCGCTTCCATCAACTTGTGACCGAGTTGATTTACAAGAACATTTTCAACTTCTTTCTTGAAATCTTCGACCGGTTCGGGCAGTGTTTCAACTTCGCGCATTAATGCATACATCGCGACCTTACCCTTAAGAGTAGCGATAATTTTCTCGGCCTTCCTTTCACCGATGCCTTTTAATTGTCGTAACGTTCCTGCATCCTTTTCCTCAATGGCGCGCGCTATCTCTCTAACAGGTTTCACCAGAGCCTTAATGGCCGCTGCCGGTCCTATGTCTTCGACGGAAATGAAAAGCTCAAAGAACTTTTTTTCCGCTGCGTGTTTAAATCCCACAAGAACCGGCTTCGGCTGTCTTTCAGACTGGTTATACGAAATATATAATTTCAATTCTTTATTTTCAGATTGCATATCTCTTTTGATTTCATTCATCACAAAGGCCGGGATCAAAATTTCATAACCAATTCCGTTCACCAAAAGCGTAATTCGATCATCAGAACTATCCAATAAATTTCCTTCTAAATAAGAAATCACCTCTGCGGTACCTTTCGATAAAATGCCGTTAAGGCGATAGCGAGGGCATCAGCCGCATGCAGAGACTTGACGTCGGGAACTTTTAGCAATTTCTTTACTGTTTCCTTGATTTGATCTTTATCCGCGCTGCCATATCCGACCAACGAATTTTTTACTTCCTTGGGAGTAATTTCTTTCATTAATACACTATTTTGAGAAACTGCTAAATATATGATACCTAAAACGCCGCCTAATAATATACCGGCTCTAGGATATCTGATCATGGAGAATATATTCTCTACTGCAATGAGATCCGGCCGCAAGGTATGTATTAAATGATTAACGTCTAAATGTATCTGGCACAGTCTGTCGGAAATATGGTCTTTAGGGGAAGTTTTAATATATCCGCATTTGAGAAGCGACAGCCGGGTGTTCTCGCAATTAATGGCTCCAAAGCCGGTGCTGGCCAAGCCGGGGTCTAGACCGAGGATAATCATACCTCAAATCTCGAATCTATTTCTGATATTACGGTTCTAATCGCTGCACTGGTCTATTCCCGATATCGTCGGCCCATTATTACTTCTTGCGGGGTTCTTCAAACAGTATTTCCTCGACCATGAGGCAGAGGACGTGCCCCAGCGTGATATGCGTTTCCTGTATTCTCGGGGTATTGTCCGACGGTACGACAAACGAGAAGGTTGACTTGGCCGCGATTTTTTCACCTTTTGCGCCGGTGAAGAGAATCGACTTGAGCTTCTTCTTTTTCGCCACTTCCATCGCTTTCAGGACATTTGAGGAATGACCGCTTGTGGTGATGGCGACCACGATATCGCCTTCAACCGCCAGAGATTTCAGCTGGCGGGAAAAAATTTCGGAGTAATCGTAATCATTGGCGATTGACGTAATGACCGCCATGTCCGTATTCAGGGCGATCGCGGGGAGTCCCGGCCGCTCCCGCTTGAACCTGTTGACGAACTCCGCGGCGATGTGCGACGCATCAGTCGAGCTTCCGCCGTTTCCGAAGAGAATCAGTTTATTGCCTTCATTGAAGGCGTTGGCGATCGCCTTCGACACCTCTATGACGGTGTCCAGGTGCTCCTGGATGAATTTTTCCTTGACGGAAATGCTCTCTTTGAATTCTCTAAGGATCTTTTCTTTCATCGGATCATGCAGACTGCCGGCAATCTTTATTTTTCCCCCTGTACGCAGGGTGTGCCGGCCCCCTTTAAGCGTAATCCAACCGGCGCGTTCCTGTCAATGGCTTTCCGCTATTCTACCAGACGGTTCTGTATTGAGTAATGCGTCAATTCCGCGTTGTTCTTCATCCGCATCTTCTCGAGGATACGGGTGCGGTAGGTGCTGACCGTCTTGACGCTGAGTGACAGTTCATCCGCAATGGTCTTGATCGTCTTGCCGGAGGCAATCATGCACATCACCTGATACTCGCGGTCGGAAAGATTTTCGTGGGCAGGCCTTTCGTCGTTCGCCTCGAGACTGACGGCCAATTTCTCGGCTACCGTAGGGCTTATGTATTTTCTGCCCGTCGATACTTTCCTTATCGCCTCGATCAACTCATCCGGTGCGCTTTCCTTCGTCATATATCCCGAGGCGCCGGCCCTTAGTGCCCTAATCGCATACTGTTCTTCAGAGTACATGCTCAGCACAAGGACTGCGAGCTTCGGCCGCTCGTTTTTGAGCTGTTTCAGAATGTCGAGACCGCTCCGTCCCGGCATGGAGATGTCCAGAAGTACGACGTCGTGGTCGTTTTCCCATACCTTGCCGAGAACCTCCTGTCCGTTACTCGCCTCATCCACCACGATCATGTCAGGGGTTTCGGCGAGGATCTGCTTTAGCCCCTCACGAACGATCCTGTGATCGTCGGCGATCAGTATCCTGATCACGCCCTCCCTCCGATCACGGGCCGACTCTTTGCGGGCATGTCTGCAGAAGGCGCGCCGATGCTTTCCGCCGCCTTCTTTATGGGAATAGTCACCGTCACCACGGTCCCTTTATCTTTCTTCCCGCTGATCTTCACGCCGCCGCCGAAGAAATGCACCCGTTCCCTCATGCCTATTAACCCGATCGATTTCGGACTCGAAATCTGTTTCTCCGTAATGCCTTTCCCGTCGTCTTTCACCTCGAGGAGAAACTCTTCTCTCTTTTTTGTCAGGGTCACGCTGACATTCCTCGCCTTGGCATGCCGCACGACATTGGTGAGCGTCTCCTGAAAGATGCGGAATATCGCAGTCGAAAGGTTCCTGTCGAGCGCGATGTCTTCGGGCCGGATCTTTACCTCACAATGAATACCCGTTCTCTTTTGAAAATCTTCGGCCTGCCACTCGAAGGCCGCGGGCAGACCGAGATCGTCGAGAAGTCCCGGCCGAAGCTCCGCCGAGATACGCTTGACGGTCTGTATGTTCATGTCGATCAGATTCGACATCAGTTTGGCCTTCTCCACGAGGGGTTTTTGCTCCTTGTTCAGCCGCTTCAGCAGCCAGGACAGGTCAATCTTCAGGGCGGTAAGCGACTGGCCCAGCTCATCATGGATCTCCCTCGATATCCTGGTCCTTTCGTCTTCCCTCACCGACTGCAGATGGGCCAGGAGAATACGCAGTTGTTCACGGGAGTTCTTCAGTTCCTGTTCCACCACCCTGCGTTCGGTGACGTCCTGCGAAATGCCGAGGATGAGCTTCAGGAGACCGTCAGACGTCCTCTTGAAAACAATGTCCCTGCTGTAGAACCAGCGCCACTCTCCCTTTGCGTTCTTCAGCCGGTATTCCGATTCGATGATGTCCCCGTCTTTTGCCTTCAGAAACCTGTCTGCCATCGATTCGACGACAGACAGGTCGTCCGGATGGAGAAGGGTCTTGAAAAACGCGCTCTTCATCTTCTTGATCGCTTCAGGCGAGTAGCCGAGGACCTCCTTGACTATCGAATTCACGTAAATGTTCTTGTTTTCTATGACGTCATAAAGATAAAGTATGTTCGGAGTGGCGTCAGCTATGCGATGGACGAAACGCTGGCTCTCGATCAGGTCCTTCTCCATCTGTATCCGTCGCATGATCTCCGCCCTGAGTTCCCTGTTGACTTTGCTCAGTTCGGCGGTGCGCTCCTTCACGAGCAGGTCGAGGTGGTCGCGGTGTTCCCTCAACTCGTTCTCCATCTTCCTTCGCTCGGTCACGTCCCGGACAACCTCGATACCCGAGATGATCTCTCCGGTCGCGTCGCGAAGCGGGGAAGCAGTTACTTCTATGTTCAGCACGCCTTTGTCGGTCTTGATTGTCCTTTCGGCTTTGTGGATCCTTCCGTCGTCGAACGACATCTCGATCGGGCAGTCTTCGCAGACGTCTCCACTGGAGCGGTATGCAATATAACAATATTGGCCGACCTGGTCACCGATAAGCTTTTTATGGATACGGTTCTGATAGGTGATCCTGTATTCTCTGTCCTGGATGACGATGCCGTCGCCAAGCGCCGCGATGATCGCGTCCGACTTTGCCTTTTCGTCGTTTGCCCTCTTGACCGCCTTGCGGAGGGCATCTTCCGCCATCTTCCGGTCGGCGATCTCCAGCTGTAACTGTTCATTTGCGCCTTTCAGTTCGTCCGTACGGCTGGCGACAAGTTCCTCGAGGTGTTCCCGATAACGTTTCAGTTCTTCTTCCGCAAGCCTGCGGGCCTTCCTCGTCTCGGCTTCACGAAGCTCCCTCTCCACAGCAGGAACAAGTCTTGCCAGATTCCCCTTTACGATGTAATCATGAGCTCCGGCCTTCATCGCTTCCACCGCAATGTCTTCTCCTATTTTTCCGGACACGATGATGAACGGAATATCGATCCCGCTTTGCTTCACGAGATCCAGCGCATCCAGTCCGCTGAATTGCGGCATGATGTAATCGGAGATGATGATATCCCATTGCTTTTGGGCTATTGCGGATTTCATTGCTTCTGCAGTTTCGACGCGTTCCCAGTCGGGTTCGTATCCTCCCGCCCTAAGTTCGCGCGTCAGGAGTATAACGTCTTCCTCTGAATCCTCGATAGCCAGCAATCGAAGCGATTTTTGCATGGTATACATTATATGTTGTATGGTGTGTCCCGACCCGGGAGCGGCGCGGGTTGCGGCCGCCGGGACCGCCTGTCAGAACGGTTCTCGTGAAGTGCTGGACGAACAAAAAAAGCATCCACATCAATACTATACATCATCCGGGAACAATTAATCACTCCCCAAAAGGCACCGTCCAAGGTCATTCCGGATTCCTGCACGCGCCGACTATTTCCGTGGGCGGCCCCTCTCTTGAAGGTCCGAGCACAGTGACGCGATAGTCCCTATTCAGTGAGGGATTGTACATGTCGACGAAGGAGGGGATCTGGGTTTCGCCGATCAGTGCATACTCTTCGGACCCGATTTTTCTGTATACTCTGAAGCCGGTGACCCACGCTGCCTGCGGTTCTTTCCAGGAGAGATCTATCCTGTCCGGCATCACAAAACAGCGGAGGTCCTGCGGGGCCGGCGGAACAAGCTGTCCGGGGTCCACCGCAAATTCCGCAGACGGCGGTCCTTCATCCAGGTTCTCGGACAGACTGCGGATGGTGTAGTAGACGGGCCTGTCGATAAAAAAAATATCGTGAAAGGCGTTGTCCCCAAGTGGGAAGGTATTCAGCGGCGCGGGACCGTATACCCCTTTCGAAAAGGTCCTGTAGACGTTGTACAATGTTTTGACACCGGTCTTTTCCCAGGACAAGACCACGGAATCACCGATGATCCGCGAAGTTATTTCTCTCGGGGGCATGGGTCCGGGGAAGGGGATAAGGGCCACAACGTCCGAGGCATCGCTGAGTATTCCCGCAAGGTTCCTTGTCAGGACCTCATAGCGATAGTTCGTCCCCTCCTTAAAGGTGGTATCGCGAAAGGAGCGGGACCTGCTGTCCAGGGAAGCAATTTTTTCAAACTCCCCTTCCGTGGCCCTCAGAGTAATGAAGCCCGCGACCTCCCTCTCTTTTTCTGCCGGGAAATCCCATGACAGTATGATCACGCCTTCCCTGTGGTGGGCGGTGAGGTGGGAAGGGGCCGCCGGTTTTTCATGGGATACGAGGGTGAGGGCGCCCTTCTTTCCGCAGGAAGAAATGCCGAAGAGTAAGCAAAGAAGAAGAAGTACGGCCGGCGGTCCGGAAAGGGCGAAATGCCTTTTGCGCATGCGCATCTCAGGCAAGAATCTTCCGGTACTGTCTGATCTGTCTTCTCACCTCGGAGGGTGCGGTCCCTCCATAGGAGCGTCGCGACTTCACAGACTGGGAAGGATCCAAGAAAGGGTAGACGTCTTTCGCGATAAAAGGGGAAAAAGATTCCAGTTCCTTCAGATCAAGCGAGAGAAGGTTTTTCCCGTGGGTAATGCAATACAGTACTACCTTGCCGGTGATCTCATGAGCCTCCCTGAAGGGGACGCCTTTTCTCACGAGATACTCGGCCAGGTCAGTGGCCGTCGAATACCCTTTTTCCGCTGTGGCGCTCATCCGTCCGGTGTTGAAACGCACCTCGGGAAGCATCGCCTCCATGACCGCCAGACAGGACTTCAGCGTGTCGGCGGCCTCGAAGAGGGAGGGCTTGTCTTCCTGCATGTCGCGGTTATACGAAAGCGGCAACCCCTTCATGAGGGTGAGGACGGCGATAAGGTTCCCGTAAACTTTTCCGGTCTTCCCCCGTATGAGTTCCGCGACATCGGGGTTTTTCTTTTGAGGCATGATACTTGACCCCGTTGTAAATCTGTCGGAGATCTCTATCATCCCGAACTCCTCGGTCGACCAGAGGACGAATTCCTCGGCCAGGCGCGACAGATGCATCAGACAGAGGGAAGCGCAGGACAGGAATTCCAGTACATAATCCCTGTCCGATACTGCATCGATGCTGTTGCCGGAGACACGGCGGAAACCGAGCGCCTTGGCGACATATGCCCTGTCGATGGGCAATGTCGTTCCGGCCAGCGCGCATGCACCCAGCGGCAAAACATTGATGCGGTCCAGTGCGTCCGCAAACCGCTCCCTGTCGCGCTGGAACATTTCCACGTACGCAAGCAGATGGTGGGACAGTAAAACGGGCTGGGCCCTCTGGGTGTGGGTATACCCCGGCATGATCGCCTCGAGGTGGCGCTCGCAGATCTTCAGCATCGTCCTCTGGAGGTTCCTGAGGGAAGAGATGGCGCCTTCGGTCTCTTCCCTCAGATAAAGTCTGAGGTCAAGTGCGACCTGGTCGTTTCTTGAACGTGCGGTATGTAGCTTCTTGCCCGCAGGGCCGATTTTCTTTATCAGCGCCGCTTCGATATTCATATGAATGTCTTCCAGCGCCGTGCTGAACCTGAACCTTCCCGCCCCGATCTCCGAGGCGATCTCTTCGAGACCTTTTACTATAGCTTCGGCGTCTTTCTTGGGGATGATACCCTGCCTGCCCAGCATCCTTGCGTGGACGATACTTCCCGCGATATCCTGCCTCCAGAGCCTCCTGTCATAGGAGATGGATTCCGTGAAGGCTTCGACCAACTCCGACGTCGTGTCTGTAAACCTGCCAGCCCAGGGTTTTTTCAACGTGTTCCCTCCCTTTGAATACCTGTCGATGCCGCGAGCAGAGAAGTCATCGCGCTCAGGTTATTTGATCCTGAAATAGTACGTCACGTTCTCTTTTTGAATCACCGAGCCTGACGCCTCGAGAATCTCAAGAAACCGTCCCACCGGCATATCGAGCTTAATCGGACCCCCGAGGACGGCCGGCGGCAGGGCGCCCGGGTCAAATTCGAATTCGCCGTCCGTCCATCGAAAGGCATCAAGCAGGATTTCAGTCGCATGTGTCCGGATGACGTCTTTCAGCCCCGAAGGGGTAAAATAATGCATCTTGAGCAGCCGCTGCGTAAAAGGGATCTTCATGGTCTGCGCCTCAAATAGCGCTGTCCTGATTCTTCCTATATCAACGTGCGAGCTCCTGTGGAGGTATTCTCCGAGGCGCTCACCCTCTTTCTCCGAGGACACGAAGATCAACCTTCCGGCCGCAAAATATAATCTTTTTGCGATCCCATTAGCCCGGATCGTGACGGTCCCCGCCTTGCCGCAGAGTTCGATCCACTGCAGAAGATCTGAGAGATACATCGCGCCGAGATCGCCCTTGATCAGGCCCACTGCCGCTCCTTACCGCGATAATGTAAAATAATAGATAATAATATGATAAATCGATCCATAAAGCAACTAAGAGAACAGGTCAATTCTGTTATCAGAGTGAGGGAAAATGCCGTCTAGATGGCGATCGTGATGCTTCTGGGACGGGGCAATGCTTATTGAGGACGTTCCGGTTATTCCCCTTCTTTCCAGCCGTACTCGCCGATAAGGGGTACGAAGACGCAGGGAGTGTGGTATTCCTCCTGGACCCCTTTATCTTTTTTTTTGAGCTTCAGCAGTTGCTGGGAATATCTTCCGCCGACCGGCACGACAACAATGCCGTAATTCGAAAGCTGATCCATAAGGGGGGCCGGAATTTTCGGCGAGGCCGCGGTAATGATGATGCGGTCGAAAGGGGCTTCTTCGGGCCATCCGAGACTGCCGTCTCCCATCCTTACCTGCACGTTCTGATAGAATAGTTCCCTCAGACGTTGCATCGCAGCCTCGGCAAGGGGAGCGACCCGCTCGATCGTAAATACTTCCTTTGCAAGTTCGGCAAGAACGGCGGCCTGGTATCCCGACCCGGTCCCGATCTCGAGCACCTTTTCATCCCCGGTGAGTTCAAGAAGCTCTGTCATGACCGCAACCATATAAGGCTGCGAGATCGTTTGCCCCTCGCCGATAGGCAGTGCAGAGTCATCGTAAGCCCGGTACGCCATCGAGTGGTCGACAAAAAGATGCCTAGGTACCCGTTTCATCGCGTCAAGGACCCTTCTGTCCCTGATTCCCCGGGGGACAAGCTGGGTGGAGACCATCCATTCTCTTATTTCCGCGTAGTCCAAGGGGCGCTATATCCTCCTGATGATTTCACGGGCCGCGACAACACCCGAAGCCGAGGCCTGTATGAGACCCCTGCTGACGCCGGCGCCGTCTCCCGCGGCGAATACATTGGAAACCTCGGTCTCGAGCGTATTGGTAAGTTTTAGCTGCATCGAATAGAATTTCACTTCGACCCCGTAAAGAAGCGTATGCCGCGAATTCACGCCCGGTGCTATCCGGTCGAGCGCCTCGAGCATCTCCAGGATGTCGCAGAGATAGCGGTAAGGTATCACGAAGCTGAGATCGCCCGGCGTCGCGTCGGCAAGGGTCGGCCGGACGATGCCTTTTGCTATGCGTTCGTGAGTCGACCTTCTCCCGGACATCAAGTCGCCGAGTCTCTGGACGATGACGCCTTTCCCCAGGAAGTTTGCCAGTTGTGCGATATACCTTCCGTACGAGATAGGCTGATCGAAGGGCTCGGTGAAGAAGGTGCTGACGAGGAGGGCAAAGTTCGTGTTGTTCGTTTTTCTCTCGGCATAACTATGGCCGTTTACGGTCCATATTCCTTTAAGATATTCCTTGACTACCTCGCCGTAAGGATTCACGCAGAATGTCCTGACCTTATCGTCGAATCTTTTCGAGTAAAAGAGGAGTTTCGGCTCATAGGTGATCTTGGTGAGGGGTTCAAAGACCGGCGCAGGGAGTTCCACCCGCACGCCGATATCGACAGGATTCTTCAGAAGGGTCAGGCGGAGTCTCTTCGACTCCCCCTCGAGCCACCGCGAACCTTCTCGTCCCGGAGCAAGTATCAGGAATTCGGAAGCGATCTCGGTGCCGTCCTTCAGCCGAACACCCCGATACTTTCCGTTTTCGACAATGGCGCTCTGTGCCTCGGTCTGAAACAGGGTATCGATGGCCCCGTCGACGTCATCCCGTATCGCCTTGAGAAGCGTCCGGCACCTGTCTGTGCCGATATGACGGATCCGGGACGGTACAAGGACGAGACCGTTGCGCGCCGAGAGCCTTTCGACTTCACGGATTTCCTCGGTAACCCCGCCGAATATTTCTTCCGGTGCGCCGTATTTCAGATAAATGTCGTCCACGTACTGTATAAGGGCACTTACCTCGTCTTTGTCCATGTAGCGAGACAGGAAACCGCCTACCTCGGGAGAAAGACTCAGTTTGCCGTCACTGAAGGCCCCGGCGCCGCCCCAGCCGCTCAGAAGGTCGCATTCCCTGCAGGCGGTGCAGGATATGTTCTTTATCTTTTCCGGACAAGAGCGTCTGTCGATATCCTTGCCTTTTTCGATCATGAGGATGCGTTTTTTTTTCGACGACCGCAACAGTTCCAATGCGGCGAATATGCCGGCCGGTCCTGTGCCGATTATGATCACGTCATATGGTTTCATAGACCTCTTTTCATGGGGCGGGGAATCGCCACTTTTCCTTGAAGTAGGAGAGGGCGTCGTAATTGGTCAGGTCAAGATGTATCGGCGTGACGGAGATAAAATTCGCCTGCACCGCCTCTATGTCCATGTCTTCCCCCCTCTCCCAGTAAGGTTTTCCTCCCCCTATCCAGTAATGCTTTTCGCCCCAGGGGTCGAAGGTCTCCTGGATCGCCCCGTCATACACGCGTTTGCCCTGTCTGGTAAATTTAGTCCCCCTGAGCATCTCCCGGGAAACATTCGGTATATTTACATTCAGCAGCGTGTCGTAGGGGAGCGAGTGCTCCAGCACGAATCCGCCTATCATAGTGGCAACGGCTGAAGCGGTATCAAAATGGTAGTGCTTCTCCGAGGGGAGCGAAAACGCCATGGAAGGGATGCCGAATATCGTGCCTTCGATGGCGGCCGAGACGGTCCCGGAGTAAGTGATATCGTCGCCGAGATTCGCTCCCTTGTTGATCCCCGATACGATGAGGGAAGGTTTTTCCGGCAGCACTTTGTTTATCGCGAGTGTCACACAGTCGGTGGGGGTGCCGTTAACGCTATATACATGCTCCCTGAGTTCCGTCACTTTCAAAGGTCTATGCATGGTAAGGGAGTGTCCGGCAGCGCTTCTTTCCCGGTCAGGAGCTACTATGTAGGCGTCTCCCAGGTCCTTCATAGCCCTGTAAAGCGCCAAAATCCCGGGCGAATGAACTCCGTCGTCATTCGTTACAAGTATCACCGTCATCCCCATATATTATCAGAAACGGGTTATGAGGAGAATATGAGGTTGCCGTTAGACGTGATGTTGAGGCCGAATAAATAATGCGGTCACTATAAAAAAAAGAAAAAAACCTTGCCCTTTCCGAAAAATTTAGGCAGAATAAGTACGTTCAAAATTAGAAATCAAGAGTCCTTCCGCTTCACGATTATTTAGGCTATGGGAAAAAAGAACAGACTTACCTATAAGAAGGCCGGTGTTGACATTGACGAGGGCGAAAGATTTGTCCGCATTATCACTCCGCTCGTCAGGAAGACGTTCAGATCCGAGGTAATGGCCGATATAGGCTCCTTCGGCGCCTTTTTTAAACTCAATACCAGGCAGTATAGGGAGCCGGTATTGGTGAGCGGGACAGACGGCGTCGGCACGAAACTCAAAATAGCCTTTATGATGGACCGGCATGATACCGTGGGCGTCGATCTTGTTGCCATGTGCGTCAATGATATTCTGACGAGCGGCGCAGAACCCCTCTTTTTTCTCGATTATTTTGCCACGGGCAGGCTGAGACCGGAAAAGGCGGCAGCAGTGGTGAAGGGCATTGCGGAAGGATGCCTGCAGGCGGGATGCTCACTTATCGGGGGAGAAACCGCAGAGATGCCCGGGTTTTACAAGGACGGCGAATATGACCTCTCGGGGTTTGCAGTCGGCGTGGTCGATAAGAAGAGGGCTGTCGACGGCAGCCGCATAAAACCCGGAAACGTCCTGCTCGGTCTCCAATCGAGCGGCCTTCACAGCAACGGCTATTCACTGGCAAGGAAGGTCCTCTTCGAGCACCGGAAAATGACGGTAAGGAAAGTCCTTCGGGATCTCGGAATTCCTGTCGGCGAGGAGCTATTAAAACCTACGCGCATATACGTCAAAGCCGTAAAGGCCCTTATGGCCAAAGTCGACATTAAAGGGATGGCGCATATAACCGGAGGCGGCATCCCCGGGAATCTGCCCAGGATATTCCCGAAGGGGGTCGGCGCCTCCATATTCCGGGACTCATGGCCCGAACAGCCGATATTCGGACTGATCAAAAAATATGGCAATGTCCCGGCGGACGATATGCGGAGGACATTCAACATGGGGATCGGGTTTATCATCGTCATCGACCGGCGAGAAATGCAGAAGGCCATGCATATTTTGGAAAGAAATGGTTTTCCTGCTTACCTGATCGGCGAGGTACGGAAGGGAACCAGGGGAGTGGTCTATGCAGAGGCTTAGACGCCTCCTGAAGAAGGCTTTTGTGCCGGTGACGGTCATGGTGATTCCGCACAGTGACGTGAAGCCGCTGAATGTCAAGTTGCCGTCTGTCGGTATTGTTGCCTCGATTGTGATGTGGGCGATTGGGACGGTGTACGTTTTCTCTATCGCAGTCGATACGCTCGAATACAGCAAGATGAAGGAAAAACTGGGTTACTATTCCTCCCAATTCATCGAACTTCGGTCTACCATTGTTAGTCTGAAAAAAGCCGACTCCGAATTCAAAAAAATATTTTCGGTCCACTCCAGGGAGCAGATACTCGAAAATCTCGATACTTCAGACAGCGGCTCAGTAGACATGGAAGAGTTAAAGAAGCAGATTAAGATTACCATGGAAAGTGTCGGAGATATAAAGGATTACCTGAGTCAACAGAGAGACCTCTATGTTGCGACACCAAAAGGCTGGCCGGTTGACGGGAATATTACGTCGCCGTATGGGCAGAGAGAACATCCGATGACAGGCGCGAGGGAGTTTCACGGCGGTGTCGACATCGCTGCTGGGCCGGGCAGGCCGGTGAGGGCAACTGCCGACGGCATCGTGAGTTTTGCAGGCTGGAGCGGCGCAAACGGAAATCTGGTGGTGCTTGAGCATGGCTTGGGGTTCTCAACTTTTTATGCGCACAACAAGAAGGTGGCCGTAAAGACGGGCCAGAAAGTCAAAAGAGGAGATATCGTGGGTTATATAGGCTCCACAGGGAATTCGACGGGGCCGCACGTGCACTACGAGGTCTGGCGAAATGGGCGTTCCACAAATCCGGAAGTATTTCTTCAGGGGAGGGCTTCATAATGTTTCACAGGAATACCGAAAAGTTGGAATCTTTGGTCGGTACTGAATCGACGTTTCGAGGCGACATCTCCGCAAAGGGTACCATCAGAATCGACGGCACTGTCGAAGGCAGCATCGAAGCCGACTGGGTCGTCCTCGGGGAGAAGGCGAATGTGAAGGGCGATATATCAGCCAGGGGCGTGGTAGTCGGAGGCAGAGTCGAGGGAAATCTCCGGGTCGCAGAGATATGTGAGATAAAGAATAAAGGTGAGATTTACGGGGAAATTTCGACACCCAAGCTGACTGTCGCCGAAGGGGCCGTATTCGACGGCAAATCGGCGATGAAAAAAGAAGAGGCCAAGGTGGTAGACCTCTTCGTCAAGGAAAAGAATTCCTAAGCGTCCTTAACGCTCTGTGTCACCCTGGTTAGTAAGGCCAGGGATAATGGTATGGCCCGTACCAATAGGGGTCGTAGAAATAGTACGGGTAGGGAGCGAAGAACGGGTCGTAATAATAGGGATACGGAGGGGGATAATTCCTTATTGTCCTCCACATATATATCTGTTCTGCCTGAAAGACCGGATACTGGTATTCCATTTTGTCCAGCATCTTCTTCTTGCTGCCTGTTAATTTTCCGGCAAAGGTGATATGCCTCCCTTTCCTGTAGATAAGAGGGTCGAGATGTTTCATGGTTTCGATAAGATACCTTCCTTCAGAAACATCAGGGTCGGTGATATTGCCGTATTTGTCCACCGGGTTTTCTACCACTTCCACCACGGACCCTTCCTTTGTGTCCGTGGTACGGACGATCGTGCCGCCCAGAATGAAGGTTTTGCCTATGTACGCTTCGGGGTTTTCCTCAATTTGCTTGAAAGAAACGCCCGGTGTGGCGCTCTGCACATATTCCTTCGAAAGGACATGCGCACACGAGGTGAGCAAAATCGGGAGAAGGAAAAAAAAGATATATCGTTTCATGATACCACCTCTTGTTTTGTTACCCTTTATGTACCATGTTTCTTACTCCGATGCAAGCGAAAAGTTGATCGGCGATACCGCAACAGAGGGTAATTCATTACAATAATTAATGGATTTATAAGAATTTAATTTGCTTTCTGGTGTTGAATTTTTTGTCTCTCTGAGTTACTCTATAAATCCTATAAATTTAGGAATTTATTCTCTAAAATTTGTCGGGAGGGTATGCATGGCGAAGTCAACGGCGAAAAAGACCACAAAAAAGGATTCAAAGAAATACGTATATTTTTTCGGTAGCGGCAAGGCTGACGGCAGGGCTGATATGAAGAACCTCCTTGGCGGCAAGGGGGCGAATCTTGCGGAGATGACAAACCTCGGGATCCCGGTGCCCCCGGGATTCACCATTACGACGGAAGTCTGCACGCTATATTACAAGAACAAGCGGAGATACCCTACCGAACTGACTGGCCAGGTGGATACGGCACTGTCTCGCGTAGAAAAGATAAGGGGCAAGAGGTTTGGGGACCCGAACGACCCCCTCCTCGTGTCAGTACGTTCCGGGGCGCGCAGCTCCATGCCTGGAATGATGGAGACTGTTCTGAACGTCGGCCTTACTACCAAGACGATCCCGGGCCTCGTGAAAAAGACAAATAACGAGCGTTTTGTATACGACGCATACAGGCGCCTGCTCATGATGTATTCGGATGTGGTGATGGAAAAGGCGGCGGGAATCGAGCCGGCCGAGGGTGAAGCTATACGCCATAAGCTGGAACACGCGATGGAGAAAGTGAAGAAAGAAAAAGGATACGCCAGCGACACGGAGCTCACCGTGGGCGACCTCAAAGGGCTCTGTGACGAATTCAAGGGTATTATCAGGCAGACGCTGAAGAAGGAGTTCCCCGACGATCCAAGGGAGCAGCTCTGGGGCGGTATAGGAGCAGTTTTCCAGTCATGGATGGGCAAGCGGGCCGTCTCGTACCGGAAGATAGAAAAGATACCCGAAGACTGGGGGACTGCGGTCAACGTCCAGTCGATGGTCTTCGGCAACACCGGGGATACCTCGGCGACGGGCGTCGCCTTCACAAGGAACCCCGCCACAGGAGAAGACATGTTCTTCGGCGAATGGCTTCCCAATGCGCAGGGCGAGGACGTGGTTGCGGGTATCCGGACGCCGAACCCGGTAAACGAGGCGGGCAAGACGGAGGACACGGGGCATTTGCCGTCTCTCGAAACGGCCATGCCCAAGCTTTATAAGCAGCTTTTTACGATCCAGAAGAAGCTCGAAAAACATTATACGGACATGCAGGATATCGAGTTTACAATCGAGGACGGCAGGCTCTGGATGCTCCAGACAAGAGTAGGAAAAAGGAATGGCCAGGCGGCGATCAGGATGGCCGTGGAGATGGCCAGACAGAAACTGATCTCGAAGGAGACCGCGCTGTTGCGCGTGAAGCCCGATCAACTCGACGAGTTGCTGCATCCGAGCGTGGACCCGTCTGCGGAGAAGAGGGCAGTCGAACTCGCGAAGGGGCTTCCTGCGGGACCGGGCGGTGCCCTCGGGAAGGTGGTATTTACAGCCGACGATGCGGAAGAATGGGCGAAGAGGGGGGAAATGGTCATCCTCGTGAGGAATGAAACTTCTCCTGAGGATGTGCACGGGATGCATGCAGCCCAGGCGATACTTACTGCAAAAGGCGGGATGACGAGTCATGCTGCCCTTGTGGCAAGGGGCTGGGGCAAGTGCTGCATCGTAGGGTGCTCGGCGCTTAATGTAGATATTCATAGGAAAGAGATCCACGTCAACGGAAGGGTCGTGAAGGAAGGTGACTGGATTACCCTGAACGGCACTAAAGGCCGGGTGTACGAGGGGAAACTCAATCTGCTGCCGTCGGACCCGGAACATAACGCGTGGTATAAAGAGCTGATGAAGTGGGCCGACCTTTTCCGGACGCTGAAGGTCAGGACGAATGCGGACGCTCCCAATGACGCGATAGTCGCAAGGAATTTCGGGGCCGAAGGGATAGGACTCTGCAGGACCGAGCATATGTTCTTCGGACCGGACAGGATCAAGGCGGTGCGGGAGATGATTCTTTCCGAGACCGTTGAAGGCAGAAAAAGGGCACTTGCCAAACTGCTTCCGTTCCAGAAGGGCGATTTCATAGGCATTTTTAAGGCGATGGCCGGGCTGCCGGTGACCATCCGTCTCCTCGATCCTCCCCTCCATGAATTTCTTCCGCATACGGACAATGAACTCCATGAACTATCCGAGGATATGGGAGTCCCCTTTGCGCAACTGAATGCAAAGAACAAGTCCCTCCACGAGTTCAACCCTATGCTCGGCCATCGGGGATGCCGTCTCGGCGTCACGTTCCCCGAAATTTACGAGATGCAGGTGCAAGCTATTATGGAGGCGGCCTGCGAACTCGTAAAACAGAAGGTGAAAGTTATCCCGGAAATCATGATCCCTCTCGTCGGGCACGTCAACGAACTGTCGAGACTGAGAGATCTCACGGTATCCACTGTGGAAAGGGTGAAGAAAGAATTCAAGGTAAGGGTCCCTTACACCGTGGGCACGATGATAGAACTGCCGCGGGCCTGCGTCACATCCGATGAGATAGCTACTGTCGCGGACTTTTACTCATTCGGCACGAACGACCTTACCCAGACTGTCTATGGCCTCTCAAGAGATGATGCCGGAAGGTTCCTGCCCGCGTATGTCGAGGGTGGAATTCTCAAGGACGACCCTTTTATTACGATTGATCAGGATGGTGTGGGCTCTTTTATGAAGATCGCAGTCGACAAGGGAAGGAAAGTCAAGAAGGGCCTGAAGATGGGAATATGCGGCGAGCACGGAGGTGAACCGAAATCCGTTGAGTTCTGCCATGCAATCGGACTCAACTATGTCAGTTGCTCTCCCTACAGAGTCCCGATTGCAAGATTTGCGGCTGCCCAGGCGTCGTTAAAGGGGAAGACTAAGAAGAAATAGTACGGTAGAAATATGGTAAAACATGGGGCGGATGGCCCTGCCGAAAAAGGAGACGTAGCAACTGTCTCCTTTTTTTCTTCGCAGGGATGACCTTATAATTATAACTTAAAGTTGACAAGCCCTGCCGAAATGCTGTATTTATATATAATTTTTCAGCATATGCCGAGTGAGAGAGGGGTGCCGCAATGGGCATAGCAGACGCAAGGAAATATATTCAGGATCTCCACAAGAGGCAGGAAAACCCGTACCTGTGGCCTGATTTTCTTACGGGTCTGCCTGATAAGGGCGCGATCATAAAAAACCTCGACGCGGTCTACCCCAAGCTGGGCAGATACGCCGTTGCGTACGTGCGGATCGCAAACATTCACCCTTATCTGGTAAAATACGGCCCGGACAAACATGCCGATATCATTCAATGGGCAGCCGCGATACTCAAGACGACGTGCGAGAAGTGCAACAAGTGTTTTGTCGGGACGCTCAGCACGCATGATTTTATTGTCACCTGTGAAACAAAGAACATGAGCGGGCATATCCGGGAAGCCGAAAAAATGTTCGAAAAAAAAGTCCAATCCTTTTACTCGGAAAAAGATCTGGCGAGCGGGACGGCGCTCTCTTTTCACAGAGACGGGAAAAGGGTGAATATCGGGCTGATGTCGCTGAAGGCGGTGATCGCCGATAAGAAACTGAATATCAAGAAGAGTCATCTCCTTCAGACTATGGGGAAGGTCTGTGAAGCTATTGAGGCGACCGGGGAGGATATCGTCGTGGTGACTGACGAGATCTCCCGCGGGGTCTGATTATCCCGCATTACCTGCAGAAAGTTTCTCCTCCTTGTGCGGAGAGAAACACAGTCATACCCTGAATTCCTGTGAAAGACAGGTCCCGTCCTCTCATTGCCGTCACAAGCGGATATGTCCCGAACCTGCCGGTACGGAGGGAGTATTATAAGGAAGCCTTGGAGAGGGCAGGAGGAGATGTTGTCTTGTTGAGTCCTTGCGCGGCTATCGGCGATCTTTATGTCCGGTACGACGGCTTTGTTTTCCCCGGGGGGAAAGACCTTGATCCTGTTTTGTACGGTGAGAGCCCGCTGCCGCAAACGGTTCTGGAGGAGCCGGAAAGGGGCCTGCGTCTTAAATGTGGGTTTACCCTAACGTTGCATAAAGTGTGTGTATTTAGGCCGTCATTCCCGCAGTCTTTAGGCGGGAATCCATTCTTAAGAAAACATGGATGCCCGACTGAGAACCTC
>JAJZPM010000078.1 GCA_021811105.1 Nitrospirota bacterium | reverse complement strand
TTCGGATGGCATCCACCGAAGTCATCTAAGACCAATGGCCGGAAGCCTAAAACCTTCCGGTCAGCTCATTGTGAGAGGGTCAAATGATTGTAAGAATTTGTGGTCAGAATAATGTGAGACGTTACAGGTGTGCTGCTGACGACAGATAAAATTCTCATTGCATTTGGGCATATATTAAGCTATTTTTATTAAGGACAAATGCAGATGATCTGCTTATTGCGGTTATAAAGGGGGTTTTATGGACATAAAAGAGGTCAGAAAGATGGGAAAGAAACATGGCATCAGGACGGAAAAGATGAAAAAGGGCGACATCATCCGGGCGATTCAGCATGCCGAGGGCAACTTCGACTGTTTCGGCTCAGCGCTTTCCGGCGAATGCTCGCAGGCCGAATGCCTCTGGAGAAAGGACTGTCTGACACAGGCCTGAAAAGGGCCCCTTATCGTCCGAACTCATCCATCGCCTCCTTTATCACCAAGTCAGGGTGATCGCGATATTTTGGGGAGACATGTGTTATGACCAGTTTTTTCACTCCCGCATTGCGTGCGGTCGAACCGCAGGCCTTTGCGGTGAGATGAAAGCGTCCCTCCGCGAGTTTCCTGTCTCTTTCGAGATAATAGGCCTCGCAGAAGAGTATGTCCGATCCGTGTGCGAGTTCGGTGAGTGCCGCGATGTTTTTCCGCGTCAAAGCGATGTCTGTGGCAAAGCAGATTTTTTGGCCCTCCCTGATGGTCGCAATATCCGATAATTCAGCGATCCGGTAACGTTTTCCGGACACTTCGAGGGGACTGTCCGGCGGAGCGTTCTCCCTCAGCATATTCTTCAAACGACTGAGCCAGGGACCTACTTCCAGCCCCTTTCTGATCACCCGGTCCCTGTCGATATTGATGTGAAATTCTTCTTCGATCCTATAGGCAAGGCAGGCGGTGCCGTGCGACAGTTTCGCGGCCTTCACCCTGAACAGAGGGTTTGTGAGAAGGGTACCGTCCGATTTCGTTCTTCCGGCCGTTTCGCGCCTGAACCTGTTTCCGGCCCTGAAGACGCTATGCAGAATCTCTCTGCCGTTAAATGAAAAGGCATTGATCACCAACGGATAATCTCGTATGAGGTTCCATTCGTATCCCCTCAGCTTTCCGGCCACGCAGGCAGTGATATTCGGCGGCCCATATATGTTCAGGGGCGTCTCTCTCCTGAGGGCCACCCTCAGAAGGGCATCAAAGCCGATGAAGTGGTCTATGTGCGTATGGGTGACAAAGACGTCGGTGATCTTATATATTTCGGAGGGTGTAAGCATGCTGATGTCGCCGAGATCGAACTGGACCGCACGCCTCTCCCTGAGTATCCGAACGAAGAGAAAAGGGTCTTCAAACACGTCCTTCGGCAGCCTGAAATGGAAGATCGGCTCCATTAGTAATTATAGAGTATTGTGATATAATAATTGTGAAAAAGAACGCGCAACGGCTTCTGTGTACGGTTCTCATATCCTATCCCTTTTCACAGACGGAGGTTATATGCCTGAATTAAGAAAAGACCCCATTGTCGGAAGATGGGTGATCATATCGGTCGAAAGAGGGAAGAGACCCACTGACTTCGTCTCTCCCTCGCAGCGGAAAAAAGGGGGATTTTGCCCTTTCTGTCCCGGCAACGAATACACCACCCCTCCGGAGATCATGGCATTCAGACCTTCGGGGTCGCAGCCGAATAGCGCGGGCTGGACGCTGAGGGTGATGCCGAACAAGTTCCCGGCGCTCCAGATTTACGGGGACCTCGGCAAGACGGGGGAGGGGATATTCGACAAAATGAACGGCGTCGGCGCCCACGAGGTAATCGTGGAGACTCCGGACCATAACCTTTCCCTTTCGACGATGCAGCAGAAGACGGTCGAGGATGTATTATGGGCATGCCATCTGCGGCTCGACGATCTCAAGAAGGACCAGCGCTTCAAGTATGTACTGATATTCAAAAACGAAGGCGAGGTGGCCGGCGCCACGCTGGAGCACTCCCATACGCAGGTCATCGCGCTGCCGATCGTGCCGGCCCTCGTGAAGGAGGAGATCGATTCTGCCCGGCGTCATTTCGAATTCAAGGAGCGGTGCATCTTCTGCGACGTGATCAACCAGGAGCTTGACGACGGCAAGAGGGTCATTTACGAAAACGCCCGGTATGTAGCGCTGGCCCCTTTTGCGCCCCGCGCCCCTTTCGAGACCTGGATCCTGCCGAAGCGGCACGAGTCGGCTTTTATGCCCGCGGACAAGAGCTTCGCGGACCTTGCCGAGATACTCCAGAGGATCCTGCGCCAGATGGACAGGATACTCGATACGCCGCCGTACAATTTCGTGATCCACACGTCGCCTTTCTATGACGAGGTGAACGAACATTATCACTGGCACATAGAGCTGATGCCGAAGCTGACGAAGATCGCGGGGTTTGAATGGGGGTCCGGCTTTTACATCAACCCCACGCCTCCTGAGGAATCGGCCAAATTCATGCGCGAGGCAAAAATATAAATCAGAATAGAATGAGCTTGAGATGAGAATACTGATCGCGACCCCCGAAGCTGTGCCCTACGTCAAAACAGGAGGGCTCGGAGACGTAACGGGCGCGCTCCTGTCGGAATTCCGCAAGCATAACATCGACGCTTCCCTCATCATGCCCCTCTACCGGACGATACGCGACGCCTTCACCCTTTACCGGACGGGCACGTCAATACTCATCCGGATGGGAGGGGCCTCCTTCAGGGCCGAAATATGGACATCCGACGGCTCATCGAGCCCGGAGGCGTATTTTGTCGAGTGCGAAGAGTTCTTCGGTAGGCCGGAACTATATGGGACGCCGGCCGGCGATTATCCGGACAACGCCCCGAGGTTTTCTTTTTTTTCGAGGGCGGTGTTGGAGGCCTGTATCGCGATGGAAATAAAGCCCGATGTGATACACTGCAACGACTGGCAGACCGGTCTGCTGCCGCTTTATCTGAAGGACCACTACCGGGACTTTTTCCGCAAGACGGCAACGCTTTTCACGATCCATAACATCGGGTATCAGGGTATCTTCCCGCCGGCTGCTCTGTGGGCCGCGGGCATCGGGCGCAACTATTTCCATCCGGAGGCGATCGAGTTCTACGGGAAGATAAATTTCATGAAGGCGGGACTGCTCTATGCCGATCTGATCAACACGGTCAGCGCCACCTATGCAAAAGAGATCCTCGGGAAGGAGTTCGGCTTCGGTCTCGAAGGGGTGCTGAGGAGAAGGAAGGCCGACCTCTGCGGGGTGATGAACGGGATAGACTACGACGAGTGGGACCCGGCGCACGACGCCGCAATTCCGGCGAGATACGGTGCCGATGACCTGAAGGGGAAGGCGGCCTGCAGAAAAGCGCTTTTAAAGGAGACGGGTCTCACGAGGCCGAATTCTCCGCTTTTCGGCGTGGTCAGCCGGTTTTCATCGCAGAAGGGCATCGACCTGATTGCGGATGCGGCCGACGAACTCGTCGGCCTCGGGATCAGTCTCGTCATCCTTGGCAAGGGGGAGGCCTATTATCAAAACCTCCTGACCGAGGTCGCCGGCAGGAACGAGGGGCGCGTGTTCGCGAAAATCGGTTTTGAAGAAGAGCTTGCCCGCCTTATTTATGCCGGCTGTGATTTCTTTTTGATGCCTTCGAGTTATGAGCCCTGCGGCCTCGGCCAGCTTATCGCCCTCAAGTATGGGACGATACCCGTGGCAAGGAGGACCGGCGGTCTTGCCGATTCGATACGCGATTATGACCATCTTGCCTCGAGGGGGACGGGTTTCCTTTTCGATGACTTTACGCCGTCTGCGATGAGGGACGCGGTAAAGCGGGCGTTATGCATCTTTACCGAGAAGGGACGAAGGGCCCGGGTGGTGCTGGAGGGAATGAGGGAGGATTTTTCCTGGCGGAAGCCCGCCGGGGAATACTTCGAGCTGTACGAAAAGGCCTGTGGAAAGGTGAGCGGATGAGTCTGAGGACGAAATTGTCCCTCATGCTGTCCGCGTTTCTCCTCGTGATCGCGATACTCGCGGCGGGCACCATGCTGATCTTCGAGCGCATGAGCACGACCGTGACGTCGCTGGCACTCGTGAGCGAAATGAACAAGCATTACAACGAACTTGACCGGAGCATAGGCGACTTCATCGAAGCGGCCGGGAACTGGGGGAATACGGGGAACGCGAGGTACAAGAAGTTGTACCGCACGAGTCTGGAAGAGGTCCGCAGGATTTTTGTCATCCTTGAAGGAGAGTCGCAGCAGCGGGAAGAACTCGTGGCAGTGGAGCAAGAATTCCGGCAGGTGGTCGATTACTCGAAGGTCGTCATCGGGAAGAGCCAGCCTGTCGGCGACCCTGAGGTTGCGGCCAATCTTCAGAAGATAGAGAACGCGGGTATCGGCATCATCTCGAAAATCGACCAGCTGCAGCAGCATGCGGTGAACCGGGTAGTGAACGTGGTCGGAAAAGGGGAAATGCTGAGGCGGGAGCTGATCTACTACCTTATCTTTCTGATCGTCTTCAGCGCGCTCATGGCTGTCTTTCTCATCATCCGCATCAGAAGGGAGATATCGGAGCCGGTGAACGAACTCCTGAAAGCCGCGGAGAAGATCGGCAGGGGAGAGTTGTCATACCGCATCAACATGTCCCGGAGGGATGAGTTCGGTATCGTCTCGAAGGGATTCGACACCATGGTCGCGGAGCTCGAGTCCTCGAACCGGCAGATAAGCCGGAAGCTTGCCGAAACCGAACTGCTCCTTGAGGTCTCGAAGATCGCGGGGACCACGCTCGACCTGAAAGATGCCCTGATGCTGATCGCCGAAACGATCGCCTATCGTCTCGGGCATGAACGCTGCGCCGTCTATATGCTCCGGCCTGAAATGAGCGCCTTCTACCTCGAGGCAGATAGCAAAACGGGAAGGGAAGGGGAAATTCTGTCCCTGCCGGTGAATGAGGGAATCGCAAAGGAGTTGGCCGGTACTCTTAGTCCCGTCGTCGTCAACGAAGGGGGTAAGTCGGCGGATATGGCCGTTCTGTTTCAGGGAGGATACGGGTCTGCCGCGGCGATCCCGATCATCCGGGACCACACGGTTTCGGGTCTTCTGCTCATCCGGGACAGGCACGGCAATGTCTTTAAGGAGGACGAGATCAACACGCTCCAGATACTTGCACATACCGTCGGTTCTGTCATGCGGAATGCGGAACTCCATTATTCGACGAGAAAGCAACTTCAGAAGCTGACGGTGCTGTACGAACTCAGTAAGGCGGTGACATCGGTCCTCGACTTCGAAGAGCTCCTGAAGAAGATGGTGCAGGAGGTGTCGAGGGTACTTTCGGCGAGCGGTTGCATCATTCGCCTTCTGGAAAACAATACGCTCAGGATCAAAGCCCAGTTCGGCATGCCCGCGGGTCAGAACGAAAAGATGGAGCTCTCCATGGGGGAAGGGATCGCCGGGTGGGTCGCCGAGAGGGGATCGCCGCTGCTGGTGGAAGATGTCGCCAAGATGCCCCCTGGTATGGTGGGGGTGCCCGGAATCGACGTGAAGTCCGCGCTCTGCGTCCCCCTCAAGGTAGGGGATTCCGTGATAGGAACGCTCGGGCTCTACGACAAGCGCGACCCGGAGGGGCGCTACGTCCCTTTCACGGGGGACGACCTGAACACGGTCGAAGGGTTTGCCTCGATCTCGGCGATTGCCATCGACAAAGCGAAAGTGTACGAAAACGAGGTGAGGCGCGAACGGGAGGCCAGCGAGGAGAAGAAGAGACTCGACGTGCTCTTCGACAGCGTGCAGGGCGGGATCATCACGCTCGACAAGGACTTTACGATCGTTTCGGTCAACAAGTATATCGAAGACTGGGTGAGTATGCCGGCGGATACGCTGGTCGGCCGGAGTTGTCTCGATATCTTCCATGAGAAGATCGGCATATGTCCGCACTGTGCGGCGAAGGCGACTTTCGAGACCGGCGAGATCAACTCGATCATGCAGTCGAGGGGAGTGAATTACGCGGAGCTCACCTCCTACCCTATAAAGGACGGGTCCGGGGAGGTGAGCCAAAGCGTCGTCTTCGTGCAGGACATCACGGAACGGGTGCTGTATCAGGAGGAGACGCTCAGCCTCTACCGCGAGGTTATCCAGACGAAGGAGTACCTCGAAAGCGTTATCGGCAACTCGGCCGACGCGATCGTGACGACCGACCTCGAAGGTGTCATCACCTCCTGGAACCAGGGGGCTGAAAAGACCTTCGGGTATACCGAATCCGAGGCGATCGGCAAGTTCCTGCTGTTTGTCCCGGATTTCCTGCTCGACAGGGAAAGAGAGAACATCGAGCGGATCAAAAAAGGGGAAGTGCTGAAAGACGTCGAGACGCTGCGCCGGAAGAAGGACGGCGCGATCATCGAGGTGAGCCTCACGCTGTCGCCGATCAAGGACGCGGCCGGAGAGGTCATCGGCATCAGCGGCATATCAAGGGACATATCCGAGAAAAAGAGCGTCGAGAAGGAATTGATGCGCCGCAACCAGGAACTCTCCCGGCTCTTCTTCATCAGCTCGGCGATGCGGGGCACTCTCGAACTCGACCGGCTGCTCCGGATGGTCCTGATCGCCGTCACTATGAGCGACGGGATGGGTTTCAACAGGGCGATCCTCTTCCTCGTGGACGAGGACAGGCACTCCCTGAAAGGCGCGATGGGCGTCGGACCCGGCAGCCCGGAGGAGGCCTGGAAGATATGGGACGAACTCTCGCTGCAGAAAAAGACGCTGGACGACATTATGCAGGAGGTGGTGACGGGCCCCCTGAAGAAAGACGCCTTCATCGACCGGCTCGCGTCCGGTATCGAGATACCGCTCGACGACAACACCGTGCTGACGAAGGTGGTAATGGACAAGACTTCCTATAATGTGACCGACGCCAGGAGCGAGACGCTTTCCGATGCGATACTGATCCAGCAGCTCGGCACGCAGGCGTACGCCGCGGTCCCCCTGATCTCGAGGGACAAGGTGATCGGCATAATCTGGGTCGACAACTACTTCAACCGTAAACAGATTGCCGACGAGGACATGAAGTTCCTGGCCAGCTTCTCGAACCACGTCGCCTCGGCGATCGAGAACGCCCGCCTCTTCGAACAGGTGAAGATGGCGGAGCAGCAGCTCGAGAACATCTTCGAGTCCATGTCGGACATGGTGTATTTCAACAGCAAGGACTACGAGATCAAGAGCATCAACAAGGCGGTCTCCAACAGGCTGGGGCTTCCCCCGTCCGAGATAATCGGCAAGAAATGCTACGAAGTGTTCCACGGCATGCACGAGCCTTACACGAAGTGCCCCCACCACAAGACCGTGAACACGAAGAAGGCCTATATCGAGGAACTCGACGACCCGCACCTGGGAGGGACCTTCCTGACCTCCAGTTCTCCGATCTTCGACCTGACCGGTGAGTTCATAGGCTCGGTGCATGTCGTCCGCGACATCAGCGAGCTGAAGAGCCTTCGCGAGAAGCTCGTGATGGCTGAAAAGATGGCGGCCCTGGGCGAGGTGGCGGCGAAGGTGGCCCACGAGATCAGGAACCCGCTTGTTTCGGTCGGCGGGTTTGCGAAGCGTCTGGAGAAGAAGCTCGACGGGAACCTTAAGGAATACGCGGGGATTATCGTCAAGGAGGTCGAGCGGCTGGAGGGGATCCTGCGGGAGATCCTCGGCTTTGTGAAGGAAGTGAGGCTTTTCAAGGAGAGGGTGGACCTCAATACATTGGTGAACGACGTTCTCGCGGTGATGCAGTCGGGGTGCGAAGAGAGGGGGATTGCGGTGGTAAGAGACTTTGGCCCGACAGCCAAGGTCTATGTGGACCCCAACCGGGTAAAGGAGGCCTTCATGAACATCCTTTCAAACGCGATCCAGTCTATTACGGGACACGGCTCGATCCGGCTGAAGACATACGTCGAATCGTCTTACGCGGTCGTTGAGATATGGGACTCCGGAAAAGGCATCCCGGCGGAGGAGCGTCCCTTTATCTTTAATCCCTTCTTCACCACAAAAGCCTCGGGCACGGGCCTCGGGCTTGCGATTACGCACAGGATCATACAGGAGCACAACGGCACGATCGAAGTCGAGAGCGAAGTCGGCAAAGGGAGTGTCTTTAGGGTGTTTATACCAATCAAGGAGGAGCAGAAATGAAGATTCTTATTGTTGATGACGACCAGAACATCCTCAGACTCTACAAGGAGGAACTCGAGGAGGACGGTTACGACATCGTGACCGCGTCGAACGGCAGGGAAGCGATGGAACAGTTCGAGAAGGAGGCGCCGGATCTCGTCACCCTCGATATCCTGCTGCCGGATATCGACGGGATAAAACTGCTCCGGCAGATGAAGGAGAAAAGGCCGAGGCTGCCGGTGATCATGTCCACGGCCTATGACTACCGGGACGACTTCGCGGTCTGGGCCTCCGAGGCGTATATTGTGAAGTCCGCTGACCTGAGTGAACTGAAGTCGACGATCAAGAAACTGACCGAAAAGGAATAGGGACGATGGGAATGATACTTGAATCCCTTACGCCTGCATACGGCGGTTATTCTGTTGCGCGGGACGAAAAAGTGATACTGATCAAGGGTGCGATCCCGGGAGAAGTGGTCGACGTCGAGATAGAGGAGAAGAAGAAAGACTACTCCGTCGGCTCAGTAGTGACTGTGATCGAACCGTCCGGGGACAGGGTCGAACCTCCATGCCCGGTCTTCGGCAGATGCGGCGGCTGCCAGCTTCAGTTCATACAATATGAGAGGCAGCTGTCGATGAAGGACGAGGTGCTCCGCGACACGCTAAGAAGACTGGGAGGCATAGAGGCTCCTTTCGAACCGCCTCTCTCCGGCGATCAATGGCACTACCGGAGGAGGGCCCAGTTCAAGGTATCGCGCAGCGGCGAAATCGGTTTTTTCAGGGAGTCGTCGCGCGAAGTGATCGCCTTTGAGGAATGCCCGCTCATGCATGAGGGCATCAACGCTATCTATAGGCAGATCAAGGAGAAATGCGAGGTCCGCAACCTGAGCGATATCCATATCGCACTGGGGGACACGCCTGTCGCCCTCCTGAAGGGGAAGGGCTACGATACGTCTCTGTTCGAGGCGTTCGTCGAGACCGGGCTTTCCGGCATAGCCTATCACGATTCGATCGCCTATGGCGGGGCGTTCACCGGATTCGACCTGAACGGGCTGAGATATACGGTGTCGCCGTGGACCTTTTTTCAGGCGCACTGGGAACTCAACAGGGAAGTCGCCCGGCTTCTCGTCGAGCAGTTGATGCCGCTCGAAGGAAAGAGCGTCCTTGACCTGTACGCGGGCGCCGGCAATTTCTCGCTGCCCGCGGCGGCGCTGGCGAAAGAGGTCGTTGCGGTAGAGGAGAGCCCTTATGCTGTTGAAGACGGAAAGAGGAACCTTGAACTGAACGGGCTGAAGAACTGCAAGATCGTGAGGGCGTCGGCTGAAAAGTACCGCATCGGCAAAAAATTCGGCGTCATCGTCCTCGACCCGCCGAGGCCCGGGCTTACCTCTGAGGTGACGAAGAAGATACTCGAAAACCCTCCGGAGGAGATCGTGTATATCTCCTGCAATCCCGCGACCCTGGCAAGGGACCTCAAGAAGCTCAGGGACAAGTATGAGATCCGGTCGGTGCGGCTGATAGACTTTTTCCCGAACACTTTCCATATAGAATCGATCGCGTTTCTGAAGGTGAGATAGGATCCCCCTTTCCGATTCCGGAGGGGGAGGTTTCCCTGGATCACTGTTCTTCCTCCATCACTCGCCAAATAGCAGACTTGTTAAGGCTACGTGTTGAAACGGCCGGATTTCTTGCCAATTTGGTGATGCGACGCACAATCCATTCGCGCCTTTTTGCGGCAAGGGCACAAGCAGGACGTAAAGATTACAGGAAATAAGAAGAACTTGCTCGCAATAATAATGAAAAACAAGTCGTTTCCGGCTGGCTATTAGGGAAAAATAGGCCGGGAGATAAAGTTGCGCTATTGCTATTTCGTGCAACCAGTAATAATCTAGGTACAGAGAGATGGAGTAGCGTAAAGGATGCCGGGAAGGGAGGTAGCCCATGGCGACCTACGAAGGGAAGAGAGATGTCGACCGGTATTGCGATATGGTGTACAGAGAGCTGAGCGATCTGAAGAAAAAGGCTTTCGAGCTGATTTGCAAGCTTGAGGCCACTACGGTCCAGGAAGAGGCGCGCAAGGCTGAATATTTCGACCTGTTTGAACTCGTGGACGATATTGAAGAGAGGCTCGGGATGCTTATTGCAGCATGTCCTGCAGAAAGGGGCGTCGCGAGGGCTGAGATCGAAAGCGGCAGAAAGAAGCTCGAAGATGCGATAAACTGGTGGTTCGACTGACCATGAAGGCCTTAAGTGACGCCGGAAGGAATGGTCTGCGCTAATGTATCTTCAAAGACCTGGGGGGGTAAGTATTGCCATATACATCCGCCGCGCCTGCCCCGGCTCATGAAAAAAACTTAATCCACTTCGTCCGATTTTTTTTGATATAATTTTAGCATGATGTACAAGACCGTTGAAGCGGACAGAGACGGACGGGTGATCATTTGTCCCTCACTGTACGAGCCGAGGCGCAAAGGTATTTGTAAGCTTCTAAGGGGCATGTTCAGCAGGCTTTTATCCGGCCGCAGGAAATAGCGTCTCTGAACTGTGTTCTATGTGCGGACCTCGAATCCCCCCTCCTGTGCCATAAGAGTAATTTATAAACCTCAATCTCCTCTTGACCTGCCCTCCCGGTCTACCGCAGAATTGTTTTGATAAAATAGTCACATTTTTGTTATTTTATCCCATTGGAAACGTCAGGCACTGAAACCCGGTCCGGCGTGCCAGGAGAAATCGTGCTTTATCAGGGCGATGCCGCGAAAAGGTCCCACAGGCATCTCTTCCGTCTGGATGAAGCATGTTACCGGAACGCCGGTGAAGATATGGTCGGGTCGGTTCTCTCGGTCGATCTGAAAGATGTCTCCAGGCTGCACATTTCTGTTTGCTGGGAGACGATGGTCCGCATGGCCCTCTGGACTTCGGGGCCGCCGCCGATCCATGAAGTCCTCGCCCTTCTGAAGAAGGCGGGGGTCGCCGATGAAGAACTTTCGCCGTTCATCGCGGCGGACGTGCGCGATCTGTTTCCGTGGCTATACTACGGTAAGCGGTTCGACGTGCTCCGGAAGATATGCAATCTCGCGAAGACGAAGACCGAGTCGAAGCTTGGAAAAAAGAAACTCCTCGTATATTGTCACCTGGTGTCGGAGGAGGCCGGAACGATCATCGCGAGCAATCTCTGAAGGTGCTGATTCGTCCCGGGAGGACGAAAGGACATTGTTGAGGGATAATGCTTTTTTAGCGCATCGGGAGGAATAAAGTGGCCAAGGCTAAGGTCTTGCTTGTCGAGGACGACCCCGTACAGGCGAACGTAACGAAAAAGATTCTGCAGACTACCGGCTATGATGTCCTGTGGTCCCAGGACGGCATCAACGCGATCAAGACAGTGAAGATGATGAAGCCGGACATCATACTCCTCGACGTCATCCTTCCCGGGCTGGATGGGTATGAAGTATGCCGTTGGCTGAAACTCGACGAAAACGCCAGGGGCATCCCGATCATAATGCTCACAGTCAAAAAGGAGCTTTCCGACAAGATCTCGGGGCTCCAGATAGGTGCTGACGATTATCTCCCGAAGCCTTATAACGAGCTTGAGCTGAACGCACGCATCTACGCTTCCCTCAGGACGAAGGCCCTCCAGGACGAACTGCGGATGAAGAATAAGCAACTCGAGGAACTGCTCGGCAAGGTTGAATACATGGCGATCACGGATGCGCTGACGGGCCTTTACAACCGCCGGAGGTTTCACGACGTGCTTTCAAAGGAGTTTGAACGTTCCAGGCGGTATGCAAACCCTGTGTCGCTCATCATGCTCGATATCGACCACTTCAAGAAGGTGAATGACAATTACGGACATCAGACCGGAGACACGGTACTGAGGGAAGTTGGGAATATCATCACGGACAGTATCCGGGAAATAGATACCGCCTCGCGTTTCGGAGGGGAGGAGTTCATGGTGATCCTGCCGAATACGGAGAAGGAGAGCGCGAAGGTTGGCGCCGAGCGCATAAGGGCCGCGATCGCGCAGCATATCTTTCCGGAAATCGAGGGACCCATTACCGTCAGTATAGGGGTTGCAGGGCTTCCCGATCCCGGGCTGGCCAACGAGGACAGGTTGGTCCGGTGTGCCGATTACGCGCTTTACCGTGCAAAGCAGAACGGGCGCAACCGCATAGAGATCAGCACCGGGAGGGACCTCGAAAAGGTGTCCTGAACCGGTTACCTCCGCTCCCTCTTCCCTCGCAAGAACATCGCCTCCGTTTATGCCGGATACCGGGCCTGCGTCTTAAATGTGGGTTTACCCTAACGTTGCATAAAGTGTGTGTATTTAGGCCGTCATCTATGAAAAAGTTTTGCAAGTATAAAGTGCACACTCCTTAGTTTTGTCCGGAGGAAGCGCTGAGACCTGCATCAGTCTCGGAGCTTC
>JAJZPM010000004.1 GCA_021811105.1 Nitrospirota bacterium | reverse complement strand
TCCTCCTTTTCTCTTTTTTCCCTTGTTCTGATTACAGGTTACTCCCCTCAGGGTTTCCGTACAATTGGAAGAACATCGTACTTCAGGGTGAGATGTGTTCCTATGGACCTGGGTAATGTTGCTGCGGGAAGGCCCAGAATTGCCCGGAAGTCTTTAATAATAGGCTAACTCACTGTTTCTGCGATGGGAGCGGCTCAAATATTGTGATAGATTCCATGAACATTCCCACATAGGATCGAGGATCAACCTCGCTGTTTGGATAAGAATACTTAAATAATTCTTGACAACTCCCCGGGAAAGGACTATAAGTATAAATAAGTTGAAGGCAAGCACACCAAGTGGTGGTTTTGCTCTTCTCAGGTCAGCATTAAAGGTTTAGGACTGAAGGACGTTAAGCCGGGACATAACAGCGTTCAGGCAAAGTGTCACGAGGTGTTCAACCCGCTGGGCAAGGGAAGAAGCAAACACCACTTTTTAATCAGAAGTCAATGCCTTGGGATGGGTTAAGGTTTAGAACTAAGTCATTGGGTTAGGATGCCGGAGTGAGATGTGGTGAGCAAGCCCCCAGCAGCGAGGGGGAAGCCTAAAACATCTGCCGAAGCATCCACTAAAGAAACATCTAAGCATATCCAACCCCAAGGTGTTGCACTTCTTTTTTTGTGTCCTCTCAATAGCCAAACCGACATAGATGTTGCCTTGCCTATCAATCCATTATTCTTTCAAAGCCGACACAAAAGGATTTCTAAGCCGACTTGTAGTGGCTCCTCGGAGACACTACAGAGCCTTAAAAAATCCGTGATTTTGACAATGGCAAAATCGGAAGCTATTGAAATCACAACATTCCGATTTTGGAAGGAATGGTGGCGGTGCAGGGATTTGAACCCCGGACACTGCGAATATGAGTCGCATGCTCTACCACCTGAGCTACACCGCCATTTAGAGTGAACAGTAAACAGTGAATAGTTTAAAGAACAACAGCCAAGCAAATTAAATAAATCCGAAATAGAATTATAGCAAAAACAGCCGTCTTAATAAAAGAGGCTGAACCGTCTCGTCCGGATGTTGATGAGCACCCCGGCCGAGATGAAATTCGAAAGGAGCGCGGTGCCGCCGTAGCTCATGAACGGCAGCGGGATGCCGACGACCGGCATCATCCCGAGGGTCATGCCGACGTTGATGAAAAAGTAGGTGCAGAACATGAAGGTGATCCCCGCCGCAAGCATCCTGCCGAATTCGTCCTTTGCCTTCCTGACCGTATCGAGCCCCCGCAGGATGAGGAGGAGATACAGAAAGAGGAGAACGACCGAACCGAGGAAACCCCATTCCTCGGCGAAGACCGCGAAGATGAAGTCAGTATGCCTCTCCGGCAGGAACCGGAAAGGCCCCTGAGTCCCGTGCAGAAACCCCTTGCCGAAGAACTCGCCGGACCCGACCGCAACCTTCGACTGGTTGATATGATATCCTATGCCGGCCGGGTCGGCCCCCGGGTCGATAAAGGCGATCAGCCTGTTTTTCTGATAGTCCTTCAGGCCCGTCCACATGATATTTCCGAGGAAAGGCAGAGAGACCAGCCCTATCAGCACGATCATGGCTACTGCCTGCCTCCGCAGTCCCTTTGCGAGCATAATCGCAAAAAAGATGGTGAGCACCACGATTGCGGTCCCGAGGTCAGGCTGTTTGACGAGCATGACAAAGGGGAGAAAGACGATGACGAAGAAGACCCTGAGCATCTGGCCGATGCCGACGGGGCTCCGGATAATGCTCAGGTACTGGGAGAGCATGACGATGAAGATTAGTTTGAAGAACTCCGACGGCTGGAAGGCGATGGGGCCGAGGCTTATCCAACGCTGTGCGCCCATGCCGGTCTTGCCCATGACCAGGACCACGGCGAGGAGGGCTACGCCGGTGACATAGGCGGGAAGTGATATCCGGCTGAGCCAGACATAGTCGAAACTTACGGCAGCCAATAGCCCGAAAAGGCCGATGACCAGCCACACCGCCTGCTTGATGAAAAGCGGCGACTGCGTCTCTACGCCCGGCTGCCGGGTCGCGCTGAAGACGGTGAGAATGCCGATGACGGATATGGCGATCACCGTCATGAAGGTGACCCCGTCGAAGTTCTGTATCAGCCTGCGGTCAATTTTGAACACCGGCCAACTCCTTCTTCTTTTCGACAGGGAGCAGATACGCCTCGATCGCCTTTTTTGCGATCGGTGCCGCGGCGCTGCCGCCGTGGCCGCCGTGTTCCACGAGTACGGACATCGCGACCTCGGGCTTTTCGACCGGCGCGAACGCAACGAACCAGGCATGGTCCCTGAATTTCTCTGAGAGGGACGCCGAACCTTTGCGAAGGCCGACGACCTGGGCGGTCCCTGTTTTTCCGCCGATCGTCGTCGCGCCGGACTTCGCGACCCATCCGGTACCCGACGGCTCGTTCACGACGCCGCTGAGCGCCGACTTCACCGTATCGAGCGTCTCGGGCTTTATGCCTGCGTTAATCAGAAGCACCGGCTTCGAGCCCTTAAGCAGCGACGGCCGGTAGACGCTTCCGCCGTTGGCTACCGCGCTCATCATGTCGGCCATCTGCACCGGGGTCGCCGAAACATATCCCTGGCCGATCGAATTCACGAAGGTCTCGCCCAGGAACCACGGGGCCTTTTTTGCATTCATCTTCCATTTCGTATTCGGTATCAGCCCCTTCCTTTCGGCGCCGAGAGGGATCCCCGTCGTCTTGCCGAGTCCGAACCGCGAGGCATACTCATATATCTTGTCTATTCCGAGACGCCTTCCCACTTCGTAAAAATACACATCACAGGATTCGACAAGGGCCCTGTGCAGGGAGATTATGCCGTGTCCTCCTTTACGCCAGCAGCCGAAGTGCCACCTGCCGAAACTTATCCCTCCCCTGCAGTCGACCTTCGTCGAGGTGTCGATGACACCCTCTTCGAGCCCGGCGATCGCCATGATGATCTTGAAGGTGGAGCCGGGCGGGTACTGGCTCTGTATCGCCCTGTTCAACATCGGCAGGTTCTTGTCGCTGCTCAGAGATTCCCATTCTTCGCGGGTGATGCCCTTTACGAATTTGTTCGGGTCGAAGGAGGGCGAACTCACATAACCTAATATCTCGCCTGTGTCGGGCTGAAGCGCCACGAGCGCCCCTGTTCTGTCTTCGAACGCCTTGTCCGCCGCCTCCTGCAGGGCTATATCGATGCTCAGGGTGAGGTCGGTCCCTTTTACCGGCGGTTTCTCCTGCAGGAGCCGTATCTCTCTCCCGAGCGCATCGACCTCGATCACCCTCTGGCCGGCGATTCCCCGCAAGGTCTTGTCGTACAGTTTTTCAACTCCCCACTGTCCGATGAAGGCATCGGGAGGAACGTCTCTGAACTGCGGGTCCTTCGACTGGGCCGGGGTCAGCTTTCCGAGATAGCCGATCAGGTGCGCGCCGGTCTTCCCGAAGATATACCCCCGGCTGACCTCGATCTCGATCATGAGCCCCGGAAAATCCGAACGCCTCGCCTCGATATAGTTCACTTCCTTGAAGGAAAGCCCCTCCTTCAGCCTCACGGGCGAGAAAGGGCTCTCCCCCTTTTTGGAGATTTTTTCCTCCACTTCTTCCTCGGTCATGTCGAGCAGCTTTGCAACCCCCCGGACATTCTCCTCATCAAATTCGCCGGGGATCAGGGAGGCACAGAAATACGGTATGTTCCTGACGAGCGGGATGCCGTTTCTGTCGTAGATGATCCCCCTCGGGGCCGGGATGCCGATGACCCTGAGCCGGTTCGATTCGGATATCTTCCTGTATTCGGTGCCCTGAAGGATCTGCAGCTGCCACAGTCTGATGAGAAGAATAAGGAACCCCGCGATGATGACATACCCGATGATGCGGACCTTATCGAGACCGTTTTTCTCAGTCAACATGCTTCGGCCTTATGAATATCCCCGCCGGCGCGTTCAGAAGCGACTGCATGAACGAGACGGACAGGGCGGTCGAAAAAAGTGCCGGCATCCTGTCGAACATCGCCTTCGTCAGGAAGACGACCAGATTGTCGGTAAACGTCAGGAACGCGATCGAGAAGATGCCCAGTACCGGGGTCCACCTCAGCAGGCCGCCCGAAACGAAGAAGTATGAGGAAAAACCGATGATCGCCTTGCTCAGCATATGCGGCCCGATAAACGAGAGAGAGAGGCTGTCTTCGATCGCGCCGGTGATGATGCCCAGCAGAAGTCCTTTGGTTTCGCCGTATCGCAGACCGGTATAGAAGACGACTAGCGCCGTGAGGTCCGGCGAGATGCCGAGGACGGAAATCCTCCCCTGAAGGAAAAAGGCGAGCAATACGGCGATGGCGAGGAAGAGATATCTCATTTGACGATGATCACTTCTTCCATTGCGGCACTGTCCTGAAACGGTTGCACCTCGAGATACTGGAAGTTCGACTCGTCCGCCCGGCCGCCTACCTTCGATACATAGCCGACCGGTATCCCCGGAGGGAAAAGCATGTCGAGACCCGAGGTGATCACGATCTCGCCGGCTTTTACCGGCTCCTCAAAGGAGACGTATTTCAGTATGCATCTACTCGTGCCGGTGCCGGAAAGTACCCCTTCAGTCCTGCTGCCCTGAAGCCTCACCGAAGCCGAAAAGTTGATGTCATTCAGCAAGAGGAGGCGCGAATAGGAGCCGGTCACGCTTGTGATCTTGCCGGCGAGCCCCTTCGGTGTGATCGCGGTCATGTCCTTGTCGATCCCGTCGGCCGAGCCTTTATCGAGGAGAAACGTGTGTGTCCAGTTGTCGATGCCCCGTGCGATCACCCTCGCCGCCGCCACGTAATCCTTGTGACGCTCCCTGAGGGCCAGCAGCTCTCTCAGCCGCTTGTCTTCGAGCATCGCCTCGCGATACTTTTCCCTTTCGAGGAGGAGCTCCTGCACGCGCTTTTTCAGTGCTGTATTTTCGGCATCCCGGAGGGCGATCATCCTGAACGGCCTCTTTATCGCGTCCGTGACCGACTGGGTTGCGGCATGCATCGAGTTAAGAAGCCCGCCCGTGAAATCGACCGAGAGGGTGTGGCCTTTTCTGCTCTGGTACGTCATGAGGACGAACGAAAATACGGCGACGGCCAGGAAAAGAAACATCTTTCTTCGCGGCATTAACTATGTTATCGCAATTCTGCGAAGCATTTCCAGTTCATCGAGCATCTTGCCGACCCCCATGACGACCGCGGTAAGAGGGTTCTCGGCGACGATGACAGGAAGGCTGGTCTCCTGCTTGATCAGGACATCGATGCCGCGAAGGAGTGCGCCTCCTCCTGCCAGGACGATGCCCCTGTCGACGATGTCGGCCGCCAGCTCGGGCGGCGTATTTTCGAGGGCGACTTTGATCGTGTCCAGGATGATGTTGATCGGCTCCGAAAGCGCCTCCCGGATCTCGTCTTCGTTGATCGTGATAGTCTTGGGTATGCCGGATATCAGGTCGCGGCCCTTGATGTCCATCATCCTTTTTTCCGTCGTACCCACATCGCAGGCAGAGCCGATCTCGATCTTGATCAGCTCGGTCGTCGTCTCGCCGATCATCAGGTTATAGCGCCTCTTGATGTACGCCATGATCGACTCGTCCATCTTGTCGCCGCCGACCCTTACCGCCTTGCTGTAAACCACGCCGTCCAGGGAGATGACGGCGACGTCGGTGGTGCCCCCGCCGATATCGACGATCATGTTTCCCGAAGGTTCGCCGACCGGGAGCCCCACGCCGATTGCGGCCGCCATCGGTTCTTCGAGCAGATAGACCTCTCTTGCGCCCGATGCCTCGGCGGCGTCCTTGACCGCCCGCTGCTCCACCTGCGTGATCCCCGACGGCACGCCGACGATCACTCGCGGCGACACGAAGCTCCGCCGGTTATGGACCTTCTTGATGAAGTATTTCAGCATCTCGCCGGTGGCGTCGAAGTCCGCGATGACGCCGTCTTTCATCGGCCTGATGGCCATAATGTTCGAAGGGGTCTTGCCGAGCATCCGCTTCGCCTCGGCGCCGACCGCGACCGTCTTTTTATTGTCCTTCCTGATGACGACGACGGACGGTTCGTCGCAGACGATCCCTTTTCCTCTCACGTAAACGAGGGTGTTGGCGGTTCCGAGATCTATTGCAAGATCGTTCGAAAACAATCCGAGTATGTTATGGAAAAACATGTTTCCTCCGGGGTGGCTATAAAGTTTCTATCACTACCGTCTTCGCGATCTCGTCCCCAAGACGCATGCCGTCTTTACTGCCAAGGACGAGAAGGAACTCGACGACGGAAACCATCACGATAAATATCCAGCCGATGAACGGGACAATCCAGAGCGCGTATCCCACGCCGAACGTGCAGTTCCGCAGTATGGAATCCTTAAAAGAGCAGGGACCGCCGGTCTCCGCGGAAAGGACCTTCAGCCTGAGCAGTTTTTTGCCGACACTCCTGCCGTCGAAAAAACCGTCTCCCAAAAGCAGATACATCAGCCCCGCGTAAAAGCCGGCCCTCGGGATTATTTCTATGACTGCTGCGATGAGAATGAAATCAACGATTTTTGCCGCAGTCCTCAGAAGAAGCCCTGCCCTCTTTTGTTCCTCGGACATTCAAGATAGTACCAAATGGACGTATTTTTTTCAATGAAACCGGAAAATAAACAAAACTCGGCACAGCTGCTATAATGTAACTGGACGAGGTGAGAATCCGCAGCAATTTCGATGTCTTTCCCCGGTAAATTCGGACCGGGGCGGACAGCGATCTGTTTCCCGGAAAGAGAAAAAAGGAGAATACGAAACGATGGCCGGAGTAATCGAGCAGTTATATGAGCTGACCAAGGAGCCGAAGATCGCATATTTTTCGATGGAGATAGGGGTCCACAACGACATCCCGACATACAGCGGCGGGCTCGGCGTGCTCGCCGGCGACACGATACGCTCTGCCGCTGACCTTAGGTTGCCGATGGTGGCGGTGACGCTGCTGAGCAGGAAGGGATATTTCATCCAGGACATCGATGAAGCCGGCCGGCAGATCGAGAGGCCCTTCGAATGGGACCCCTCCCGCTACATGGAACTCCTCCCCCAGCGGGTGACCGTCACGATCGAAGGGCGCGAAGTCTCTCTCCAGGCGTGGCAATACAATGTAAAAAGTCTCACCGGCGGATATGTCCCGGTCTTCTTCCTCGACACGGACCTCGCCGACAACCAGCCGAAGGACCGCGAGATCACCGCCTATCTGTACGGCGGAGACAAGGAATACCGGCTGAAGCAGGAGATTGCGCTCGGGCTGGGCGGCGTGAGAATGCTCCACGAGATGGGGTTTGAGATAAAGAAATATCATATGAACGAGGGCCATGCAAGTTTCCTCACGCTGGAGCTCTTAAACCGGTTCAAAAAACCGATAGAGGACGTCTGGGACGAGAAGCTCGTCTGGGACAAGACGAGCGTGAAGAACCTCTGCGTCTTCACGACCCATACGCCGGTGGAAGCCGGCCACGATAAATTTCCGTACGACCTTGTGGCGAGGGTAATGGGCGAGATCATTCCCGTGCCGGTCCTGAAGGACCTCGCCGGGAAGGATTATCTCAATATGACGATGCTTGCCCTGAATCTGAGCCGCTACATAAACGGGGTGGCAAAGAAACACGGAGAGGTCTCCCAGAGCATGTTCCCCGGGTACGAGATACACGCGATCACGAACGGAGTCCACTCATTCACCTGGACCTGCGACAGCTTCAGGAGATTATATGACGAATACCTTCCGGGATGGGCCAATGAACCGGAACTCTTCGTAAGAATCGGCCGCATCCCTGATAACAGGCTCTGGGAAGCCCATCTCGCCGCCAAACGAGATCTTCTCGGGTTGGTAAGAGAGCAGACTGGCGATGAACTTTCACCGGATGTTCTCACCGTCGGCTTTGCGAGAAGGGCTACAGCCTATAAAAGGGCTGACCTTCTCTTCAGGGACCTTCCCCGCCTCGAACGCATAGGCGCCGGCAAGATTCAGCTAGTCTACGCCGGCAAGGCCCACCCCCAGGACGAGCCGGGCAAGCAGCTGATCCAGAACATTTTCAGGTATAAGGGGCTTCTCCGGGACAAGATAAAGATCGTCTACCTGAAAAACTACAACATGGCAACGGCGCTGAAGATTGTATCGGGCGTCGACATATGGATGAACACCCCCCTGCGGCCGCTGGAGGCCTCAGGGACGAGCGGCATGAAGGCGACCCATAACGGCGTCATGAATTTCAGCGTGCTCGACGGATGGTGGATAGAGGGACATATCGAGGGGTTCACCGGATGGTCTATAGGGCCGCCGCCCCATGAGCTTGCGCCGGGCGCTGATGCAGACGCACGGGATGCAGAGGACCTGTACCATAAGCTCGAACATATGATCATCCCCATATTTTACGACGACCGGCACACCTGGATACGGATGATGCAGAACGCCATCGGCAAGAACGCCTATTACTTCAATACCCACCGCATGATGAGGCGGTATGTGACGGAAGCGTATATCCGATAGCGCTCATCAGGGCTATTGATGCCGTTGCATAAATTGGCGTTAAGGCTGCTGAGAGTGGCCCGAAGAGCTTTTTGCAGCGATTCCGTGCCGCATCCGAAGCCGCGCTGGAAAACGGGAACAAGAAGTTCAGAAGTAAGATGACGTTATTAGAATCTATCTCAAAATCGACTTGCCGCTGCTTAGTTTGTCATACCCGCGGAGGCGGGTATCCAGAACTCCTCGAAAACACTGGATTCCCGTCTTCACGGGAATGACGGCGAGAAGAGCACTTTTTGAAGAAACTGCATTTTGAGATAGGATGACAAAGTTCAGCTATTTGATTGCCGCCTTAATAGTGATTGCGCGTGAAGCATTGTTTGCCCGACACCATGTCCTCATCAAATAATGTCTAACATCGCGCTAAAAAGCTTTGACGGGATGCTCCCACCGTCAAGTTTATTTCAGCTCCCTGTTGCACTTGATGCAGTACCCCTTGCCGGGCACGAAGCTCCCGCAGCCCGGACATTGTACCATCTCGATCGGCAATTCCTTTTTGCAGTATTTGCAGGTGGTATCCCCGGAGGAAACGACACGCGAGCAAAAAGGACATTGCTTTGTCTTGCCGCCCGCCAGCTTCAGAGGCAGAAACAAAAGCAGAAGGAGCAGCGGAGGGAAAAAGAAACAGAGCAGAAACCATATAAGCTTGTCTCTCCCCTTTTTGTCTGCGATCAGCGCACCGGCCAGCCCTGCGAGAAGGAATATCAGAAACCTGCTCACGCCTTCTCCTCGAGCAGCAGTCCCAGTGCCTTTTGATGGAGTGCTCGGTTGCCGGAAGCCAGAAGGGGAGTTGCTCGACTGAGCCCGAGCCTGACGTTCGATATCTCATTCCCGCCGGTATCGGTCACGAGCCCGCCCGCCTCTTTCACAAGCAGCCACCCGGCCGCGAAGTCGAAGCTCCGCGACGGCGCCGGACATACGAATACGCTGACCGCTCCAGCTGCAAGATACGCAAGATCGAGGGCTGTCGAGCCGAAGCATCTGGTCTTCCGTGCTCCGGACAAGAGAGGGATTATATGCGGCAGGTCCCGGGAAGGGACCTGGGCCTCGTAGGCGACCAGGTACAGAAGGTCGTCCCCCTGTGTCGTGAGCCGGCTGCCGTTCATGAAGGCCCCCGAAGATTTCTCGGCCCAGAACTCGTCTCCGGTCAACAGGTTGATAATATAGGAGAGAAAGACACTGTCCATCGTCTCGCCCGACGCAGCGGCGATCGAGGTGCAGAAGAAGGGGATCCCGGCTATAGCGTTTTTGCTTCCGTCAATCGGGTCGATGATCACCCGGAGACCGCCTCCCCTGATGTCCACGAGGCCCGCCTCTTCGGATATGACGGTACAGGGCTCACCGCATGAGTCGAGGCCGGCGATGATAATCTCCTCTGCCCTGCGGTCGATCGGGAATGTCTTGTCTCCCGCTGCTCCGGTGCCGAGGGACTTCGTGAGGTCGGGTGACTGCTTGAGCGCGGGGATTTCATCCATGAGCCGAGCGCCGATCTGCCTGAGGTCTTCGATCTTCATCTCACCCGTATTTTACGCGAAAGGGAATGTCCGGGCAAATAGTTGTAAGGAGTTTCGAAAAAGTTTTAAGATAAAAAATTATGAAAAAAGCCGCGATCATTTTCTCTTTGGTCTTCGTGTTGCTCTTTCCTCCCGGTGCCGGTGCCCTAAACCTCAAGGAATACACCCTCGACAACGGGCTCAAGGTCCTGATCGCCGAAGACCATAAGGCGCCGACTGCAACGTTTCAGATATGGTACCGCGTTGGGTCTGTGGACGAAAAGATAGGGAAGACGGGGCTGAGCCATCTGCTGGAGCATATGATGTTCAAAGGCACCGCCAAGTACGGGCCGAAGACATTCTCCCAGGCGATCCAGAGGGCCGGGGGAATGGACAACGCCTTTACCAGCCGTGAATATACCGGATATTTTGAGCTGCTTGCCTCGGACCGCATAGGACTTCCAATCGAGTTGGAGGCCGACAGGATGCGCAATCTCATCCTCACCCCGGAGGCGGTCCTCTCGGAGCGGGACGTCGTGATGGAAGAAAGAAGGATGCGTTATGAGGACGACCCGCAGAACCTTCTTCACGAGGAGGTGCTCGCGACGGCCTACAAGGACCACCCCTACCGCTGGCCGGTGATCGGCTGGATGTCCGATCTGAAGGGCCTGGACCCCAGTGACCTGATCGCGCATTACAAGACCTATTATGCGCCGAATAACGCGGTCATCATCGTCGTGGGGGATGTCGATTCCGCACAGGTGCTTGCCGGAATAAAGGAGAGCTTCGGCAAGATACCCAGAGGCCCGGAGATAAAGGAGGCCCACGCCCGGGAAGACGCGCAGTACGGCGAAAAAAGGGTGTATGTGAAAAAAGAGGCTGAACTGCCTTACATCTTGCTCGTCTACAAGGTGCCTGACATCAAGGACCAGGACGGTTATGCGCTGGACGTGCTCGCCGGCGTGCTGTCGGGCGGCAAGAGTTCGCGGCTCTATAATTCTCTCGTCTATGAGAAGCAGATCGCCTTGTCCGCTTGGGCCAGCTACGAAGGCCTGTACAGAGACCCCTTTCTTTTTTATGCGGCAGCCACCGCCTCTCGCGGCAAGAAGATCGAAGACCTCGAAAAGGCGCTTCTCGACGAACTCGAAAAGATAAAGAAGGATCCGCCTTCCGAGCGCGAGGTGCAGAAGGCCAAAAATCAGATCGAGGCCTCGTTCATCATGGAACAGGATTCCATTTATATGCAGGCAAGGACAATAGGGTCCTTCGAAATGATAGGGGGATGGAGGCTTATCGACAAGTATCTCGAAGGCATCAGAAAGGTTACACCTGGGGACGTGCAGCGTGTTGCCGCCAAATATCTTGTGGCCGACAGGAAGACCACCGGCATCCTCATCCCTGAAGGCGAAGGAAAAAGTAATGGTGAGTAATAGAAAGGGAGGAGAATTGGCCAGGCGCATCGTCCTGATCTTCGTCTTCTTATTGCTGCTGATTCCCCTGCGGGCCTTTGCAGCCGGCATCGCGGAGCGTGAGGTACTTCCCAACGGGATGGTCCTTCTTCACGCCGAGAGGACAGGGCTTCCGATCGTTAAGGTGGTGCTCGCGATAAGGGCGGGCAGCGTTGCCGAACCGCCCGGGAAGGCGGGCCTTGCAAACCTGACCGCCGACCTCCTCAACGAGGGCACGGCTACGCGCTCGTCAAAGGACATCAGCGATGCTATCGAGTTTGTCGGAGGCTCCCTGAGTACATCCGGCGGCGCCGATTATGTCACGGTGACCCTCGCTGTGCTCAAAAAGGACGTAGCGCTCGGCTTCGACCTGCTCTCGGACATCGTTCTGCACCCGGCGTTCAGCGAAGAAGAGATACAGAGAAGAAAGGCGGTGATAAAAAGCTCTATCTTACAGCAGAAGGAGGAGCCGGGGGCGGTCGCTTCGAAAGCCTTTTTGAAGGCGGTCTTCGGCGACCACCCGTACGGTATTCCGTTGGAGGGGACGGAAGAATCGCTTGACGCTGTCAACCGGCAGGACATTGTTGATTTTCACAAGGCCTACTATGTACCCGGCAACGGGATCATGGCGGTTGCGGGTGATATCGATCGCAAGGAACTCCATGACCTCCTCGACAGGTTCTTCAGCGGATGGAAGGGAAGAGAAGTTGCCGCCAGACCCCTCCCTGTCCTCAAGAAAGGAGACGGGCCGCGGGTCATCAAAATACAGAGAGACATCACGCAGGCAAACGTGATCCTCGGGCACCTGGGCATCTCGAGAGAGGACCCCGATTATTATGCCGTTTCGGTCATGAATTATATCTTCGGCGGCGGAGGGTTCGCCTCGCGGCTGATGGACAGCATCCGGGACAACAAGGGTCTTTCCTATGACGTGCACAGCTTTTTTTCGACGAATAAATTCGGCGGCTTTTTCGAGGCGGGGCTCCAGACGAAGAACGGATCGGCGAATGCCGCCATAGGGGAGATATTGAAGGAAATGCAGAGGATACGTACGGAGCCGGTGAGCGACAAGGAATTGAATGACGCCAAGGCCTATCTTACCGGCAGTTTTCCTCTCCGGATCGACTCCAACAGCAAGATAGCCGGGTTTCTGGTTGCGGTGGAGTACTACCGCCTAGGGCTCGACTATGTCGACAAGTATAGGACATTCATCGATGCGGTGACAAAGGACGACGTGCTGCGGGCGGCGCAGAAATATCTCGACCCGAAGGACTATGTCCTCGTCGTAGTAGGAAACCTGGAAAAGGCGTCCCTCAGATACTGAGATTTACCGCGACCGTCTGCGGTCCATGATATAGAGACTTTTCGCGAACGTCTTGGCGTACTGCTTCAGTTCCGTTACCTTGAGCGCGACCTCCTTCGGCTCACGTATCAGGGTGCGGTCCGTATTGACGACCGCTATCGAGATCGTCATGATACCGAATATCGCCGGGTTGTCATTCCTGTCGACCGACACGATAAATCCCTTCTTCACGTCCTCGGGGTCATAAAAATCGACTATCCCCCTGTCAAATTCTTCGATGATCTTGTTGCAGATCGCATGGACCCTTTCGGGCAAGCAGATGATGACAAAGTCGTCCCCGCCGATATGCCCGAGAAAATCATCGGAAGTCGCGAGGTCCGCCCTGATTTTTGACAAGACCTCCGCAAGCCACTTGATGACATCGCTTCCCCTGGCATACCCGTAGCGGTCGTTGAAGGCCTTGAAATTGTCGAGGTCGACTAGACAGAAAGAGAATTTCTCGGTGTCGTTCAGGCGGGTCAGCAGCTCCTTCTCGATCGCGAGGTTCCCCGGCAGCTTTGTGAGTGGGTTCGCATCGAGGTGGGTCACCTCGAGCTCTTTCAGCCTCGCCGACATCTCCTTGAAGGAGATCGCGAGGTCCGCAAGTTCATCGGCGCCCTGTATATCCGGGATGTTGTCGAAATTGCCGCTGCGGATCGAGTGGGTGGCGGCCTTCAATCTCGTGATGGCCGTGGTCACGTGGCTGGTGAGCAGCGAGGCGAAGAGAATGCCGAAGACGAAAGAAACTGCGCTGAGGATGATGGTAACCATCAGGACCCTTTCGCCCAGAATGCCTGACCGGCTTATCTGCCTGTTCTGCAGGGCCTTGTTCCTGATGTCGATGTCCTTGAGGGAAGAGAGTATTTTGCTGAAGCTGGCCTTGAGAGCGGTCGAAGATATACCGGCCGCCTCCTTACTGTGTCCGGATTTGATAAGGGACACTTCTTTGGTGAACAACTGGTTGTAATTGTCGTGGTACGTGATGATACTTTCAAGTGAGGTTTTCAGGGTGGGCTGCGCAGAGCCGATGTCTGACAGGAGCGATTTGAAATCCCTGGACCTGTTCCAGAATTGGTTCTCCGAATCGGCCTGTCCGAACGTGAGAAACCGCTGTTCATAGAGGTCCTGGGCCTGAATGCAGTCATTCAGTTTGACGATCTTCTCCCCGACCGCCATGTCGGTAAAGATGATCTCGGACGTGACCTGGTTCAGTTCCATGAGACCCCAGATGGCATAGGTCCCTACGACCAGGGTGAATATCACCATCAGGATGTAGCCGTAAAAAATCTGTTGTCGCAGCGTCAGTCTCATCTCTACCCGCCTGCTTTTCCCTCTGTTTCAGAATACGCCGTGTTCGGCGTATCCCACTGATTTTATGGCATCTCCCGGTGAATTGCAAGTGCCTTTTCCCGTTGTACCACTGTATTGTCCCCTTGCGGCCGGCCAATCTAGTCCCAGGCAGCTTCTATGCCGTCCTCGCGCGGACGATACTGCGGGGGGCCGGAGGGGCTTACCGATATCTGTTCAGGTCCCACAAAACTGTTGCCCAAGAAACCCTTGTGGGGCTATACTTTAAAAGCGCCTTCATTTTCACAGATCATTCCAGGGAGCGGATAATGCCTTTTTTTGGCGAAGTTTTTTCGAGCGAGATCATCAAAAAACCCGTGCTTGACCCGAAGGGGGAGGACCTCGGAAGGGTTAAGGACATGGTCATCATCAAGGGCGACCCTCTCCCGATGGTCTCCGCCCTCATCATCGAAAGGAAAAAAAAGTTGCTCCGTCTCCCATGGCACAAGCTGAACATCTTCAATAAAAAGATCATTTCTTCCAAGGTCTATGCAGAGAGCCTGGCCCCCTACGAATTGGACGAAAATGATCTCCTGATCCTGAGGGACATCCTCGACAAGCAGATCGTCGACGCCAACGGAGCAAAAGTGGTAAGGGTGAACGACGTAAAGCTCGAAGGATTTAACGGAGAGGCGATCCTCCTCGCCGTCGATGTAGGCATGAGGGGCATCCTCAGGCGGCTCGGCATCGAACGGGGCGGCGAGGATTTCCTTAGACTGTTCAAGAAAAGCCTTCCGTTTTCCCTTATAAGCTGGGACTATCTGCAGCCCCTTGCACCGAAGCTGACGGAATTATCTCTCACCGTGCCGAGACAGATGCTTTCCGAACTGCATCCCGCCGATATCGCCGATATCATCAGCAGCATTTCGCAGAAGGAAGGCACGAGTTTTTTCAATAACCTCGATATAGAGACCGCGGCAGAGGCGCTGTCGGAACTGAAGCCGGAGATGCAGGCCGATCTTATCAGCGCGATGACTACGGAAAAAGCGGCCGACATCATAGAAGAGATGCCTCCGGACGAGGCCGCCGACATCCTCAGCGACCTCCCGACCGAGAAAGCCAAGGAGATACTCGAAAGCATCGAGAAAGAGGACGCGGAAGACATCCAGGAGCTCCTCGGCCACGAGGAGGACACCGCCGGCGGCCTCATGACGAACGAATTTATCGCGTACTCGCCTGAAATGACCGTGCAGGATGCGCTTCTGCGCTTCAAAGGCGAGGCAAAAGAAGTGGAAACCGTCTATTACATCTACGTACTCGACAAAGACGAAAAACTAAACGGCGTCATTTCTCTCCGCGAGATGCTCCTGGCCGAGAAGGATTGTATCCTCGGCGATATGATGGAGACGAACCTCAAGACCGTTTCCCCTGGCGAAGACGAGATGGTCGTGGCCGAGACCATCTCGAAGTACAATCTCCTGGCCCTGCCGGTGGTGGATGAAGAAGGCTACATGCACGGGATCATTACGGTAGATGACGTCATCGACATGCTGCTGCCCCCTGCGGCGAAGAGAAAGAGGCGGAAGGTATGAACCGCTGGAGAAAAATGCTCCTCTTTCTTTCGGTAATGGGACCCGGGATCATTACCGCCAACATAGACAATGACGCCAGCGGCATCACCACGTATTCGGTCGCCGGCGCGAGGTTCGGCTATGAACTGCTCTGGACGCTGATACCGACTACCGTAGCGCTTGTCGTCATCCAGGAGATGATCGCGCGGATGGGGGTCGTCACCGGGAAGGGGCTATCCGACCTTATCCGTGAAAACTATGGGGTCAAGACGACTTTTTTCATGATGCTGGGTCTTCTGATCGCAAATTTCGGGAATACGGTGGCAGACCTCGCGGGCTGGGCCGCCAGCATGGAGATCCTTGGGCTGAGCAAATATGTCATGGTGCCGATAGGCGCGGTTTCGATCTGGATACTCGTGACGAAGGGAAGCTACCGCTTCGTCGAAAAAATACTTCTGGTTGCCTGCCTTTTATATATCGGGTATGTCATCTCCGGCCTCATGGCGAAGCCGGACTGGGTTCCTGTCCTGAAAAGCACGTTCGTGCCCAAGGTCCGGTGGAACTCCGAATATATGATGCTGAGCATCGCGATCATAGGGACGACCATCACTCCCTGGATGCAGTTTTATCTGCAGTCCTCGATAGCCGAAAAGGGGATAAAAAAAGAGCACTACAAGGCGTCGCGACTGGATGTCGTCATTGGTTGTTTGATCACGGATGTGATAAGTTTTTTTATCATCGTCACTTGCGGGACACTGTTGTTTCCCCACGGGATGAGGGTCACCGAGGCATCGGAGGCGGCACTTGCCCTGAAACCGCTTGCCGGCGAATACGCATACCTCATATTCTCATTCAGCCTTGCCAACGCATCGTTGCTTGGTGCGATCATCGTCCCTCTCGCTACGGCCTATTACATCTGCGAGGCGATGGGCTGGGAAGCGGGGGTGAACAAGACCTTCAGCGAAGCCCCCCAGTTCATGTGGATTTATACGATGACCATAGCGCTCTCCTCACTGGTGATCCTCATCCCGGGAGCGCCCCTCGTCTTCCTTATGGTTTTGTCGGCGGTGATCAACGGGTTGTTACTCCCCTTTGTTCTTATTTATGCTCTTCTGCTCGTGAATAACAGGAAATTGATGGGAGAATACGTAAACCCTGGCGCCTACAATTATATCTCCTGGGGGACCGTGGTCGCGATAATTGTGCTTACCGCCTTGCTGATCGTTACCACCTTCAAGCCGCTTGCAGGGTAGCGGCAGGTGTCCGGGCTGCGGCACGGCAGCACGGTAAGATGCCGATTAGTTTATAATAATAGATGTCTCCGGAGGATGGATGGTAAAGACGATCGAATGGGCTGACGGCAAGGTCATCATGCTGGACCAGTCAAGACTCCCCATTGAAGTCAGATACATCGAGTGCGATAATTATCTTACTGTTGCCGAGGGGATACGTAATCTCTGGATCAGGGGCGCTCCGGCGATCGGCATTGCGGCGGCAATGGGTGTCGCCCTCGCGGCCCAGGACATAGAGGCCGAGACGTATGAAGGTTTTGCCGAAAAACTTGAACCGGTGTTCAGCGCCTTCCTTGCGACAAGGCCGACGGCTGTGAATATCCGCTGGGCAGTCGAACGGCTCAAAGTCTTTCTTGCGAAGCACAGAGAGGAAAGGGTCCAGCGCCTCAGAGAGCTTCTGGTCCAGGAAGCCAACGGGATTCTTGAGGAGGATATCAGGATCAACAGGGCCATCGGTGAATGGGGGGCACAGTTTATCCGGGACGGAGATACCGTGCTGACCCACTGTAACGCAGGGTCCCTTGCCACGGGCGGCTACGGCACGGCAACCGCCCCCATGCTGGTCGCCCGCGAACAGGGCAAGAAATTCGAGGTGGTCGCGGACGAGACGAGGCCTGTACTGCAAGGCGCAAGACTTACGGCATGGGAACTCATGCAGGAAGGCATACCCGTAACGCTCATCACCGATAATACGGCCGGCGCGCTGATGAAAAATGGCGAGATCGATCTTGCGATCGTGGGGACCGACAGGACCGCATTGAACGGCGACGTTGCCAATAAGATAGGGACCTATACCGTCGCGGTGCTTTGTAAGGAACACGGCATCCCTTTTTATGTCGCCGCTCCGTTGAGCAGCATAGATTTCTCGATCGCTTCGGGAGACCTTATCCCGATCGAAGAGCGGGGCGCTGAAGAGGTGACGCATATTTTCGGCACCTGCCGGATCGCGCCTGAGGGGGTGAAGGTGAGGAACCTCGCCTTCGACGTGACTCCCGCCCGATATGTGAGCGCGATCATCACCGAAAAAGGGGCCTTCAGGCCGGTTGACGTCAGGGATCTCGCCCGTCCCGGCGCCGACCTCGAAAAGCTGAGGATAGTTGGGGCAATGAAAGGACCTTTATCTTGACATCAAAATATCCGCTGCCCTATCATCAGAAAATGAATTTGCAGGATGTCTTTGAGCTCTACGAAGACAAGCTTCAGCTCGTGGAACTCAAAATCCAGGACCTTTTCAAGAACAAGGCATCGATTATCCCGCTGATAGGGAGCTACATCACTTCGAGCGGCGGCAAGAGATTAAGGCCGCTGTTTCATCTGATATCGGCCGACATCGCAGGCTACGAAGGGGACGCCCAGATCGAGATCGCGGCCATTGTCGAATCGATCCATACGGCGTCGCTCCTGCACGACGATGTCGTGGATATGGCCGAGATGAGGAGGGGGAAACCCACCGCGAATTCAGTCTGGGGCAACCAGGTAGTGGTGCTTGTCGGCGATTTTCTTTATTCCAACGCACTGAAGACCGCAGTGGCCCAGAAAAACCAGAGAATCATGGAGACCCTTTCCGCGGCTACGACAAGGATGACCGAGGGAGAACTCCTGCAGCTCAACCGGATAGGCGATCCGGACATGTCCGAAGAGGATTACGTCGAGATCATCTCCGCCAAGACAGGCGCGCTGATCTCGGCCGCCTGCAGGATAGGCGCGATACTCGGCGGAATGCCGGAGACCATGGAGTTACGGCTGGCGGAGTTCGGGATGAAGACCGGCATCGTTTTCCAGATGGCCGACGACATCCTAGATTACATGGCTGAAGAAGGCGAACTCGGCAAGAAGCTCTGCAAGGATCTCGAGGAAGGCAAGATCACCCTCCCGCTCCTCTCCCTGCTCAAGACCGCCGCAAGCGAAGAGGTCTCCGAGATAAAGAAGATGATCAGAGACAGCGTTCCGGGTGAGAGCGTCGGCAGGATCCTGGAACTTCTGAAGAAGTACCGGTCGATCGAGGCCTCCCTGGGCAAGGCCCGTGCGCTCGTAGACGGCGCCAAGGCCGAGTTGTCGGCACTCGCAGACGGCCCCGCTAAAGAGGCGCTTCTGGCGATTGCGGATTATTCTCTCTACCGGGAGAAATGATGCACGGCCTCGTGGAACTCGCCCGGAAGAGCGTCGAAGAATTTGTAAGGAAAAAGAAGGTAGTACCCCTTCCCGAGCCGCTCCCCCCTGAGATGGCCGAAAAAGCCGGCGTATTCGTTTGCCTGAAGAAGGACGGTCAGCTGAGGGGCTGCATAGGAACGTTTCAGCCCTGCTGCGACAATATCGCGCTCGAAACGGTCCGGAACGCAGTCTGCGCGGCAACGCAGGACCCTCGGTTCCCGTCTGTTTCCGAGGATGAATTAAGCAGTCTCTCCTATTCGGTCGACGTGCTGTCGGCCCCGGAAAAAGTGCATGATAAGAGTGAACTCGATCCGCGGAAGTTCGGGGTCATCGTGAAGGCGGGACAGCGGCGGGGTTTGCTTCTCCCCGACCTGGAGGGGATAGACTCCGTCGAAGAACAGCTCAGGATAGCGCGGATGAAGGCGGGCATCTTACAGTATGAAGATGTAGAGATTTTCAGGTTCAGGGTAAAGAGGTACCGGTGACAACGGGCTGCGGCGGGAGGAAGGGGGAAATCGGCTCCCGTGCGGGCAGTGTGGGGCTGCATCTTCTGATCAGGTTTTTGATCGTTGCACTGCTTGCTGCGGCCGTGGCGGTCGAGGCGTATTATATCGGCGTATTGCGGGACACGATAGACAGGCAGACGGAAGAACTGAGAAACCTCTCGATGCAGCTTCAGTCTTCGAAAAATGAAAGCACCGATCTTCGGGAGGAGTTGTCTTCGGTGAAAAAATTGGCGGGAGAGAAAAAAGATGGAAATACCACTGACGGGCAGCATTAAGGACGTGAGTCTCGTAAAATTGCTGGTCTTCCTGAACAGGAACAGAAAGACGGGCACGCTTTCCCTCAAGACCCCCGTGTTCACAAAAAAGATTTATATCCACGCGGGCGACGCGATTTTCGCCTCATCCACCTATGAGGACGACAGGCTGGGGGAGATGCTCCTCAAGGCGGACAAGATAACGGTAGAACAGTATGACAGGTCCGTCGAGGTCCTGAAGAGATCGAAAAAGAGGCAGGGGGCGATACTGGTCGAGCTCGGCTACCTTACCCCGAAAGACCTTTTCTGGGGCGTGAAGTACCAGGTAAAGGAGATCATTCATAGCATGTTCCTGATCGAAGACGCGGAGTATGAATTCATGGAGGGGAAGATACCTAATCAGGAAGTCATCACGCTCAAGATGAGCATGGCCAACCTTATCTACGACGGCGTGAAGAAGATCGAAAACTGGACGAGGATACGGAACGAGATGCCCGACACCGACTCCGTCTTCAGGTTGAGCAGAGACCCGCTCAGCCTGTTTCAGGGAATCGAGCTGAGTTCTCAGGACAAGAAGATCCTGTCCCTTATCGACGGCAGGAGGACGATCAGAGAGGTCATCGAAAATTCATGGATGGGTTCCTTCGAGGCCCTGAAGATACTGTATGTCCTTTGGTCCATCGGGATTATCGAGCAGGCGACCGCGATCCCGGAAGAGGCCGCGGTTGCGAAGCATGCAAAAGAGCAGCAGGAAGAACCCGTGACCCTCCAGGACATATTGAGCCCCCTTTCGGAGGAGGAAGCGCTAGTCAAAAGAGTCGACTCGATATACCCGCAGCTCGACAGCCTCAGCATGTACGAGCTGCTCGATGCCGGTCCCGACGGCGACGCCGAGACCATCAAACGAAATTACTACCGCCTCGCCAAGGAATTCCACCCGGACAGATATTTTGCGGTGACCGATGAGTCGGTCAAGAGCAAACTGACCGAAATCTTCGACGCAATCACTAAGGCATATAATGTGTTGAAGGATGAAAAAACCCGCGAGGAGTATTTTAGGTCCCTTGGCACCGGCAAACGAAAAGAGGCTGAGCCTGCTGAAGATGTCAGGGCGGAGGACCAGTTCAGGCGGGGCGTCGAGGAGTTCAAGAAAGGGAATTTCTGGGGTGCAGTCGAAAACTTCAAATGGGCCACAAAGCTGATGCCGAGGAGCGCCCAGTACTGGAGTTACCTTTCGCTCGCCTTTTCAAGGATGCCCGGAAGGCTCAAGGACGCCGAAGAGGCCCTCCTTACGGCGGTCAAGATCGAGCCTTTTAATCCGGACCATTATGCGAACCTCGGGCTCGTCTACATGAAAGCCGGCATCAAAAAAAGGGCATGCAGCAATTTCGAGAAGGCATTGAGAATCGATCCCTCGAATGAAAAAGCCAAAAAAGGTCTGGAGCAGACAAAGGAATAAATAGGATTTCCGTCGGCTGACGCCCGCGCGTACTCCATCCGTGGCGGAGGGGTTGTGCTCCATTTATTGCCATTTTTTGTTGGGCCATATTATACTTAATCTGTGAAATTCCCTCTCGTTTCGTTATGCATATGCATTGCCATTCTGGCGGGGTGCAACGATAAGGAAGTACCCCCCGTGGCAAAACAGCCTTCAGGAAAGCCCCTGGTAATAGGACTCATACCCGAGCAGAATATCTTCAGACAGATGGAACGCTACGGCCCTCTCGCTAAGTATCTGCAGCAGCGTACGGGATACCATATAAAGCTCGAGGTGCTGCCGCGTTACGGCAACATCATCGATAACTTCGTCTCGAAAGGCATGGACGGCGCTTTTTTTGGAAGCTTTACGTATACTCTTGCACACGCAAAAATCGGGGTCAAGGTGATCGCGCGGCCACAGAATCTCGATGGGATATCGACGTATCACGGGCTGATTTTCGTCCGGAAGGACAGCGGCATCAAAACAGCGGGCGATATGCGGGGGAAGAGGTTTGCCTTTGTGGACAAGGCTACGACCGCCGGTTACCTGCTGCCTCTCGAATACTTCCATGAGAACGGAATCGCGGATTACCGGTCCTACTTCAGTGAGACCTATTTTACCGGGACACATGAAGACGCGATATACGATGTCCTGAATAGAAAGGCCGATATCGGAGCAGCGAAGAATACCATCTTCGAGATGCTGGCGCAGGCTGATAAGCGCCTGGGAAAGGACCTGGTCATTCTCGAGAGGTCTCCCGATGTGCCGGAAAACAGCCTCGCCCTGAGAGGCGACATCAGCGATGAGGTAAGGGAGAAACTTAAGCAGGCGCTGTTGAACATGCATACCGACCCTGAGGGGAAAAAGGTCCTGGAAGGATTTGGGGCGCGAAAGTTTATCGAGACAAAAGAGGACGATTTCGAGCCCGTGCGCCGGTATGCTAAGGAAATCCATCTCGATCTTGCCAAGTACAATTATCTCAATTAGATGAAGAGAACGATTATCCTGGGGCTTAGCATCTTTTCGCTGATTTTTTCCCTCGGGGTTTTCTACATTATCGGTTCTGTGGAAAGATCGACTGGTTCCCTCGACCAGCTCATTATTCTCCATCAGGTTGAATTGCTAAGGGAGCATCTCCTGATTCAGATTAAACGGGTCCAGGCGGACCTCAACCTGAAGAATACGCGTCATGCGAGGGGCGTCGATACCGTTGTCCAGGACGTCATGAACATGCATAACGTGGCGAACTCCTGTTTTCACTGTCATCACAGCCCCGCGGTTACCGGGAAACTTAACGACATCAAGGACCACATCGAGGAATATAAAAATGCCCTGAGCAGGGTCTTCACGATACGCGCCAACGTGCAAAGATTAGGGGAAGAAGAGGATGCCGCTTTTGCGATCGGACAGGAGTTAATCACCAAGGTCGATGAGATGATCGCACTTACCACCACGAAGCTACAGCAGCGTACGCAAGGCACCCTGGTAAAGATAGCGGATACGAAGGTCGTCCTCTATGTCCTTCTCGTCCTCGGGCCTCTTCTCATGGTCATCCTTTCGTATTTCTTCATCAGGTCTTTTACGAAGCCGATCAACAGGCTCCTTTACGCCACGAGGCGCCTGAAGGAGGGCAACCTGGATTTTCGCATCGAGGGCCTCCATAATGAATTCGGAGAGGTGGCGAGCTCGTTGAATGAGATGGCGGGTGCCCTGAAAGAACACTTCACGAAGATGCAGAAGATAGAGCAGGGCATGGTGCTGGCGGAGGTTGCCGCCGGGCTGGCCCATGAGATCAAAAACCCGCTTACCGGGGTCAGGGGCGCGATCGAGCTGATTTCTCAGGAGTCGACTGTGGCGCCGCAGGACAGGATGCTACTGCTGAAGGCGGTCGAAGACGTGGTCCGGATAGAGTCGCTCATGAAAGACCTCATGAATTTCGCGAAGCCCCCGAGGCCGCAGTATGTGAGTGTCGGCATCAACGGGGTGCTCGACATGACCCTCTCCTTTGCCCTGAAACACCCCTCTTTTGCTATAAATGCCGGTGCGGGGATAACCGTTGCAAAAGATTTCGATCCAAAGGTCCCGGACTTACTCGCGGACCCACAGCAACTGAGACAGATATTTCTCAACCTCCTGCTCAACGCAGCCGAGGCGATGCCTCAGGGGGGGGCCTTGCACCTGAAGACGTTTTATGATCCTTCCGCCAGCACGATAGGAGTACGGATTTCCGATTCGGGGACAGGAATCGAAGAAAGAGCGATGGGCAGATTGTTCCAGCCTTTTTTTACGACGAAGCATCACGGGACCGGTCTCGGTCTGGCGATTATTAAACGCCTTATCGAACAGCACGAAGGGACGATTACGGTTGCAAACAACCCGGACCGGGGGGCCGCATTTACGATCTCCTTCCCCATAAGGGCGGCAGGGCATGAAGGTGTCTAGGAAGAAGAAGATTTTCCTCGTCGACGATGACGAGTTGATCTCTCTTACCCTCTCAAGGGCCCTTGAACAGGCGGGCTACGAAATCAAGGCCGATCTCTCCGCGGCGGATGTCATGGAGAAGCTTCGCGCCTGGTTTCCGGATGTTGTGCTCCTGGACATTCAGTTGCCCGGCCGCAACGGCGTCGATATTCTTAAGGAAATCCGCGAGAGCGGGCTGCCGGTCAAGGTCATTATGCTGACTGCCGATGACACTGCCGAAACAGCGGTCAAGGCCATGAAACTGGGTGCGGCTGATTATCTGACCAAGCCTTTCAACATCGAAGAGGTGAAGATTGTGGTCGGCAACGCGATCGAGAACCAGAGGCTCGAACAGGAAGTCGACTACCTGAGAAAGATAAGCTGCAACTACTTCAATTCCGAGATCATCGGGCAGTCCCCGGCACTTAGGGAGATCCAGAGCAAGGCCGCAAAGATGGCCGAGGCCCATGTCTCGAGCATCCTGATTACCGGGGAAAGCGGTACGGGCAAAGAAGTCATCGCGCGCTATATCCATTCCCTTATGTTCGGCGAATGCACTACCAGTCGGGAGCCTTTTGTGGCAGTCAACTGCGCAGCGCTGCCGGACCACTTATTGGAGAGCGAATTGTTCGGCTATGAAAGGGGGGCGTTTACCGATGCCCGGAGCGATAAGAAAGGCCTCTTCGAACTCGCGGCCGGCGGGACGATCCTGCTCGACGAGATCGGGGAGACGGCCCCCCACCTGCAGACCGCGCTGCTGAGGGTCCTCGAGGAACGGACGGTCAGACGCCTCGGAGGGAAGGACGATATTCCTATCGATGTCGCGGTGATCGCAACCACGAACCGCAATTTAAACGATGCGGTAAAAAACGGAGGATTCAGGAATGACCTCTTCTTCCGGTTGAGCACCTTTTATCTACATATCCCTCCGCTCAGAGAGAGGAAAGAAGACGTTATTGCACTTGCCAGGCATTTCCTCTCGCTTTTTTCCCGCAGGTACAACAAAAAGACGATCAAGGGGTTTTCGTCTGAAGCGGAGGCGCTTTTGGAGGCATATACATGGCCCGGAAACGCCAGGGAGCTCAAGAACCTCGTCGAAAGGCTTGTGGTGCTCGAGAATGCTCCGGAAATCGTTCCGGCGCATCTGCCGAACTGGCTGACCGGGAAAAGAGGGCCTTCGCTGCCGCAGGAGTCAAAATTCGTGCTTACTCCGACGGGCGTCTCTCTCGAGGACCTTGAAAAGGACCTCATCAAACAGGCGATGGACTTGGCGCAGAATAACAAGACGAATGCCGCAAAACTGCTCAATATGAGTTATGACTCTTTCCGCTATCAGATCAAGAAATTAGGTATGGAATAAGTCGCCCGCCATCCCTATACGAAAACGACCCCCGCGCTGAAGGTATTATCGTCCACCTTCCGGCTCCAGGCGACGATCCCCTCGTTATGATCCAGCCCCTCGCAGAATGTCAGAAGTGTGCCGGAAGTAATCGGGTATTCCGTCAGCAAGCCAAGGCCGGTGTCGCTTATGTTGATGATGTCCCCTCTCAGTTTGGGTTGTTTCGTCACTCTTCCTGCAGCATTCACGGTATACTCTATCGTTTCCGTTATCGGTGTCCTCTCCTGCCGTCTCCTCTCGGCGAATGCCCTGTCAGCGCTTGTCTGAGACTGTTTCCAGAAGTGCTCGCCGAGCCCCAATGATTTCCCGGCCAGCTTCCTGATATCGGAGGGGAAGAACGGCTTCGGGATAAAGCAGCATATCGCTTCATTACATCCCGCAGGCAGCTCATCTCCGCTGCAGGTCTCGGACATGAGCATGATCCCGGTATGAGGAGACAGTTCTTTCAACAGCCCAAGCATCTCGAACGCGGGATGATCCAATGTCTGCATATCGACAAAAAAGAGATCATAATGGTGAGCTTTCAGCTCCGCGACAGACTTTTCTATCTGCGAAACCGTCACCACAACCGTCGCCGCACTCTGAAGCGTCCGGGCAATGAGATACCGTATAAAAGGGTTCCTGTCGAGAACGAGCACTCTTTTCACTACGGAATGTATGGCAATCCTTATGCCATGGGAATACATAACCTCCGGGGGAAGGAACCCCTTATTTTAGATGGAAAAATTATCTCCTGAGAAATCACGTCCCATCATTCCAGCGGCGAAATTTCCGAAACAAGACGGTAATTTGACCAACCAAAAGGAAGAGTTTAAAGTTGCTATCCTCTATATAAAGCTGAAATTGATTCGTAATAATGATCTTTTGCATCGCCGGGCCGTGGCGGAATAAAGGCAGGTATATCGCTGTCGCAGGTAGCAAGAAGCCGTCCAGTAGGATATAATTAGTCGAATGCAGTGGGGAAAATGGTGCGGTATTTACGTCTTAAGAGAATAGGAGGGCAGCATTGAAAAGATTGACCTCCCTGACTGCCTTTTTTTTCCTCATTGCGGTAATATGCGCTTCCGCTCAGGAAGTCGGTAAAGGGAAAATGCTGGGAAGGTTGTTGATTGAAGATGGGAGGCCGATGTCGGGCGGCGCAGTCTTCTTCTTCAATGATGCCACGGGCCCGCCTCCTTCTCAGGAGAAGTACTGGAGGGTCCCGGATACGGTTGCCCCCATTGACGATGAAGGCAAGTTCTTAGTAGAACTCCCTCCTGGACGGTACTACTTGGGTGCAATGAAGCGAATTTCACGAGAAAAGAATATCGGTCCTCCCGGCGAAGGCGATTATTTTCTTAAAGGCCAGGACCCAGGGAATAAGCCGAAAACGTTCATCGTCAAAAGGGGCGAGACGACAGACATAGGGACGATAGCTGCAGGGAAGCCATTCAAGAGGACGGTAATAAAATACAGTGGCGGAATCACCGCGATAAAAGGTGTTGTGCGCGATGCCGAAGGGAAGCCCGTTGAAGGAGTCGCGGTATTTGGATATAAGAAATCCATAACAAGAGAAAAACCCCTCTTCGCCTCAGACAGGACCGGCGCCGATGGGAAATACACCTTGAGGGTCAGTGAGGGAGGTAAATATTACCTGAAGGTACGGGACGTCTATGGAGGGGGGCCTCCCAAAAACGGTGAGATCATAGGCAACTATTGGCAGGGAGTACCCGCAGAAGCCTCTGCAAAAACCGGCGAGATAACAGAGGGGATTGATATAAGCGTAACGCGCTTCCCCGGCAGAGGACCTCATAGAGGACCTCGCCAGGAATGAAATCGCTGAATCTACTATTGACAAATCATTAGCTTTTCATTAACATTTTTTAATGTAAGGGGGGGCAAGGCCGCTTATCTCTCGATAAAGATCTTAAAGGAAGGAGGGGGCACTACATGAAGAAAATAAAATATGTGAAGCCTTTGATTGTCGGCTCTGCCAGCGTTCATCCCTGCTAAAAAAGGAGAACCGTATAGACATCGAATCATTTCCGAATGAATTATGAGAGGAGGTGATGAAATGAAGAAGTGGAATGTGCTCATTTCTCTTCTTTTTCTGACAGCAGCTTTTTCTGTAGGTGCGGCAGAAGGGGCAGGCACACTAACGGTAACGTTCAAATACAGGAACAGTTCCGGCGTGGAACAACCGTTGGCCTATGCGTATGTCTATCTCCGTAATGCGGCAACAGAACCGCCGCTGGAGAAGTACTTTTCCCCCGCAGACTATATTATTGGACCGACTGACGCAAATGGAAGGATTACCGCCAGTGTTCCTGAAGGGGATTATTATGTGCGTATCACGCGGAGATATACCCTGCAAGGAAGAACAAGACCTTATGGACCTCCGGAGCCCGGTGATTACACCTGGAACCAGGCAAAACCCATAACCATCAGTGCCAACACCGCAACAAGCCTCGGCACAAAATACGCGTGGCTGTTTGGGTCTTCACCAATTGCGATTTCAGGGACAGTCACGACATACAGGGGAGTCCCCCTGGCCAATCGCTATGTCAGGTTTCAAAAAGTGCAATGCATAACAGCGGATTACTCTTCCTCTGACCCGGCAGAATGGCGCGACAGCAATCACTGTGGTCCGGATAAGCACCTGGGATTGCAGCGTACTGACGCAAACGGCAACTATTCTCTCGTCTTGCGGGACCCCGGTACCTATTATATCTATGAAACCACGTGCCTCGGCGACCAGCATCAACAGTATTCAGGCAACCCTTGCCTTGGTGTATATGGCGGATCAGTGACAGTAAATGTCGGGGACAAAAAGACGGTAAACTTAGTGGGCAATTAGTAGCTAGTGTAGTGTCTCTCAAGTGACTGGTTTTATAAAATCTCCCCTTGCCCCTGGTTTCCAAAGAGGGGAATTGCCTCCCTTTGAAAAAGGGAGGTTAGGAGGGATTTTTTGATGTTTGAAATAACACCATTTGTTTACGAGACACTACACTAGTCTATCTTTCGATGCATCGAAGGTGGCGGGATTAGGTCCCGGATCCCGCCAACTCAGGGGCGGCAAGGGATTTTCTTAAGCCACACGCGAAAGTACGCAAAAATGGGGGAGCGCTTTGTTAGGTGACGACGTATCACGGTTGCAGGTCGCATTATTTTCCAGCCACGAGTTAAACTAAAATATGTTCTTATCGAAGGCAAGCTACTTCCGCATAATCCGTTACCTCCTCATGCTTGCGACCATGCTCGTTACATGGTCTATCCTCGGCATGGTCTATATCGACCGCTTTGTTCAGCCCTTTGACGGGCTCAGACCGGTGCTGATGCCATGGAAGGTAACCGAACATCAGGACGCAACCGCGGGAGAGCGCCTTGTGTCGCTGCAGCGCCAGCTTTTCTCTTCCAGAAAAACGGCGAACTATGCCTTCTTAGCAATGAGCGGCATTTTTGCCGTCTTCTGCGTGCATCTGACCTTTATCTACCAGCAGAAGCAGCGAAGGTCACGCGAGAACGCGCTTCTGCTTCTCAAGAATCAGGAGATTGCACGGAGGAACGAGTTCATCCGCTACATCTCAGCGACGATCGGGCATGAATTCAAGAACAATCTGGGACGCATTAAACGCCGCCTCGAATTGGTGAAGGATCTCGCGCCGGATGTAAGGAGCCGGCTCGACGAGAACCTGGACAAGCTCTTTGCCGATATCGATATCTTTAAGAAGATCTCGGACGAGCGGGAGGCCAGCCTGATCGACTTCACCAGTGTGGACATCCGCGCAATGCTGACTGCCCTGGCGGCAGAGCACGCCGACGTCGCGGACTTTACCTTGGAGGGCGGGACGATCCTGCCTATGATCACGGCGTCCGGGCCGCTCCTGAAAACCGTCTTCGAAAATATTATCGACAATGCGATCAAGTACAAGAAACCGGAACAGCCACGCGCCCTCATTACTGTCGGATGGTCCGTGGACGCCGACCACCAGCGGCGGTACATGTCACTCTCGTTCCGGGATGAGGGGATCGGCATGGACGATATTGAGGCGGACAGGTGCTTTTACCGCGGGAAAGAGAGCGGGAAGGGTTGGGGACAGGGCCTTTATTTCGCGAAATACGTCATCGGGCTTCATGCCGGCAAAATCCGTGTGGGCTCAGATTACACCGCCCCGGGGTTCGGTACGGAGATCATCATTAAACTGCCGTTCGTGGAAGAGGCGTTCCATGGTTAAGATACTTATCGCCGATGATGATTCCGAAGACCGGGAACTCCTGAAGCTCGAGATCGAGCGTGCCCTGGAGCCGCTGGACCGGGACATTCGTTTTGCCGATGCGAAGAGCGTGAAGAAGGCAAAACAGCTCCTTATGGCTCAGATGTTCGACATAATGACTCTCGACATAGAGTTCGACCGCATAAACGAGGGCATCGACGCCCTGCCTGAAATATTCGAAACCTGGCCGACACTCAACATCATTATCATAAGCGGCAAGCTGAACAAGAGCGAAGTTTCCGCGCAACTTTTCCGCTTCACCAAGGATAATGTGCTGAAAGGCAAGCGGTGGTCCCGCCACTTCGACGTGCTCGACAAAAAGGACGACAAGACAGAGGCCTTCCGGAGTGCTTACTCCTTTGCTGTCTCTCAGCGGGAAGGCGCCGAGAAGGCGCGAGAGCTCTTTCTCCTCGCAGAATCCTACCTCGAAAAAGGCATGCTCGACAGGTGCATAGAGATCTATCAGAAGATACAAAGTCTGATACCGGGCGATACCGAATCCGGTGAAAACATCGCTATATTCGCAGGTGGCCTTTCGGTCGACTCCGCCCTCGAATATTTCAAAAAAGGCGAGACGATTGTTGCCTCTCTACTCCTGGGTTATTATATCGAAAGCCGCCTCAAAGAGTATACTGCAGCATCCATCGGCTGTTCGTATCCCTCACCCGCCGATTGTCTCAGGATGCTGGAAGAGAACCGCGGCTTCAGCCCGTACCGGAAGGGGATTTTCAACCGGCTTGCCCGACTGCGCAACAGGGCGATTCATGAACCGGCGGCCCTTGCAGAGGAGGACTTTGACAAGGCGACCAAGGATTTGGAGTTGCTCTCGGAGACGCTCCAGACATGAGATCTGACGCCGATACAAAATTCTTCCCTTCCCTCGGGCCACTTTTCAGCCTGACCCTCGTCGGTCTGCTCCTGCTGAGTGCGTTGATTTATTACCGGGCCGTGAAGATCCAGCGGTTCCTCGAGCCGGCCCTCGCCATCTCGGAACCGCGGATGAAATTCAGCCAGGACATAAAAGACCTTCTTTCGCGAGAATTCAGCCCGAAAGAGATGAAGGGCATCAAGTTCAGGGCGGGCACAATTACTGTTGATGAATCTCTCATTTTTGAACGCCCCCATTCGAAAGAGCGACCGACGGGGCCACCGGTGCTGAGGAAACTCAGCCGCGTCTTTCTCACCGCCCTCGACAACCCCGAGATGAGAGAAAATATCAGCCTGATACAGATCACCGAGAGATTTCCTCTCAGTAAAGACATGATTCTCAACCGGCAGGCGAGGTTTGAGGTGCAGGACAGGGCTGTCCTTATACTGAACTCACTCTTTACTGCCGAGCCGAGGCTGGAGAAAGACTATACAACCTTTTTCACTGCCACCGCCATCCCGGCCGTCGAACCGGCCGGGATGGGAGGCATTGCCGTCGAGTTCCGCATCATCCCGACCGAGCGTCTCCATATCGAGGTGCTTGAGCGTTTGGAACGGTATACCTACTAATAGCCAAAAAGCACTTGAAATGCGGAGGACTTTTTACATGGCAGGCTGGAGAAGACGACCCTCCCAGAGGCACACCAAGGGGGGAAGAGCAATGATGAGGAGAAACAGTGAAAACCCCTTTATTGACTGCGGGTTTCTGCAGGCGTATGTCACCTTTCGAGCCTTCACTTCCCAGCCCTAAATATCGCGTAATCCCTTATCCCAAACTTCTGAAGTGCGAATTTCACGGACGTTATAATGACACCCAAACCGTATTTCACGCTTCTCCTGAAGTTGATTGAAGAGGCATCTCCAAAATACCTTGTCGGACAGCTTATTTCGCCTATCTTGAAGCCGAAGTAGACCGCCTGAGCCAGCATCTCGTTGTCGAAGACAAAGTCGTCGGAGTTCTCTTCTAGAGGCAAGGCCTCGAGGACCTGCCGACTGAATGCCCGAAAACCGGTGTGGTATTCCGAAAGCTTCACGCCGAGGAAGATATTTTCGAAAAGGGTCAATACCCTGTTTGCAACATACTTGTATGTAGGCATGCCCCCTTTCAGCGTCTGTCCCCCGAGAATTCTTGATCCCAGCACAAGGTCATAATGGCCCGAGATGATCATCGAAGCCATGGCGGTGACAAGGCGCGGAGAGTACTGATAGTCGGGATGGACCATTACCACGATGTCTGCGCCCTTTTCAAGGGCGGCGCGATAGCAGGTCTTCTGGTTCGCCCCGTACCCCATGTTCTTGGCGTGTATGACGGTGTTGATGTTCAGTTCGCGCGCCACCTCCGCCGTTCGATCCCTCGAAGCGTCATCCACGAGGATCACCTCGTCTACATACTCATGGGGAAGTTCCGCGTAAGTCTGCCGGAGGGTCTTTTCCGCGTTATACGCAGGCATAACTACTATGATCTTCTTGCCGCTGATCATGGGATATTTACCTTGTCGTGAGTCACGCTGTCCTGTTTGGTTGCATGGACCTCAACGGTGCCGCCCAGCCGTAAGAGCGATTCTACGAGGGCAAGAATGATTGCGAGGGGAACATAAAGGGGGAGTAAGGCCAGACTCAGAATGAGTCCTTTTTTCTTCTTCCGGAAGAACGCTCTTCCTCTGAGCGTGGGGTTCATCAGGGAGATGTAAAGGAGGTTGTGCTCGACTCCTGAAAGATTCAGGAGAGTTTGGAGCCAGCCGAAGGGGTTGTGTTCCATATCAAGGTCTCTCACCTTCTTTACCGCAAACCCGTTGCCTTCAAGAAGGCGAATAAGCCCTTCCCTCGAGAAGTGGTGAATGTGGTAAGGCACGTCGAGATGAAACCACGAACGCCCCCCCATGCGGCCCTGAAGGCTAAGGATGTTAGGCGTCGCAACGACGAGAAGACCGCCTTTTCTCAGCAGTCTCCTGCTTTCGGCGATCATCAGGGAAGGATCGGGAACATGTTCCAGGACGTGGCTCAAGGTGATCACATCAAAACTTTCGTCGGGGAGTTCCAGTAAAGCGAAATCGCCGCTCAGAACGGGGAAGCCCTGCAAGGCGGAAAGGTTGGCGGCGGTTTCCGGGTCGTACTCGTATCCTGTCACCTTCCAGCCGCCCCTCTGCATTACATCGAGGAAAAGCCCCCGACCGCAGCCGATGTCGAGGATGGCACCCGGCACGGCGTACTTCTCAATCCTCCGCTTCCGGAGCATGCGGGATAGCCGGATAAAGAACTCGACGGCAGCGTTGAAGCGCCGGCCGGCGGCCATTCTGTAACTGCCCGCCGAATAAAGCCGCGTCAGGGCTTCCTCCGAAGGAAAAGGAGCGATCACGCCGACCTTGCAGGAATCGCAGAAATAGATGTCATGGCTGCAGGTGGAGTTGCCGACGTCCGCGATGAGCTTCCTTGTGAGCACGCGGCCGCATATCCTGCAGATAGGGCGAGAGCAAGAGTCGGCCTCGACAGAGGAGGAAGGATCACATTGTCCAAAGAGGATGCCCACAACGGTATAGTATAATATGAATTATGTTTGCCGCACAAAAAAGTGAAGCTGCGCCGGGGAATTGCTTTTGCTACCAGTCACAAGAATCCGCTCATTCATGGAAACCTTATCAGGGATTACCAAATGATAAAATGTCATATTCTCGATGACTATTTTCACGCATTTCCTGACCGGCTCCGCCGGAGACACACTTCCCGTTGGTTGGTGATATTTTCGGATAATCATGGTCATTTCGCCAATAGCAGCATCGGGAGAAACAATATTTTGATATTCTGCCGCGGGAGACATTGCATTACGATTGTTGTTACTGATGGAACGAATATTGCTAGTTCTAAAGTTCTCGTGATACCTACACTTGCCGGTCAATACGCCCGGGTTGCCGGGTTCCGACTGTGCAGTCGGCCGATGACCACGAACATCGGCGCAGCATTTTCATTTTCGAGGAGAAAATTGTAATAATTGAAGATGTTGATACTAAAAAACAGGGACAACAAATGCCGTCGCTTTTTTTAGGTTTGATCTATCTTATGTTCTTTCTTTCCGGTGCCGCTGCACTCATGTACGAGGTCGTATGGGTACGTTCTCTTAGCCTTATCTTCGGCGGCACCCACCTGGCGGTGACGGCCGTTCTTTCTGTTTTCATGGGCGGGCTTGCACTCGGAGGTTTTACCATAGGCAAAAAAGTCGATACCGCGAAGAAACCGCTGCGGTTGTATGGATACCTCGAAATCGGCATTGCGGCATCGGCAGTCGCCTTCATCCTGCTGATGAAACTCTATCCTTCCGCGTACATTTTTCTTGCGCAGGGCAGAGACGGGGACCGGCTTTATCTTTCGGTCATTCGAATTCTTTTTGCCTGCCTTGCCCTGATCGTGCCGACGACGCTCATGGGAGGGACCCTGCCTGTACTGACCCGGTTTGTTTCGAATCGCGCATCGAAGACGGCAGCCCATCTCTCCTTCCTCTATGGACTTAACACCCTGGGCGCTGTTGCCGGCGCCGCCGCCGCGGGTTTTTACCTGTTGCGGTTCTATTCCGTCAGCATCACCCTGCACACGGCTATAGCGATAAATTTCATAATCGGAATTGCCGCTGTCTTTCTTCAGGACCCTGTGTCTGCTATGCTCGACCGCGAGGGGAGGGGGAGAGAAGTCTCAGATAAGGAACGGGAGAATTTTTCGCAAGATATGCCGGCCGCGGCCGCCAGCCGGGGGAATTCCTTCCTGGAAAGGCTGGTCCTGATCGGTATCGGGGTCAGCGGGTTCTGTGCCCTCGGGTACGAGGTCCTCTGGACCAGGGTCCTCACCCTGACTGTCGGCACGAGCGTGTATGGCTTTACCATTATGCTCATCGCCTTTCTGACCGGAATCTCGCTCGGCAGCGAGATGTACGGTTTCTTCCTCAGACTGCTTCCCCCGGGCAAGAATACACAGAACAGCCGGGTTTTCGGATTCGGACTGGTGCAGTGCATCATAGGCGCGGCGGCCCTTCTGGTCACGATCCATATCCGCGATCTGCCCGTCCATGCCATTTCCCTGAATGCATTCTATTCCTCAACCGGCCTGAATGTCTTTGAAGCCCGGCAGTGGGCGGACCTGACGCTCGCCTTTTCTTATATGCTTGTTCCTGCGTTCTTCATGGGCCTGGCCTTTCCGCTGGCCGGAAGCATTGCCGCAGATTACAGAAAAAAGGTCGGCCAGGCGGTAGGCAATGTGCTGGCCTATAATACGATCGGCGCGATACTCGGTTCGGCGGTGAGCGGCTTTGTCCTTATCTATCTGCTGGGGATAGAAAGGTCCCTCCAGCTGTTGGTCGTTCTGAATATCGGACTCGGGCTTCTCGTAATGTTCAGTATGAAAAACCGCAGGATAGCGGTAGGCCTGATCGGAGGCCTTACCCTTGCCTGCATCGCGTTTCTCTCTCTTAACCGGGAAGCGCTGAAGGTATGGGACGAGAAGTATTTTGCGATCTTCCGGAATAACCAGCCGGATGCCTTCGACACGCCGGAAAAGAGACGGGACGCCCTCGAAAATACCGATGTACTTTTCTATCTCGAAGGGGTCAACTCTACTGTAAGCGTCATAAAAATAAAGGGCGGTAACCAGGCGTTACTGGTCAACGGGAAGGTCGTTGCCTCGACTACGTTAGGGGACCGGCAGGTCCAGCTGGCCCTCGGCCATCTGCCTATGCTGCTTCACAAAGACCCCCGGAAAGTGCTGGTAGTCGGCCTCGGCACCGGCATGACTCTCGGCGCTGTCTCTGTCCATCCGGACCTCGAAAGCCTGACCCTTGCAGAGATAGAGCCGAAGGTCCTCGGCGCCGCCCGGACCTTCGGAAAATATAACCACAATGTACTTGATAACCCTAAACTGCATATCGTCTTCAACGACGGACGGAATTTCCTTCTGACCACAAAGAACAAATACGACGTGATCACCGCCGACCCGATCCATCCCTGGACCCAGGGGTCCGGATATCTCTACACCTCGGAGTACTTCAAGCTCGCTTCGGAGCATCTCAGGCCTGGCGGGATCATGTGCCAGTGGCTGCCGATCTACGAGATGAGCGTCGACAATCTGAAGTCGGTCCTAAGGACGTTCTCCCTGCATTTCAAATACACGATGGCCTGGCTGACCCATTTCGATGTCGAACTCATCGGCAGCAACTCCCCGATTGCGATCGATGAGGCCGCGCTTGAGAAGCGGATCAGCTTCCCTGCGATTTCGAAAGACCTCGCACCGGTCAGGATGGCTTCAGCAACAGACTTCCTCAGCTATTTTGTCATGGGGACGGACGGCGTGAAGGCGTTCAGCAAAGGCGGCATGATCAATACAGACGATAACCTATACCTGGAATTCTCGTCGCCGGCCTCGACCGGGATAAACGTTATGGGAAGAAATCTTGATGCAATAGCCGGTTACAGGGAGAGTGTCCTTCCCTATCTCGTTCCCGCCTCCGGTGCCTCCCGCCAGGCGCAGATAAAAACATGGGAAACGAACGCCAGAGCCGCTCTGATCGACGACCGGGCGCATGCGCTATTCCTTGGCGGAAAGTATAACATGTCGGAATTCCAGTCTCTCATGGCCGAACTGGAGAACAAATATCCTGAGTATGCGCCCGCGAGATTTCTCAGGAAGGCGTATCTCAGGGAGCTCCGTAAGAACCCCTTCTTGTTCGAAAAGGCCTTTTTCGGGCTGCTCGATGCCCAGGGGAAGAAGACCTCCGTCGAGATTTCCGCCGTGATCGCAGGTGTCAGCGAAGAAAGGGCGGCAGTGGTATTCGTCGACAATGACGCGAAGGTGATCTATGGCCAGAAGTATTTTTCGGGAGAAGACTTCGAAGACAGGATGCACCTGTTCACCCGGGACGTCATGACGGCCCTTAGGACAACTTATCAAAGTCAGTCACGCATAGCCCATGACACGGGCAGGAGTTTCCCGGAAGCAGGGCCGACAACCCTTCTCTTTAAACAGGTCATCGCCGCAAAAATTAAAGGCGATGACAGTCACTCTGACTGACCGCCTCCCCTACCGAAAAATTACCTCGGCGGACCTGGTAATAATCCCGAAGCGACCGGGGATTTCACCGAAAGGTCCGGATAGAGAATATCGCCCTGTTTCCTAACACCCCGTAGTTCCAGTAATTTTTTCTTTTCTCCGCCATGGCATGGTGATTGCTCTCCTCTCTAACGGAACGTCATGAAAAGCACCCTGCAGAAAATCACGATGGTCTTGCCGGCGGCACTCCTTATGGCATCGGTGTCTGCGCCTGCTGCAAACGCCGAAATAAAGGCCTCATATCTCTACAGCCTCTCTGATTTCTATGGGCTCGTCCCATACAGCTGGACAAGGGTGGTCCTCGACAACTGGAATGCCGAAACCTACGTCTTGTTCCAAAACAACGTCAAGGTATTCAACGGCAACGGCATGGAGGTCTACGAATTCGGCGACGACATCGACGTCGGCATTATCTATGACGTCGCTATAGACGAAAAGACGAACATCTTCCTTCTTACGAATAATAAACAAAAGTATTCTATCGTCCGCTGCAATTACCGGGGAGAGCCGAAACAGACTATCGAGATCAAAGGACTTCCGGATGAACTAAAGGGCTTCATTCCGTTCCGGATGGTATACCGCAAGGGGAACTTTTACCTGGCGTCTCTCGGCAGTATGCAGATAGCGGTGGTCGACCGCAACGGCAATTGCCTTGCAAGCTATAACATCAAGCCGATGCTCGAACTGAGCGAGGAAGAAAAGAAAAAAGGGAACGAGATGGACATGGTCGGCTTCAATGTAGACAACGACGGCAACATGCTCTTCACCATCCCCGCAATCTTCAAGGTCTTCAGACTAACGCCTGACCGCAAGATCTCTTCGTTCGGCCAGCCGGGCAGCATCCCCGGCAAATTCGGCATCGTCTCCGGAGTCGCCGAGGACAACCGCGGCAATTATCTGGTCGTGGACAAATTAAAGAGCGTGGTGATGGTCTTTGACAAGGATTACACATTTATTACGGAGTTCGGGCATAGGGGGGTGAACCCCGACAATTTTATCGTGCCTGATGAAATCGCAATAGACAAGGGTGACAAGATCTATGTGACACAGACCCGTAATAGGGGTGTGAGCGTTTTTCGTCTGGCGTATGAATAATTCACGGCAGTTTTTTGCAGTAAAATGGCTGCCCAATGAAGGAGGTGGTAAGAACAGAATTTAACTAAAAGCATTGGTTGGAAGAGGACGCCTTGCAGCAAACAGGCGTTCAGGATATGAACCAATCCTCCGAAAAGAGTAAACCCATCGCAAGGTGGGGGCACAAAGCCGACGGGTCCCAGAAGGGACGGCCGGGCTGCCGGAAGAAAAGACAACTTGGAGGATTTAATGAAAGCAGTAAAAGTGACAATAATTCTCGTCGCTGCAGCGCTCCTTCTCTTTGGGCTCAGCGGTATAAGCTTTGCCTTCCATTCGGGCGGTGTTGCCGAGTGCATGGGCTGCCACAATATCCACGATGCAAAGAGCACCTCGGCCCTTCTGGTCGGCACCGACATCAGCTCGACCTGTCTGAGCTGCCACAACAGCACGGCCCCGGGCAGCTACCACATTTCGACCGATGCTTCGGTCATGCCTGCGGGGACCCCGCCGGTCAACATGACCCCCGGCGGCGACTTCGCCTGGCTGAAGAAGACCTACACCTACAGCCCGCGTACCGGCACGACCGTGACCGAACCCGGCGACGAGCACGGCCACAACATCGTTGCGATTGATTTTGGTTATGCGGCTGACGGAATCAACACCACCGCCCCCGGCGGCACGATGGACGCTACCCAGCTCGCATGCAACAGCTGCCATGACAACCACGGCAAGCTGAGAAGGCTTTCGGACGGAACCTTCAATACCACCGGCGCCCCGATCATCGCATCGGGTTCTTACAAAAACAGCCCGCTTCCTGCAGCAGGCCAGGCTGTAGGCGCATACAGGCTCCTCCGTGGAACCGGTTCAAGCGCCGGCTCAGGCGGCACAGTCTTTAACTCGATCTTCAACGCGGTTGTCCCCAGCACCTACAACAGGACTGAGGCTACCACTGCTACCCGCGTAGCATATGGCGCCGGCATCAGCGACTGGTGCGGTACTTGCCATCCTGACATGCATTCCGGCACGAGTTCGAAGATGACCCACCCGGTCAACGAGCAGCTCGGCACGGACGTAACGAACAACTATAACGCCTACAAGGGCAGCGGTAACATGACCGGAACGGCAGCAACTGCCTATGATTCTATCGTTCCGTTCCAGACCGACAACACAACTGACTTCGCTACGCTGGCGGCCCTCGCGGTCAACGACGGTACCGTTACGACCGGTCCCGCCACGTCCGACAGGGTGATGTGCCTCAGCTGCCACAGGGCGCATGCAACCGGTTTTGCACATATGACAAGATGGAACAACGAAGGCGAGTTCATCGCAGCCGACGGCGTATGGCCGGGCACCGACTCCCCGAGCTCGATCGCGAGCGCGGCGAAGTATGCGATGGGCCGTACGGTTGCGGAGATGACGAGGGCTTACAACGACAAGCCTGAGACCAACTATGCGACCTATCAGAGGTCTCTCTGCAACAAGTGCCACGCAAAAGACTAATTGCGTAGCTTGAGTAAGGCAGTATTTTTTTCCGCAGAAGGGCCGGTTACCGGCCCTTCTGCCTTTTTTGTGCGCCGCCGCAGCAATATAAGGAGAGAGAATAATAATTTCGGGGGGGGGGAGTTCTTAAATGGCAAGGCCAGGTATGGCGAGAGTAAAAACAATGCTTTTCACAGTAGCGATAGCAAAAATCTTTATCTTGTTGAGCAGTGGGGAGAGCTTCGCCTTTCATACGGGCGGTGTTGCCGAGTGCATGGGCTGTCACAACATCCATGATGCCAGAAGCGCAAGCGCGCTTCTGGCAGGGACCGATATCAGTTCCACCTGTCTCGACTGTCATGGCGAATCAGGGGCTGGCGGCTACCACATAGCGACCCCGGACGCCGACATGCCGGCCGGGACTCCGCCCGGCAATATGACCCAGGGAGGGGACTTCGGCTGGCTGAAGAAGGCGTATACCTACAGCCCCCGTGCAGTGAATGTCTTGCCTCCTGAGCCGGCGGTAGAACCAGGTCCCGTACGACTCTCTTGTCCCGTTCCAGACCGACAATACGAGAAACTACACGACCCTGAAATCGTTAGCGGTGAACGACGGCAGTAAGGCCGCCGGGCCGGCTACAAGCGACAGGGTCATGTGCCTCAGCTGCCACAGGGCCCATGCCACCGGCTGGCCGCATATGACGAGATGGAATAACGACGGCGAGCTGATCGCGGTAGACGGCGTGTGGCCGGGGACCGACTCCCCGAGTTCCGTCGCCAGTCAGGCCAAGTATGCACAGGGCCGTACGGTGACCGAAACGACAGTGGCATACAACGGCGCAACGATGCACTATGCCTCATATCAGAGGTCTCTCTGCAACAAGTGCCACGCAAAAGACTGATTGTGTAGACAAAGCCGTTATTCTAAAAAAGGGCCGGCTTACGGCCCTTTTTTAGTTGAATTTGGAATATTCTTGTTCTAAGATTTTATTAGTGTTTCGTTAGTTATTATGCGAAATGAGGCATTATCATGCGGAAACCGCGTTTTTTTGACGCGGCAGCACATTTTTATTGTGGCATGAACAACAGGGAGTCATGGTGAAGATCTGTATGAGATTTTATATTAATAAGTTTAGGCCCCTTTTCCTCATTTCGGTTCTTCTGTCGTTCTCGTTTCTTCTGTCCTGCCAGGCAAAACCGTTTTCGATCAAACCCGCCCTCGAGGAAAACGGCGAGGTATTTCTCTACCTTCAGCCCCTGTCTCAGGAGGCGGAGCGGCTCAAATTCAGCCTGGAGGCTGTATACGCCCAAAAGGATGACGGGAAAGAGATCCCCCTGGACCTCTCTTTTACGGGAATCGCCTTCGGCAAAGACGTAAGACAGAGATGCCTGGCCACAGGGCAACTGCCTCCCGGCAATTACCGGGGGCTATCGTTTAAGGTGAAGGATGCCACGCTTACGACGGAGGAAGGCGCGGCCGGACTTAGCGTACCCGAAAAACCCGCCCCCGTCGAATTTCCGTTCACAATACGGAGGCAGAAGGCGTCTATTCTTGCGATGACGTTGAAATACAGGGAGTCGGTCATCGAGGGGTTCCGCTTCAGCCCCGCGTTCTCTGTCTCGGTCCCGGCCAGGCCCCCCATAGGGCTGTCGGGCTATGTGTCGAACAGCGACGCCCACGACGTGGCGGCCATCGACAAAGGCTTAGGCGAGGTGACAGGGATGATAGCAACGGGGACCGGGCCCCACGGCATGGCCATGGACCAGATGCGCGGGAAGGTTTACGTGGCGCTCACGGCTGACGATGCCGTAGACGTGATCGACGCAGGCGCCGGTGATGTGATCGGCGGGATACAACTTAGAAGAGGGGACAATCCGGAAGAGCTTGCGCTTGTCCCGGGCAACAGGACACTGCTTTCCACGAATGCCGGTTCTGACACTGTGAGCTTTATCGATGCCGGCTCCCTGCTCGAGACCGAGCGTGTTTTGGTCGGACAGAACCCTGTCTCCCTCCTCATCGATAGCACCGGCAGCCGCGCCTATGTCTTCAATACCCTCTCGAACACCATTTCTGTAATAGACATCACGGGGAAGACGGTCATCGCAACGCTCTCGACTGAACCCGAACCATTACGTGGACAGTTCAACCGCAGGGGAGACAGGCTGTACGTGATCCATGGGAGGTCGCCCTATCTCACTATTATAGACGTCCCATCCCTTTCGGTGGTGAGGAGGGAGTTCCTCGGCATGGGGGCAATGTCCATCAAGGTGGACAGCAGGACTGACATGCTCTATATCGGCAAGAAGTTCGAAGACGGCGTCTCGGTATACGACCCGCTTTCCTTTCAGCCTGTCGATTATATTCAGACCGGCGGAACGGTCGGATACATGACTATAGACGGCGACGAAAACAATCTCTATCTCGTGATGCCAGAGAAAAAAAGCCTCAAGGCGGTGAACCTTATCAGCAGAAAGACGGTCTTTGAGATTGATTTCTGCGAATCCCCCTATTGGATTACCGTCATGGGAGAGAGGTAGACAGCCTGAAATATCTATTCCCATTGGTAGTGTTGGTCTTAGGCGGGATGCTGTTGCCTGCCGATGCCCTTGCCGACGGCATCATTGGTTATCTGGACCTGAGCTATTCTAACTCCCATACTGAAACGACAGACGCGAGCGGCACCTCCACAGACACGAAGCTGAACTCGTTCAATCAGCAGCTTAACCTTACTCTGACAAAAACAATCTACCCTAACCTGAGGCTGCTGGCAAACGGCATATTCGAGAACGACAAGATCAATTCGGAGACAAACGGCGTCGAAACGGACTCAACTACAAGGATCCTCAGGCCCTTCGTAGACCTTACCCTCAGGACGCCGCTTTATACCGCAGGGGTGAACTACACGCGGAGAGAGACGAAGAATTCGGTTGCGGACCTGCCGTCCACTACCGACGTGAACGAGGCTTACAGCGCCATTCTCGGCTGGAGGCCGGATGGTTTTCCTTCCTTCGATATGCGTTATGTGCATACGAACACCTTTGACAAGGAGCATCTCGTCCGTGACAACGCGGACGACTTCTTCTCCCTTCAGTCCCAGTACGAACCGGTGAGGGGTGTGGGACTCAGGTATAGGGGGACCTACGACGACAGCAAGGAAAAACTTCAGGAGCTCGAGACAAAGAACCTGACGAATGACGCAAGGATAACCTATGACGGGAAGTTTCTGCGCGACCGGGCGACCGTCAGTGCGAGCTATGAGATTACGACGAGGTCCACCGAGATCATCACGAGCGGCCAGGGTGAGGTGGATTTCCAGATATTCCCCTTTTCCGGGCTCTCGTCGATCGACGATACGCCACTCCAAGGTGCGCTCGACCCGAACCCGGCCCTGATCGACGGCAACATCACGGCCTCCGCCGGCATCAACATAGGTCTTCCTCCGGTGGGAGGCGACACGAAACCGAGGAATATAGGACTCGATTTCGTCGCGACGACGGAGGTGAACGAGCTGTTCGTGTATGTGGACAGAGACCTTCCTGCAGAGGTCGCCTCCTCCTTTTCGTGGGATGTCTATGTAAGCGCCGACAATCTGAACTGGAGCCTCTGGAACCCCCTCGTAAAACCGCAATACGATGCCTTCCGGAGCAGGTTCGAGATAGGCTTTCCTAATGTACAGACGAGGTATATCAAGGTGGTTGTCAATCCCCTTGCCCCCGGGGTGTTGGGGGGGACGCAATTTCCGAACATCTTTGTGACCGAAATGGAGGCATACATCAGAAGAGCGGCCGAAGGTGTGAAGGGGAAGATAAGCAGCACTACGCACAACGTCGGTCTGGATGGCAGGTACAGGCTTCTGGACGATCCCCTACTCTATTACGAGGTCTCCTATTTTCTAATCAAGACGACCGGGGTCATTTCTACCAAGATTTCGACCTTGTCAAACGGCTTCTCGGTGAGCAAGAGGCTCAGCAGGGTTTTTTCCGGGAATGCGAGAATAGCGAGGGAGGACAGCGTCGACCGGCTCGGTAATGCCCACGCCTACATATACAGCGCGGCGCTCAATGCGACCCCGCTGAAGACGCTCAGCCACAGCCTCACCTTCAGCGGCCGAAACGAGACAAACCCCCAGGGGAAACTCGACCGGAACAGCATCTTTCTCTACAACTCCGCCGACTTATACACCGGTATCAGCCTCTATGCAAGCGGAGGGCTTGGCTTCTCAACACTCGAGACCGGCAGAAAACAGGACAGTACCATCCTAAACGGAGGCACAAACATCGTCCCGAACCGCTACCTCTCTCTGAACCTGAACTATTCCTCTACTGTAACGGACGAGACCGGCGGGGGTCTTCCGGAGGCCTCATTCACCACGCGGAGGACGGATGTTGGGGTGACGTACAGACCGTTCCCGCTTTTGTATCTCGTTGCCTCCTGGGGCTGGGTGACGGACATGGACAGAAAGATGACACTCCAGAATTACGGGGTAAACTGGACGCCGTTCGTCGACGGGCAGCTCCAGTTCAGCTTTGCGTATAATGAGAACCTGCAGTCAGACATAAACGGAAAGGTGAAGAATCTTCTCGCGGCCGTGCACTGGAACATCACACAGCGGTCCTACCTTGACGTCGCCTACCAGGTGATCGATACTTCCTCCGTAACGGAGACCGCCAAGGCCAATATTTTTAGTACTACTTTGAGGATATATTATTGACAACAGTTGAGGCCGTAAATTAATATAGTAAATCATTGCTAAACTATATAAACTACGCGAGAAAAACATGACAAATATAAAAAAAATAGCAGCTGATAGTGTGATCGCATTTTCAGTTCTCTTTTCTTTGTCGGCCTGCGGAGGTAAAGCCTCTACGTATTGGCACGACCCTGAAATGGATTTCGGCTCGGTCAAGACGGTTGCCGTGATGCCTTTTGTAAACGCTACAAGGGACCAGTTCGCCGCTGAAAGGGTAAGAGCTGCGTTTATCAACAGGCTCCTTGCGACAGGCGGAGTCTATGTGATGCCGAAAGGCGAAGTCGCAAGGGGTATTTCGAGGGCGGGGATCACGGACCCCACTGCTCCCTCGCCCGAGGAAATCCAGAAATTTGCCGGAATTGTAAAAGTCGATGCGGTGATCACCGGTACGGTGAGCGAATATGGAGAGGTAAGATCCGGAACGTCGGCAGCGAACGTCGTCTCGGTCAGCATGCAGATGATCGAGGCGCAGACAGGCAGAGTCGTCTGGAGCGCGTCTTCCACAAAAGGCGGTATTAACGTAAGTGACAGACTCTTTGGAGGTGGAGGGCAACCCATGGCTGACGTTACTGGAAAGGCTGTGGATGACATTATCGACAAGCTGTTTAAGTAGACCTTTTCTCTTTCTTTCCCTAGTGATGATCCTTGTGGGAGGTTGTGCGAGCGGTGGACTCTCCGGTGCAGTGAAATCACTTGACACAAAGGGAAAATATCGTATAGCCGTGTTGCCGATCGAAAACCTGAGCGGCGCTCCTGCACCATTTAAGGACCTGCGCCTCTCGATTACGCAAAAAATGAAGCAGCGGGGCATTACCCTGCTCGGAGAAGAAGCACTTGATCGATTTATGGAAAAGAACCGCGTCCGTTATATAGGAGGTCTTGATGGACCGACGGCCGACGCGTTCAGCAAGGAAGCAGATACTGACGCGGTCCTCATCACCTCCCTGGAACGCTATGACGAGACGTTTCCTGCGAAGATATCATTGATCTGCCGGTTGGTCTCGACGGGTGAGCACCCCTTGGTTCTCTGGGCGGACAGGGCCGGCCTGTCAGGCAATGATTCGCCGGGGCTCCTCGGGCTTGGGATAATTGAGGACCCCCTCATACTCACTGATAAGGCGTTAACGCTTTTGACGGATTCTCTCGCCGGATACCTTTCGGCTGGGGAGAAGAAGGGCGATGGTGTTGCCGCGAGAAGGCAGCCCCCGCCGGAGGGCCCATACCGCTCCCCTGTGACCGGCTATCGTTATCAGAGAGTCCAAGTTGGGGGGAGAAGCAGTTTCCGGCCGCGGGTAGAGTACCGCTCCCTTGTCATACGGCCGGACAAGAGATACCGGGTGGCGGTCCTGCCTTTCCAGAATCTGAGCGCGAGGAAGAACGCCGGGGAGATCGTGGCGCTCGAGTTTGTAGGACAATTGAGCAAACTTGGGAACGTCAGTGTCGTCGAGCCCGGCGTGATAAGAGAAGAGATGCTTAGCAAGAGGATTATCATGTCCGGCGGCGTTTCCCTTGCGGATGTGGACCTCCTGAGCGATTACCCGGAGGTGGACCTGATCGTCTTCGGGACGGTCTTCGATTACCAGGATTATATCGGATATGGCGGTAAACCGAAGGTGGATTTCTCGGCGCAGGTCATAGACAGAAAGAGCAAGCAACTGGTCTGGGCATCGGAAAGTCAGAATGAGGGCGATGACGGCGTCTTGTTCTTTGACCTGGGAAGATTAAATACTGCAAATGCTATGGCATCTGAAATGGTCGGTCTTACCGTCGGGCAGATGATGTCTGAATAGAATTTCTACATAAGAGGTGATTATGGTCATGAAGAAGGCCTTTTTGGTAGTGGTTTTATTTCTGTTTTCTGCGTCTGTGGCAGCTGCAGCCGGAGAGACGCCATCAGCGGCCGGGGCAGAAAAAAAGTCAGACGCTGACAAGGAGTATATCACCTTGCGCGTCCCTTTCTTTTCGGACCGCTTCTCCGCGTTTCCGGTCGCGCTGGTGAACGGGGACCCGATTATGCTTGAAGACCTTAAGAAGGTGGTCGGGGCCCGTCACGAGGGCTTGAAAGAGGAAGAGAAGTCGGCCGTCATAGATTTTTCTCATATGCTCGGCCAGCTGATAAACGCGAAGCTGATCGTGCAGGAGGGGAGAAATATCGGGCTGGACGAACTTCCGGAGGTGAAAGCGGCTATAGACGACTTCTCCAAGTCCACCATGCGTGAGATGCTGCAGAAACGGCAGATTGCGGACATCAAGGCGGACGAGGCCGAAGCGGAAAGGATATACAAGGAATCGGTCAAGGAGTACAAGATCAAACTGGTCGTGTTCGACAAGGAAGATGCCGCCAAAAAGACCCGCGACGGGATAAAGGCGGGCAAGTCTTTTGAAGAACTCGTGGACAAAGCCGTGGCCGGGAATGAGGCGAAGAAGAAGGAAGAGGAGCATATGAAGGCCAAAGACCTTTCGCCCCAGATTGCGCAGGTCATTGCCGGGATGAAGGCTGGAGACGTGAGCGGCATCGTGAAGATTGCCGATGGAAAAAACGGCGCCCGGTTTGCCCTGGTGAAACTGGATGAGATCCGGTTCCCGGATGACCCGAAGGCAAAGGAGGAGGCGCAGAAAACGGCCCTCTCCGAAAAGCAGTGGGCGGCGCTGACCAAGTACAACAGGGCACTGGCCAAGAAGTATGTGAAGCTGGACAAGAAGATCTTTGATTCCATAGATTATGCCACTCCAGGTAAATCCTTTGAAAGCTGGCTGACGGACAAGAGGGTCATCGCCCGGATAAAGGGAGACAAGCCCCTGACTGTCGGAGAACTGACCGAGGAGGTCCAGCGGAAGTATTACCACGGCGTAGACGCCAAGTCTGCCAAGAGGATAACGAAACAAAGAATGATCGAGGTCTACGAATCGGTGGTCGCCAGGAAAATCCTCTTATCGGAGGCGATGAAGCAGGGCATCGATAAGACACAGGAGTACAAGGACAAGGTGAAGGAGTATGAGAACGGCGTGATATTCGGCATGTTCGTGAGGAAGGTCGTGGAGCCTGACAGCAAACTCAAAGAAGATGAAGTGAAGGCCTACTACGATGATCACATCAAGGACTACACATATCCGGAAATGGTGCAGCTGAGCAGTCTTGTCTTTGCCAAGAGACCGGATGCTGAATCTGCGCTCGAAAAACTCCAGAAGGGAGATGACTTTTTGTGGGTGAAGGACAATGCAGAAGGTCAGGTGACTGGGACCGATGACCCACTGAGATTCGACGGCGCAACGCTCTTTGTTACAAACCTGCCTGAGGACCTGCAAAAGGTCGTCTCGGGCGCCAAGGCCGGCTCGTATGGAATGTACTCGGCTACGGGCCAGTATTATGTCGTTTCCATACGCGACATAATCCCCTCGAAGAAACAGCCTTACGAGGAGGTCAAGGACGCGATTGCGAAGAAACTCTACAATGAGAAGATCAACAAGGTAACTGCAGATTGGGCTGCAAAACTCAGGGCGTCTTCTGAGATAAAGATTTACCTCTCGGATTCCAAATAAGCGAGGAGATGAAATGGGCATAATGCGTATCACCAAGAGGACCGCGCTGGTGGGGATGTTCGCCTTCCTTTGCGGGCTCATTCTTTATTCCGCAAACGATACTGCCCTTGCGCAGAAGAAGTTTGCGAGCAAGGGCTGTCTCGATTGTCATACAAAATTTGCTGATAAGTATATGGGGATGAAAGATGTGCATGCTGTGGTAAAGGAAAAAAATTGCGAGGCGTGTCATCTCAGACACGGAAGGGTCCCGAAGCTGATCCTCAAGAATACCGGAAACGAGGTCTGTTATCCCTGCCACAGCAAAGAGAAGATCGGGATGGACAAGTCCCATGTGCATACCGCGGTGAAAGTCGGAAAATGCATCCTCTGCCACGACCCGCATGCCTCACAATCGAGCCATCTGCTGAAGGCCGAGGGCAACGACGTCTGCTATTTATGCCACAAGAAGGAAGACTACCAGAAGAAGGTGGTGCACAAGGTCCTCGAGACAACCGGCTGCAGGACCTGTCATCTTGCCCACAGCTCCGACCAGAAAGGACTCCTCAAGCAGGCGGAGACCCCCCTATGCCTTTCGTGTCACGACAAGGGGAAGGACTCCTTCAAGAAGGCCCACGAGAACTACCCCGTCGAGACCAAACCCTGCACGATCTGCCATAACCCGCATTCATCGTCTCAGCCGAAGCTTCTCAAGACGAGTACTCACAACCCTGTCGCATCGTCGGGCTGCGACATGTGCCATAACCCTCCCACTTCGCAGAAGCCTTTCGAGACAACGAAGAGCGGGAGCGATTTATGTGTTACGTGCCACGACATTGCGGCACTGAAGGCCGGGGGGACCTTTGAACATCCGCCTTTTCAGGGCGGAATGTGCGGTTCCTGTCATGACCCTCACGCCTCGGAAAACCCGAAGCTGCTCGCCCGGGAAGGGAACAAACTCTGTTTCTCCTGCCATGCAGATAAAGAGGCGAAGGTCGCGACCCCGCACGGTGCGGTGATCAGCGGGAAAGGATGTCTTTCCTGCCATATGCCCCATGCGGCAAAGAACGAAAAACTCCTCGTGGCAAAAGGCGGTGAACTCTGCTTTACCTGTCACGCCAAGGTGAAAGAGAGCGAGAATGCGAAGGACGTGCATATGCCGTTTAAGCAGCAGATGTGCACGTCATGCCACAATCCTCACGGCTCCGACTACGGCCTCATGCTGAAGAACAGGATGGACAAGGTCTGCTACTCCTGCCACGTCGATGCCGAGGCGAGGTTCCTTCAGGTGTATACCCACAAGCCGGTCACAGACGGTCTCTGCAACTCCTGTCACGACGGGCATAGTACAAATGAAAGTAAGCTCCTGAAAGAGACCGGCTCGAAGCTGTGTGCGCAATGCCACAAGGTCCTCATGAAAGAGGCAGGCACCAGCGGCGGGTCTACTCATGTGCCTTTTAAAGAGGGGATGTGCCTGACCTGTCACAGCCCGCATGGAAGCCCCAACGTAGGCATGACCATGGAGAGGCAGGACAAACTCTGTTTCTCCTGCCATAGCGAGCTTGGTGAAACGATAAAGGGAGGGGTGAGCAAACACTCGCCCGTTGTGAACGGCCAATGCACAAAGTGCCATAATCCTCACCGGTCGAAATTGAGCAAGCTGAGGGTTGCCGAGGGTCCTGATCTCTGTCTGACCTGTCACAAGGACCTGAAGGCAAAGATGGAGAAGGAGAAGGCCCATCCTCCAGCAGCGAGCGACTGCCTGCGGTGTCATAAACCACATAGTTCGTCACAGCCGAGGCTTGTTGCCCAGCCGCTCCTGCAACTTTGCGGCGACTGTCACGACCTGAAGGGGGCCTCCTTCGGAAAGGCGCATATCGGGATCGATCCGGCGGTGATGAATTGTGTGAGCTGCCATACGCCCCACGCGTCGAAGGACCCGAAACTGTTCAAGGAAAATGTCCATCCTCCCTTTGCCGGGAGGTCATGTGAAGAATGCCATGTGGTGGAAAAGCGATGAAAGGAGAAGGTATGAAATTGTACCGTCGATATAGATATGCGCTCGTCTTGTCCGTGGTCTGGCTTGTCTGTCTCGCCGCCCCGGCCCATGCCGAGGACAACAGGTTCAAACTGAAAATGGGCGCAAAGGGGAAGATCTGTCTGAACTGTCACGTGGACTTCCAGGACAAGCTGAAGGACCCCTTTGTGCATACACCCGTGAAGAACGGGGACTGTACCGGCTGCCACAGCCCCCATGCGTCTTCGCACGCAAAAATGCTTGCGGAACAGGTGAGCAAGGTCTGCGCCGGATGTCACGGCGAGATGGTCCCCAAAAATGCGGTCAGCGCACACAAGGTAGTGGTCGAGGGCGGTTGCGTTAAGTGCCACGACCCGCACTCCGCGAAGAACAAGTTCAATCTGCTGAAGGCGGGTAACGAGCTCTGTTTCGGCTGCCACAAAGATATGGGAGAGGCGGTCGGAAAGGTGAAGTTCAGGCATGCACCTGTTGAGAAGGGATGCCTCACCTGTCATAACCCCCATGCGTCCGAAAAGTCGGCGTTCCTTCTTGTGGATGCCGTGCCTTCTCTTTGTCTCGGGTGCCACAAAACGGACGCGCCGTCGTTTGCGAAGCAGCACATGAATTATCCTGTTGCAAAAGCCCGCTGCACGACCTGCCATAACCCTCACGGGTCCAACAGGGGCGGGATCCTCTTCGACAACGTGCATCAGCCGGTTGCCAACAGGATGTGCAACCAGTGCCATATGGACCCTTCGTCGTCGACGCCCTTTGCAACGAAGAAACCCGGATACGAGTTATGCCGGGGATGTCACAGCAATGCTGTCAATGAGATGTTGGGCAAGAACAAGATCCACTGGCCGGTGCTGGGCAAGAAAGGATGCCTGAACTGTCATAATCCGCACGCATCGACACAGGCTAAACTTCTGAGAGCGCCGATGATACCGCTCTGCAACACGTGTCATAACGATACGATACAGAGGCAGGAACGCTCTCAGACCAAACACCCGCCGATACAGGAAGGCAACTGTACGATATGCCATAACCCGCATGCGTCGGACGCGGATTTCCTCTTCGCCCAGCCGACGATTATCGGCGTCTGCAATACCTGCCACGACTGGAGGAACCACACCGGACACCCGCTCGGTGAAAAAGTCATGGATCCGAGGAACAGGAACGTGGCCGTAACATGCGAAAGCTGCCACCGGGCTCACGGCACCGAGAACAAGCATTTCATCTGGTTTACGCCGATGGATGAAATGTGCACCCAGTGCCACAAACAGGTAGGGAGGTGATGCAATGACAAGAACGTCTGCAAAAATCGTTGTTGTAGTTTTCGTGCTTTCGCTTGCGACCGCCTCATTCGGCGCCGCGGTGCAGATGATTTTCAGTTCCTCGGTCTATAGCGACGTCAAGGGGAACGGGTTGAAGCTCCCCGAAGGTGTCGCCTGCAGGGGGAATGTCCTTGTCGTTGCCGATACTGGAAACGGCCGGCTGCTGAAATACACGGTCGACGGCTCGACGGTAAAGGGCGGGCAGGAGATCAAGGTTGCGGAGGCGACGGACCCTGTGAAGGTGCAGATGAATTCCAAGGGCGATATTTTCGCCCTGGACGGAAAACTGCACCGGATCGCCCGGCTTTCCCCTGAGGGCGCCTTCAAGGGGTATATCGATCCTGCCGGCGTGCCGTCTCCTTCTGAGTTTATCACCAAGAGCTTCAAGATCGATGGCGCGGACAATATCTATATCCTCGATGTATTTTCCGGGCGCGTCCTTGTCCTTGATCCCTCGGGAAAGTACGTGAGGCAGGTGGCGTTCCCGGAGAAGTACGGATTCATCACGGACCTTGCAGTGGACCAGAAGGGGGACATTTATCTTCTCGACGGCGCAGACGCAAGGGTATATGAGGCGCATGGAGACGGCTCGAAGGGATTCTCTGCGGTGACGAAGGATATGGAGCAGGACATGAATTTCCCCGCAAACATGACCGTGGACAACACGGGACAATTGTACCTTGCCGACCAGAACGGCGGCGGCGTGGTGGTCCTAGGACCGGACGGCTCTTTCAGGGGCCGCCCGATCGTCTTCGGATGGAAAGAAGGTCTTGTCCGGTATCCGGCTGAGCTTTCCATCAATGAAAACGGGGTCTTCTTCGTGGCAGACAGGGAAAACAGCCGCGTCCAGGTGTACACGCTGGTGAAATGATGAAGACCGCGAAAAGTTTGCTGCTGGGCATCCTTGCAGGGGCGGTCCTGTTCCTCCCCTGCAGGGCGTCGGCGGTCGATGATCAGTGGAAATACGTGACCTCGACCGATAAGGGGGCACGTTGTTTCTACGATGCGGCGAGCGTTATCCCCCTGGGGAAGGACGTGAAAGAGGTCCGGACCAGGGAGATTGGAAGTGACGGTTCTGCCGCAAGTTCCCTTGAGGAAGTCGACTGCGCGAACAAGATCGTCCGGGAGCGTGAAGTGATTATCGAGTCGCGGAACAAACCTCCCCAGGTATCTCACGAACTCGGAGACTGGCGGGCGATGGAGCTCGACCCCGTCATGAGTCAACTTTTCAAGGCCCTCTGCAGATAAAAGATATGGATGGACTCTTACGCACGGCTTCCTGCCGTGCGTAAGTGCCTGAGTGCGACAATGAAGGCCTTTACCGAAGATACCGACTTGATACGAAGAGCATCAATGAGCCTCTTTCTGCTCGCGGTCACCCTTGCGATTTTCTGGCAGGTGGGCGGCCATGACTTCGTCGACTACGATGACGGAAGGTACATCACCGAAAACCCGGCCGTAGCGTCAGGATTGACTCCCGAAGGTCTCAAGTGGGCGTTCACCACGGGGCATGCGGGTAACTGGCATCCTCTGACGTGGGTATCGCATATGCTCGATGTATCGCTTTACGGGTTGAATCCTAGGGGACATCATCTGACGAATGTGGTCTTCCATGCGGCCAACGCTATCCTGCTTTTTCTTCTCCTCAACGGGCTGACCGGTACATACTGGCAGAGTTCCTTTGTCGCGGCACTGTTTGCGCTGCATCCTCTTCATGTGGAGTCGGTGGCATGGGTGGCGGAGCGCAAGGACGTCTTAAGCACGCTGTTCTGGATGCTTACCTTAACACTTTATGTCCGATATGTTGAAAAGCCGGGAAGATTGAGATACCTGTTGACCCTTTCTGCCTTTGTTCTTGGGCTTATGTCCAAGCCGATGCTGGTTACGCTGCCTTTTACGCTGTTCCTTCTGGACTATTGGCCGCTCGGCAGGTTTTCGTCCATCCGGGAAGGCTCTTCACTTTTGTCAGGACAAAAAAATGTCTTCACTCCTTTAATCATAGAAAAAATCCCTTTTATCGCCTTTTCATTCGCCTCCAGCCTTGTAACCATTTATGTCCAGTACAAAGGCGGCGCTGTCTCTTCTCTGGATACGGTGCCGTTTTTTTCACGGATTATCAACGCCCTGGCAGCCTACGTCGGCTATATGGGGAAGATGTTCTGGCCGCTGCATCTTGCCGTCATCTACCCCCTACCCTCCACAGAATCAATTATGAAGGGGGTATCTGCCGGCCTGGTGCTGGCGGTGCTGTCGTTTGCGACGGTCCGTCTTGCACGAAAACATCCTTATCTGCTGATGGGTTGGCTTTGGTACCTCGGAACGCTCGTACCTGTTATCGGGCTGGTACAGGTGGGCAGACAGTCCATGGCCGACCGCTATACGTATGTTCCACTCATAGGTCTCTTCATCATGATCGCATGGGGTGCGCCTATTATTATGGGACAGGACCGACATCGGCGCTTGGTGCTGTCCACTCTGGGAGTCCTCACACTTTTGGCATGTGCGGCTATAACGTGGCAGCAGTTGGGCTACTGGCGAAACAGCATCACTCTCTTCAGCCATGCTATCGAATCGGTCCCCGACAATGATATTGCCCATGTTCGTCTTGGCTATGCCCTGGCCAGGAGAGGCAGACCCGATGAAGCGATCTCCCAATATACCGAGGCCTTACGCATACGACCACGGGATGCGGAGGCGCATTTCAATATGGGTTTTACACTCATGCAACAGGGCAAGGTTGCAGAGGCGATCGATCAATATTGGGAGGTATTGAAGGTGGATCCTGACCATGAAGGCGCGCATATCAATATGGGAAATGCCTTGGCGGAGCAGGGAAGGCTTCATGACGCCCTTTATCAGTACACCGAGGCACTTCGTGTGAATGCCGACAATGCGGAGACTCACTTCAGTATGGGCCTTGTCCTTGCAACACAGGGGGACCTTGAAAAAGGCATCATGCATTTCAGCGAGGCGCTCCGCATACGCCCGAACTTTGCCGAAGCGCACTATAACCTGGGGATTGCGCTGGCGCGCCAGGGGAAACTGGACGAAGGCATTGGGCATTTCGCCGAGGCGCTACGTATTAATCCCGGGTTGGCCGAGGCGCGCCTTGCCCTCGATGCCGCAGTAAAACGGAAGCAGGAGCTGAGGTAACAAGTTATAGCGGCGTACTGCCGGCAACTGGCTTAAGTATTGTAGGGAGAGGACTGCGACTGATATCGGTTTCAGAAGCGATCAGAAAGGCTCATACAAAATTAATGGCGACAGGAGGACAAAGGTGGCAAGGCTGAGCAAGTATCTCGCACTTGGTGTGTTTTTTTTGGGGGGGCTCTTCCTGATAAGTAATTCGGACGCCGCGGATACGGACGGCGTGGGAAACGCGCCCAGTCAGCTGTCCGGATCAGGAAGCAGCACCAGTCAGGAGCAGCCTGCCGGCACGAAACAGAATGGATACGGGGCCGTCCTGGACCACATGAGTGAGGAGAAGCAGAAGGGGTATCTGGATGCATTAAGGCGGATCAATACCGATCTGCGAAACGAGTATGCCGCGCTCGCAAAAAACTACACCGCATACCGGGCCAATTATGAAAGAACGAAGTATAATACGGAAAACCGGCGGACCTCTCCCAATTATGTCCTGAAAAACATGCAGAACCTCGAGGCTGCGAAGGGGAGTATGGAAGCCAACGTAAAAAAATGGGAGAAGGACAAGGAAGCGCTCAAAGTGGAAGTCCTTTCCTTTTACGGCGGCAAATTGCCGCAATGGTTGACTCAGGAATGGAACCGGGAAGAGAAAGAATACACGGAGTATCTGAATGCCGTTTATCGGCAGGTCGGATGGTGGATGCAGATTGAATACTCCCCGCAGTGGCGAAAAGACGAGAGCCAATTATGGGATTACATCAGGCAATACTATCAACAGCACCCGAAGGAACTGGATATTCTAAAGTAAACCCTATCGTTGATAAAGGAGAAGGCAAATATACTGAAAAAGTACATAAATTCGGCAGATATCATTGTGATTCACGTAAACGCAGACATAACGTTCCGGACGGGGCCTGAAGGATGTTACCTGCTCTGGCCTATGCGGCTACTGAGTTTCTCGGCAAGCCCGGGGTCGAGAGACTGCAGTGTACGGACCACTTCGCCTGCTTCCTGTTGTCTTCCCATCGAAGAGTAGGCCATGCCCATTTCGTACCAGGAAGCCGCATGGTCCGGCCTTACCCTTACGGCATTGCGAAAAGCCCCGATTGCCTTAGTGAAGTCCCCGGTGTTTGCATAAAGGATCCCAAGGTTGTACCACGCCATTGGATCGTCAGGCCGGATTTGCGCCGCCTGTCCGAATGCTGCCGCGGCTTCGGATATCCGGCCTAAGTTTTTATATGTAATGCCAAGATTGTTCCATGCCGCCCAGTAGGCCGGCTTTAGCAGTACTGATTCGCAATAGGCTTCCACCGCTTCTTCAGGTTGCCCATTCTTTCCATATAAGAAGCCGAGGTTGAACCAGACGGAAGCGTCATCGGGTGAGACGCGCGCAGCTTCGAGAAGGGCTTCGATCGCCTCGGCCATTCGGCCCTGTGCCATATATACCGAGCCAAGATTGGACCAGGCCTTGGTATATCGGGGCTTAAGCCGCAACGCCTCGCGCAGGGAGTTTTCCGCCTCTGCCATCTCTCCCCTGTTCCGTTGTAAGACGCCCAGGTTGTACCAGGCCTCTTCGTCTTTCGGGCAGAGCCGCAACGACTCATTGAGGTCGCTGTAAGCTTCGTCGACATTACCCTTCCTGGCGAGATAATCGGCAAGGCTGCTAAGGGCGACGCAATTGTCCTTTGTTACACTGATCGCATGGCGGAAAAGGGTTTCGTGGTTCTTCCAGAAGTCGAGTTGCCTCCACGTCAGAGACGACAGAAGAAGGAGCACCAGTGCTGATGCGATCCCGAGCGCCCGGGCACCGATGCGCCAGCGCTTTAGCAGTTCAGGGACCTCCCAGGCTATCATTATAAAGATCCCGACGAGTGGAATATAGGTGTAACGATCGGCGATCGACTGCGCCCCCACCTGAACAATTCCTATCACCGGAACGAGCGCTACCATAAACCAAAACCATCCCACTGCAAGCCAGGGGGACTGCCTCAGCCTCATCAGGACCAAACCAGTGACCGTAAGAAGAAGGAAAGAGGCCCCGGCCACCTGCCACACCGGTATCCCTGCCCCGGGGTGCGGATAAAAAATTGACAGCCCCACCGGCCAAAAGGTCTTTCCGAGGTATCGTGCATAGCCGACTGCCGCATTAGCAATGCGAAGCCCTAAGCCCAGGGAAAGGTCCGCCATCGCTTCACCCTTCTTCTGAGCGATCAGGGTCACTATGCCTGATGCAGTACAGATTACAAGAAGCGGGATCTTCTCCACAAGCAATTGCGACAAGGTCGCCTTTGGCCGGACCGGATTCGATTCGGTGACGGACTGACCCCCGCCTTGCATTCGCCCGAGCGGCCAGTAATCCAGAAGGATGAGAAGAAAAGGCATGGTCACGAGCATCGGCTTACTTAGGAGGCCGAGAACAAGCAAGAGAACCACCCACAGGTAACGCGTCATGCCCGGTCGCTCTGTATAGCGAACGTACACCCAGATGGTCAAAAAACCGAAGAAGGTGCTCAGGACATCTTTGCGCTCGGATACCCACGCAACAGATTCCACATGCAGCGGATGAACCGCGAACAGGGCCGCGACAAAGGCGCTTCGCCATATTGCTCCGGTGATACGTGCCAGTATCAGAAAGAGAAGGACCGTATTGAGCGAATGAAAAAGCACATTTACCAGATGGTGAGCACCCGGCCGAAGGCCGAAAAGTTGCATATCGAGCATGTGGGACAGCCAGGTAATGGGATGCCAGTTGGCGGAGTGTACGGTCGTAAAGGCCCATACAAAGCCGCTCCAGGACAGTCCGCCCTGCACCATCTGGTTGTCGGTAACATAGAGGTTGTCGTCATAGGAGATAAAATCATGACCTCCCACCTTCGCGAAGATAAGGAAGGTCGCGACGACCAGTACAAGGGAGATGAAGAAGCGCAGACGGACGCGTTCGGTCATATTATTAACCCGTAGCTGTGCCGGCAGTCGTCTTTTTGCGATAAGGGCGGAAAAGAAATTAATAGACATAAAGACCAAAAGGGCGGTCTTGAAAATCGTCTTACGAGATTCGGCGGTATCTCAGCGAACTGCCGTCGAGTTTCAAGGCGCCTCCCTGCTGAAAGGCGATAGTCATTTCAGGGCCGGATATTGTCACTTTCCATGTCATGGGAGTCAATTGCGCTGGTTTGTCCACCTTGAGGTCTACAAGGTCTCCCTTTCTTGAATAGGTTCCCACGACTTCAACCGGTTGTTTGGTCATATCCCAAATCATTTTGCCCCGGAAAGAGCCGTCCCTGAGGAACTCTATGGACTCCGTCCCGTTGACCTCCTGCCACGTGCCTACGAGCGACTGGGCAGTCTGTCTGGAACAGGAAGCAGTCAGCATGCCTATAAATAGAAGACAAAAAGCGCTTAACATCGCCAAAAATTTCATAATGTTTACTATACAAATTTGGCTTTTGTGGTGTCAAGGGTATCGATAGTTAGAAATAATACAAAAAATATATTTCTCAGTCAGTGACTGTTGAAATGCCTCTGCGACTGCGTCATTTTACTAACTTCACTATACAATTTTTGTATTACAGCGGCAATGGAAGTCGGATAAATCCTATAACAGAATCAAGAAAAACAATAGGTTAGCTGCTGATTGGGGTTTTTATTATTTGCAGGCATAGATATTGCTTTTTTCACAAAAAAAATTAATCTATAGCAAACAGCATCATGAGAGGGATAAAAGGGAATGCGTCCGGAAAATGTCTTGTTTGTCGACGATAATGAACTGCTAAGGTCGGTCATGATGCGTTTTTTTTCAAAAGAGTTCCAGCACGTTAAGGCTGTGGGCACCGGTAACGAAGCAATGAAGCAGATCCAGGAGAAATTCTATCATATTGTCATCCTCGACAAAAAACTTCCAGACATAGACGGACTCGACGTACTTGACTATATTAGCGGCAAATCGCCCCACAGCCGGGTGGTGATGATTACGTCCAGTGCGGACGAAGATATCAGGCAGGAAGCCCTCAAGAGGGGGGCCTTTGAATTTTTCGAAAAGCCGTTCGATATCGACAAGCTCAAGGCTGCGCTGCGGGGCATGAGGGTCTTTAAATCGGTGCAGGCCAGCATAGACGAAAAACATAAAGGCATGATCTATAACCTCTCGGATTCCGGCATGCTGGTCATGACCGATGCCGTCTTTAAATGCGGGGCCACAGTCGACATTCTTCTTCATGTTCGGGACAACCGTGAGATACCTCTGAAAGGCAGGGTGGTCCGGACCTCTGATTCGTCCTGCATCCCTCCTCAGTTTCCTTCAGCGGAGGACGGCATGAAGTATGCTGTCGGCATGCAGCTGGTAGACCCGCCGTCCGATTACTTCTCTTTCGTGGATTCCCTGATGCTTTGAAGCGAAGAATAACCCGCCGGGTTTAATCTCTGAAACGACCCGCGCCGACAGTTACTCCAGCCCGAACTTCTTTATTTGGTACCTCAGGGAGTCGTAACTTACCCTGAGAAGTTTTGCCGCATGGGTCTTGTTGTGGTTCGTTTTTTCCAGCGCCTGTATGATCAGGTCCTTTTCTATATCGTCAAGGGATACCCCGCCGTCAGGGAGGAGGAACCTGTTGGCTGCAGGAAGTCCCTGATCAACGGACCAACCGCTCATCTCCTTCGGCAGATGCTCGGGAGTGATTATCTCGGCATTTTCGAGGACCACGATTCTTTCGATCACGTTCTTGAGTTCGCGGACATTCCCCGGCCAACCGTATCCACGGATAACCTTTTCCGCCTGCGGTGAAAACCCTTTTACCTTCCTTGTTTTGTATTTTTCTGCAAAATAACCGAGAAAATATTCGGACATTATCAGGCTGTCATCTGCCCGGTCCCTGAGGGGCGGCATATGGAGAGAAAAGACATTCAGCCGATAGAAGAGGTCTTTCCTGAAGTCCCCTGTTTCAACGGCTTCAGAGAGGTCCCTGTTTGTGGTTGCGATGACCGTTACCTCGATAGTGATCTCCTCATGCCCGCCGATGCGGCGTACCGACCTTTCCTCAAGTACCCTCAGCAGTTTGCTCTGGAGGCTGGGTTTCATATCGCCGATTTCGTCGAGGAGGATCGTACCGGTGTGGGCCAGCTCAAAGATCCCCTTTTTGTCCGTTTTCGCGTCGGTGAAGGCCCCTTTTTCATAACCGAAGAACTCACTTTCGAGGAGGCTTTCAGGCAGCGCCGTACAGTTGATCGCGATAAAGGGCACGCATCCTGACCCTGAGTCGTTATGCATCCCCTTATGGATATATCGGGCAACCAATTCCTTGCCCGTGCCGCTCTCGCCGGTGATTAAGATGGTCGGGACCTTTGCCGAGGCTATCTTTGCCGCGTTCTCCCGGAGTGCCTTTATGGCGGTCGATTCCCCTATGATCTCAGTGCGGAAGAACTCGGAATACACGCCCCTCAGATAGTCGACCTCGTTCCTGAGCCTCCCTTTTTCGATGATATTACTTATGACGATCTTCACCTCATCGATATTAAAAGGTTTCGTCAGATAATCGGAGGCCCCGAGTTTCATGCATCTGACCCCTGTTTCGACGTTGTTGTCGGATGTCAGCATTACGACCTGCGTGTTCACCTTTCTGCTTTTTATCTCCTCAAGGACATCGAGGCCGCTTAACTCTCCGAGCTTGATGTCGAGCAGCACGATATCGGGGCCCCAAGACCTGATCCTGTCGACGAGGCCGCTGAACTTTCTGCTTTCAGAATCGACATCGTACCCGTCTTTTTTTAAAGTTCTGCTGAGCATCGATACGATGACATCGTCGTCGTCAACGAGGAACACTTTCCCGCTGTTTGTCCCGGTCAATGCGCCTCCCCGGACTTCCCGACGGGAAACGTGACGATAAAGGAAGCCCCCCCGCCGGGATTACCTGATGCGCAGATAGCGCCCCCGTGCTGATCGATAAGTCGCTTGGAGATCGCAAGCCCCAACCCCGTACCCTTCGGCTTTGTCGTAAAAAAAGGCTCGAATATTTTCTGTAGCGCACTGTCATCGATACCCTTGCCGGTATCCGATATTATCACTTCGATGAGGCCTTTGCTTTTATCGGAAGAGGTCTTTACCGTCAGCGTCCCTCCGGCCGTCATCGATTCGCCGGCATTGATAAGAAGATTCATGAACACCTGCTGCAGTTGCATGGAGTCGGCCATGATTTCCGGAAGATCTTCCTCGTAGTCCCTGGTCACCTGAATGGCGGAGAACGACGGATTTTTCAGGGAAAGCGCCATGATTGTATTCAGGAGATTATTTACTCTGACAGCGGCAAATTGGGGCTTGGGCGGCTTGGCGAAATTAAGGAGGGACTTAATCAGCAGTTCGATCATCTTGAGCTCTTCTCTGGCCCCGAGAAAGACCTGCCTGTCGTCATGCGAAAGGGGCAGTTCCTGGAGCATCACGTCGATCGACACCTTTACTCCGGCCAGAGGATTCTTTATTTCATGTGCAAGCCCTGCTGCCAGCTCTCCTACCATTCGCAGCTGCTCCGACCTCTGCAATGCCTCTTCCGCATTCTTGCGCTCGCTTATGTCCCTGTCATAGGCCAGGATATATTTCTGTGATCCCAGCTCGATCAGGCCTGCGCTGATCTCCACCGGAAACACCGCCCCGTCCCTTCTCCTGTGGGTGATGTCGGCTTTTATCCATTCGCCCCGGAGTATCCGTCCGATCCTCTCGGGGATGTGCTCACTCTCCCCGGGTGCGTCGAGGTCGGCGATGTTCAGGGTCTTGAGCTCCTCGACGGTATATCCGTGCATTTCCGCAGCGGCCCGGTTTGCCGCAACGATCTTTCCCGGCTCTTGTCCCCCGGCCGCTATAATAAAAATGGCGTCTTTGGCGCTTTCAAAAAGCATACGGTACCGCATCTCGCTCTCTTCGATTTTGTACATCTGCTCTTTCAAAGATGAGGTCATGTCGTTGAATGAGGCGGCCACTTCTCCGAACTCGTCTTTCAGGCCTTCTATCCGGGAATCCAGATCTCCTGATTTCAATTTGCGTATCGCGCGCAGAAGGACGTCTACCGGTCTGGTGAAGCCCTTGATAAAAACGAACGTGAGGCCTGTTGCCAGGAGGGGTCCGATGCCAATTAAGGCAAAGAGAATGATCTTGGTGTCTGAGATCTCCTTCATCGCCGACTGGGTTTTCTTCTCGACATTGCTGCTTGCGATTGCGATGATCGTGTTCACTTTAGCCGTGAGCTCCTCACCTATTCTGAAGGCCGCATCTTCTTCCGCCACCTGTCTCGCGGCCTTCGCCCTCATAGTCAGTACCCTGCTTACGGCCTTCCTATATTCTTCCACATGGCTGTTGAGGTCGACGAGCTTTTCCCTGACTCCTTCAGCGTGATGACAGTCGAAGCAGGTATCCGCCGTCTTGCTCATGCTCATCACGTCCGACATGATGGTGTCCATTCCTCTTGCATAGCGGGTATCTTTGAGGTCGATATCCTGCTGTACCCTCTTGATGCTTATCAGCAGGTGCTCGCGCAAGATTTCGACCTGGTGGAGCGTGATAAGCCTGTCGAGTTTCGACGTCGCCCTCTCGACGGTGAAGATGATGTATATTCCCCCCATAAAAAAAATCAGAGAGAAAAGGCTTAGTCCTATGACGATCTTTTTCTTCATTGGGCTTTCACATACCCGCAGGCCGAATGATCCAGTCTTTTCCTCCTGCAACCGGCAACAACGTCAGAAGGGAGGGGAAAATACGATATATTCTTACGGGTTCTGTATTGATGAAACTTCATAAAACTGCAACTTCCGATTATTTACGTTATCATATTTCTTTCGCTCCTTGCCACCTGTGCTGGGGGAGTGCATCTTATTAAGGGAATTTACATTATCGGAAAATCCCCCTTCCCCTTTTGGGAATCATAACTCCCCTTTACCCCCTCTTATCTTTTCTCCTCGGCGAATCCGCCTGAGTGCGGAAACAGGGGGTAAGGCGCCGCCCCTGCCTACCGGCAGGCAGGCCTCTTTGCCTCAGCCCCGGCTGATCCGCCGAGGCGGAAAAGAGGGGTAATCCCTCCCTTTAGCAAAGGGAGGTTAGGAGGGATTTTATGATAATTATGTGCATACTATTTCGAGGCTGTTAATATCTTAAGAGGAGGTGTCCCGAAAGCGTTCGGGACAATGACGGCCTTTATGTCCTTTCCCAAGTTCTGAGGAGGAAATAGCGTGGCCGGTGATCCGGCCTTCAGCAGACCGGATAAGTCCCTTTGGCGAGCCTGTCGCAGAAACTGGAGATGTCAGCGAGTTCCCGTTCCACAATCATAGCTGAAGCTCCCGATACGTCCGCGAGCCTGCATCCTTTTTCGAGGAGCACCTGAACCGAAGCCATTGGAGGGGCGTCGACCGGCGTTCCTATCCTGCTCAGCAGAAGCACATACACTTCCCTGATACCCTCAACGTTCTTGTAGATCTTTTCGGCAGTCTTGTGCGCAAGGATATTGTAGATCTTGCCCACATGGCTTACCGGGTTCTTACCGGCGGCCGCCTCAGTTCCCATGGGCCTATTGACCGAGATCAAACCGTTTACCCTGTTACCCCTTCCGACCTGTCCCGAATCCGCATCTTCCGCCGAGGTCCCCAGGAGCGACAGGTATACGCCGCCGCCCCCCCTTCCCCTCTCATCAAGGGCATTCAGATGCACGCTGATACGGCCGAACCCGCTGTTTGCCCTGAGAAATTCTTCTATTTCTCTCTGCAATAACTCTTTTTTCTCAAAATAGTCGTCCTCGGAATGAATAAAAGGGGAAATAAGCGGCATCGCAACAGTGACTTCCACCTCTTTCCCGGTCCTCAGCCCCATCACTTTTATGTCTTCTCCGGTCTCCGGGTATTTTTTCTTGAATGACAAGGAGTTAAGATACCGCTCAAGACCTAGTACCGCCTCCTCGGTAGAGGAGAGGGGATAATAGCCTATCAAGGCCGATGTGTCATTTGCGCCCTTTATCGCCTGCGACCTTGCGAAGATGTCCGTAAGCTCCTCTGATCCCGGCGCAAGGACCAGCCGGTATTTGACATGTTTTTCAGGGTCTATAAACCTGAGGTGCTTCCTTAGCCATCTCTTCGCCGCATCAACCGCGATCTCGCCCACGGGGATCCTTCTGCCCATTGCCGAGAAGGTCGCCCTGTCTCCTATGATTAGTTCCATGGGCTTGATCATCCGGCCGCCCCCGAATGTATGGTCAGCCCGGCCGGCGGCGAGCAGACCCTTGTCGATATTATGGTGAAGGATTGTCCCGAATGCCTCCTTGTATGCGCGGCTGAGGGCAACCGAGATGGCTTCCATGACGGAGTCGCAGATGAAATCCGGGTGGCCGGTGCCCTTTCGCTCCACGATCTCGACCCTCTGGTCCGTGACCGATTTCCCCTTAAAGGGTTCGACAACTATCATGAGCGAATTCTATCAGGAAAAAGGGCCGCAGACAAATCCGCCCCCGAAAGTTCTTATAAAAAGAAAGGGAGAGTAAGGTAAAATAACCTCTATGACTATCCGAGAGGAGACCGAAGAGCTGGAGACCCGGTTTCTTGATCCGAAGGCCTGCCTGAGCGGAAAGAGTAAGGGCCGTGCGTTCAGGGAAGAGGAGGGTGAGATCAGGACCTGTTTTCAGAGGGACAGGGACAGGATCATCCATTCCAAGTCCTTCAGGAGGTTGAAGCACAAGACCCAGGTATTCCTCGCGCCGAGGGGAGACCACTACCGGACGCGTCTCACCCATGTCCTCGAAGTTTCCCAGATCGCGAGGACGATCTCAAGAGCGCTCAGGCTGAATGAGGACTTGACCGAAGCGGTCGCTCTCGGGCATGACCTCGGGCACACGCCCTTCGGACATGCCGGCGAAGAGATACTGAGGGAGATCCATCCGGGGGGGTTCGACCATTATAAGCAGAGTCTCAGGGTTGTCGACTTCCTCGAGCATGACGGCCGGGGACTGAACCTTACCCATGAGGTCAGAAACGGGATCGTCACCCATTCAAAGGGGAAGGGGCTTATCATGCCGGAGAAGAAGTCCGAACGCTCCGAAACCCTCGAAGGCCAGGTGGTGCGCATCTCGGACCTTATCGCCTATGTCAACCACGATCTTGACGATGCGCTCAGGGCGGAGGTGATCAGGGAAGAGGACATCCCGAAAAAGATCGTGAATGTGCTCGGGGCCACGCACGCCAGGAGGATAGACGTGATGGTGAAGGATGTGATCTATACCTCGCGCGCGGCCGATCTCAACGAAATCAACATGAGCGGCGGGATATCCGAGGCTGCCTGCTTCCTGAGGGATTTCCTGTATGACCGGGTGTACGAAAGCCAGATCATCAAGGGCGAATTCAGAAAGGCGAAAAAGATGTTGAAAGACCTGTATGAATATTACCTCGCACACGTAGAGGAAATTTTTTCGGCCATACCCGCAGAGAAGAAACTGAACAAGAACCGAATGGTCTGTGACTTTATCGCGGGGATGACCGACAGTTTCGCCCTCCTGACATACGAGAGACTCTTTTTGCCCCAACAGTGGACGGTGCTCTAACGACCCTGCAGCGACATGACTGACTCTGGTAGGGATATGTAACAGTGTTGCCAACTGTTTTTCCGTCATTACCATGCTGACGGGGCTGACGCGGCCATGATAGCATCAGGCGTAATCATCAGACTTGTTCAGCATCCTGCCGTTAACACTCACTGGATTCCCGCTTAAAACCTGCGGGAATGACAAATAAAAACAAGCAGTTCATATAGTCATCCTCAGACTTGACCAGGGAATCCCGGGTATCTTCAACTTCAATACGAAAGACACGATAATGTGTTAAAATATGTAGTTTAAAAGGGAGGGCAAGAGTACATAATATGGCAAAGTTACCGGTCAATATCGAAGAAGAGATGAAGGTCAGCTACCTCGATTACGCGATGAGCGTAATCATCGGCAGGGCACTGCCGGAGGTACGGGACGGGATGAAGCCCGTCCAGAGAAGGATCCTCTATGCGATGTTCAGAGAGGGGCTCCTCCCCGGCAGGAAATATTCGAAGAGCGCCGGCGTCGTCGGCGAGGTGCTCAAGAAGTATCATCCCCACGGGGACTCGGCGGTATACGACGCGATGGTCCGGCTGGCACAGGATTTCAACATGCGATACCCTCTTGTCGACGGCCAGGGGAATTTCGGGTCTATCGACGGAGACCCTGCCGCGGCATATCGGTATACCGAAGCCAGGCTGGCAAAGATCGCAGAAGAAATGCTCGCCGACATAGACAAAGAGACGGTCGACTTCATCCCCAATTTCGACGAGACGACCGAAGAGCCGAAGGTCCTTCCCTCGAGGATCCCGAACCTCATCGTAAACGGCGCTGCCGGCATCGCAGTCGGAATGGCGACGAATATTCCCCCTCACAATCTCGGCGAGGTTGTCGATGCGCTGATCATGCTTCTGGACGACCCGGAAATCCCAATAGAAAAGATCATGACCGCGGTCAAGGGCCCGGATTTTCCGACCGGCGGGATCATTCACGGCACCGGCGGGATCAGGGACGCGTATACGACCGGCAGGGGCCTTATCAAGGTGCGGGCGAAGGCGAGGGTGGAGGATGTGCACCGGGGAGGCCAGCATATCGTCATCTCCGAAATGCCCTATCAGGTGAACAAGGCGAGGCTTATCGAAAAGATCGCCGAACTGGTGCGGGAAAAGAAGATCGAGGGGATCTCCGATATACGGGACGAATCCGACAGGGACGGTATAAGGGTGGTGCTCGAACTGAAGCGCGGCGAGATGGCCGAGGTGGTGCTGAACAACCTCTACAAACATACCCAGATGGAGACGACCTTCGGCATTATCATGCTTGCCCTTGTCGGCGGCCAGCCTCACGTGCTCGGGCTGAAGAAGGTGTTGCATTACTTCATCCAGCACAGGCGGGACGTCGTTCTCAGGAGGACGAGGTTTGAACTCAGGAAGGCAGAGGAGAAGGCCCATATCCTGGAAGGGCTCAAGATAGCGCTCGACCACCTGGATGCGATTATCGCCCTTATACGGGCATCGAATGGCCCTGCAGAGGCGAAGGCCGGTCTGATGTCCAACTATCCCCTTTCCGAGATCCAGGCACAGGCGATCCTCGAGATGAGACTGCAGAGACTCACCGGGCTCGAACGGGAAAAGATAATCAGCGAGTACAAAGAGACCCTGAAAGAGATCGAGAGGCTGAAGGCGATTCTCGGGTCAGAGGCATTGGTCACGAAGATCATCAAAGACGAGCTCCTCGAGATAAAGACGAAATATGCGGACGAGAGGAGGACCGAGATCGCGGAGGAGATGAAAGAGATCACGCTCGAAGACCTCATCACCGAGGAGGAGATGGTGATCACTCTCTCGCATGCCGGATATATCAAGAGAAACCCGCTGAGTGCTTACCGGAGCCAGCGGCGCGGGGGCAAGGGCCTCATCGGCATGGAGACGAAGGAGGAAGACTTTGTCGAGCAGCTCTTCATCGGGTCGACCCACGACTATATGCTCTTTTTCTCGAACCTCGGAAGGCTCTACTGGCTGAAGACCTACCAGATCCCGGAGGCAGGCCGTGCCTCGAAGGGCAAGGCGCTGATTAATCTGCTCCAGCTTTCGGAGGGAGAGAGGATAACAACAGCGCTGCCTGTCCGTGATTTCAAGGAAGGGTATCTTGTAATGTTTACCAAGAACGGGACGGTCAAGAAGACCGCGCTTACCTCCTACAGCAATCCGAGGGGGAAGGGCGTCATCGCGATATCCCTGGAAGAAGGCGACGAACTGATCGCGGTACGAAAGACGAGCGGGCAGGACGACCTGATTATCGGCACGCGCAACGGCCTTGCAATCAAGTTCAATGAAGAGGACGTCAGGGACATGGGACGTATGGCAAGGGGAGTGAGGGGGATACGCCTGGTGAAAGGTGACGAGGTTGTGGCTGCAGAAGTCGCCGAAGAGAGGACGACCGTGCTCACGGCTGCTGAAAACGGTTTCGGCAAGAGGACGAAGATAGGGGATTATCCCCTCCAGGGCCGCGGCGGGAAGGGCGTGATCTCGATCAAGCTCACTGAAAAAGGCGGAAAGGTGGTCGGACTCCTCCAGGTGCGGGACGAGGACGAAGTCGTGATGATCACGAGTTCCGGCAAGCTTATCAGGACGACCGCTGAAAATATATCGATCCACGGCAGGAACACCCAGGGCGTGAAGCTTATGAATACCGCTGAGGACAGGATCGTCAGTATCGCAAGGGTCGCGGAGAAAGATCAGCTGTAATAGCGGAGCCTTCCGCCCCGGCGGATCCGCCTGAGGAGGACGAGTATGGCCGTTTTTCATCACGCCGCACTCTATTTTGGTCAGTTCTTGCGGCTAGAATAATATATCTTTTCCGGCACTGACACTGTCTATGAAAGAGACGGAAGATTTTCTCAAAAAAGGGCTTGACCAGCTGGAGATCAGATGGACTGATCTGCAGTTCAAGGCCTTCAGTGCCTATCTCTCGGAACTGAAAAAGTGGAACAGGGTCCATAACCTCACCGGTTTAAAGAGCGACCGCGACATCATCGTAAAGCACTTCCTCGACTCCCTCCTTTTTTTGAAGGTCCTTCCCGAGGAGGTTTCAACGGTGGCGGACATCGGAAGCGGCGCAGGCTTCCCCGGCATCCCTGTTAAGATCATCGCGCAGGAGCTGAAGATGTTTCTTCTGGAACCCTCGAAAAAGAAGGTGGTCTTCCTGAAACATATCTGCGGCAAACTGGGGCTCGAAGGCGTCGAGGTGCTGGACAGCAGGATAGAGGACGTCGAAGGGCTCAGGGTCGATGCGGCAATGACAAGGGCGCTTTACAGCGTGGGGGAGTTTATCGAAAAGGCGGAGCGGATACTGACCGCAAACGGTGTTCTGATATTAAGCAAGGGACCGAAACTCGCGGAAGAACTGGAGGGTCTCGACTTGCGCAACATTACCGTCTCTGACATCGAACTGCCCTTTACCGGCACAACCAGGCATCTTGTGGTAGTGAGGCGTTAGGCCAATATTTCCCTACTCAGTATCAGGTACGCATAGACGAAGGCCATGATCGAAAAGAAGAGGGCCAGGAGACCGAGGCTGAAGTAGAGAAGGCTTTTCCTGGTCCTCCTCAACCGGTACTCGAAATAGGCCTTCGGAAACAGCGTCGCGGCGCCGAAGAGCAGCATCAGGCCGGCAAGTACCTGGGTGATCATCCGGACCATAGCTTATCTATATCCCTTCAAGAGGACAGCCGGCGCAGATCGGCTTTGTCTTACAGTGTTTCTTTGCCACGCTGACAATGAGCGCATGATATTCATTGAAGAGTTGCACGTCCTTCCCGAGATTCCTATGAAACAGTTGCTGGAATTTGTCGTACGACGAATCATGGTCCAAAATATTATGCCGCGACAGCACCCGTTTTGTATAGGCATCGATGACGAAGACAGGCTTTTCGAGTGCGTAGAGGATTATCGAATCGGCGGTCTCGGGGCCGATTCCGTTCACGTCGAGGAGCTTTTCCCTTATCACGTCAACCTCTTCTTTTTTCATCTTCGCCATACTCCCGTGGTATTCCCTTACGAGAAAATCCACAAAATGCTTCAGTCTCTTCGCCTTTATGTTGAAATATCCAGCCGGCCTTATCAACGATGCAAGTCTCCCCGTGGGTAGCCCGTGGAGGGCGGCCGCGTTAAGCTTCCGCTCATTTCTTAAATTGGCGATCGCCTTTTCTACATTTCCCCAGTTGGTGTTCTGGGTCAGAATCGCCCCGACCGCAACCTCAAAAGGCGTTTCCCCCGGCCACCAATGCTGGGGACCGAAGGCACGGTAGAGTTTCTTGTATATTAATGACAATTTGGGTTGCATGGTAACAAAGGTCTCTAAATTGAATTTAAATTATCTGAAAATCTCCCCATCCCCTCTTTGCTAAAGAGGGGTATTATTCCTCCCTTTTTCTTCTCGGCGAACCCGCCTGAGTGCGGGGGTAAAGGGAGGTTAGGAGGGATTTTAAATCTCGACATTATTTTGAGACAGTTTATCCTGGAAAAAGCAGTTAACCACAGAGACTCGGAGGCACAGAGTTGAAAAAAAAAGAGAAAACTCCTGAATGTACCAATCACCTCGATGGTGCCCCGAAATTTTACGGCAAATTGTTGTTTTCTCTGTGTCTCTGTGCCTTCGTGGTAAAGGATCTGCCTTTTTTAGGTTTATATGGTATCCTTGGCAAGTCCGGCAGTTGAGAGAGCGGATGACCGCGCTTGCAACTGCAGTGTCCATGTTCAATAATTGTTTTCTCCGACCGGTCCGCGGAGTTTTTTCTTTGTGGCTGTGATTTTCTTTTCGGCGAGCATCTTTTCTTTCGCCCTCTTCGATCGCTTCCTCTTCTGACGCCGGATTTTCTCTATCCGCTGGATCTCTTCGCTCTCTTTGCCTTTGACAAGCTGCTCTATTTTATTCGTCAGGATCACCCTCGCACGATAGCGGTTCAGCGCCTGTGACCGCTCCTCCTGGCATTTCACCTCGATCCCGGTGGGAAGGTGTTTAAGATATACGCAGGTCGAAGTCTTATTTACGTGCTGTCCGCCCTTCCCGGACGACCGGATGAAGGACTCCTCTATGTCCTCTTCCCGGATATCCAGGGACTCCATCTTTTCCCGCAGCTGGTTTTCCTTCTGGGCACTTACCGTAAAAATGCTCATAACTATTTAATATAGCATGTCAGTGGGGCCAAGTAATCCTAACTCCGGCAGCTGGCAGAACCGGTCAATTCCCCCTCTTGCTAATCAGCCGGTCGTATCACGATATTTTCGATTGTGACGGTGCCGCTGCTGATCGTGAGCGTCCCGGCTATTACCGAATATCCTTCTTGAGACGAAAAAGCCCAGTCGAAGCCGCCTTTCATGGTTATCGCCACACCGCTATTGAAGTTAGCATCTTCAGCAAAAGTCGCTGTCTTCAGTTCGACAATATCGTCGTTTGTATCGCATGCAAGGAAAGCCCCGGCAATCGTAGTAAAGCCTGCGACAGTTTTGATACCCTGGACCCTCAAAACGGTTTGAAGCTGGCCGTAGGTATTGTCGCCCCAGCAGGATATTGTCCCGTCAGTCCTCAATCCGCAGGTTTGTATGCCTCCAGCGGCAACTTCGGTAAATGCCCCGAGAGGCGGCACTGACTGGCCGAATTCATTACGCCCCCAACAAGCTAATATCCCGTCCGTTTTCAACCCGCAGGTGTAAAAGTTTCCTGCACTTACAGATGTGAAGGTCCCGGCAGGCGGCGTAGACTGGCCGTAGTCAGGATGTGAGCCCGTATTAGTTATGCCGGCGCCCCAGCATTCTACTGTCCCATTAGTCTTCAATCCGCAGGTATGAATGCCCCCCCCGCTCACCTGTGTAAATGTGCCGGCAGGCGGCATTGACTGGCCATAGTTAGGATATGAGCCCGTATTAGTTATGCCGGCGCCCCAGCATTCTACTGTCCCATTAGTCTTCAATCCGCAGGTATGAATGCCCCCCCCGCTCACCTGTGTAAATGTGCCGGCAGGTGGCGATGACTGGCCATAGGTATTATCTCCCCAGCAGGATATTGTCCCGTCAGTCTTCACCCCGCAGGTGTGATAGCCTCCCGCGCTCATCTGTATAAACGTGCCTGCAGGCGGCGATGACTGACCATTGTTATTATATCCCCAGCAGGCCAATGTCCCGCCAGTATTCAACCCGCAGGTGTGTAATTCCCCTGAGCTCACCTGAGTGAAGGTCCCGGCAGGCGGCGATGACTGGCCATTGGTATTATTCCCCCAGCAGACCACTGTCCCGTCCGTCCTCAATACACAAATGTGTGTACCCCCTGCGCTCATCTCTTCCCTGCCGAACGTCCCGGCAGGCGGCGTTGACCGGCCATTGGTATTATCCCCCCAGCAGGCTGCTGCACCATCAGTCTTCAACCCGCAGGTATGATACATTCCTGCGCTCACTGACGTGAAGGTCCCGGGAGGCGGTGCTGCCCGGCCGTTGCCATTATGCCCCCAACAGGCGACTGTCCCATCAGTCTTCAACCCGCAGGTATGCCAAGCGCCTGGGCTCACAGATGTGAACGTCCCGGCAGGCGGTGTTGACTCGCCATAGGTATTGGCGCCCCCCCAACAGGTTAATGTACCGTCCGTCTTTACTCCGCAGGTGTATGAGTCTCCTGCGTTCACCTGAGTGAAGGTCCCGGCAGGTGGTATCGCCGCGCCATATCCAGCAGCTCCCCAGCAGGCGACTGTACCGTCCGTCTTCAACCCGCAGGTGTGAAAGGTTGCTGCGCTCACAGATGTGAAGGTCCCTGCAGGCGATGTTGACTGGCCATAGGTATTGTTACCCCAACAGGCGACTGTCCCATCAGTCTTCAACCCGCAGGTATGCCAAGTGCCTGGGCTCACAGATGTGAACGTCCCGGCAGGCGGTGCTGCCTGGCCATAGCTATTATCTCCCCAGCAGGCGACTGTCCCGTCCGTCTTCACTCCGCAGGTATGCGAAGAGCCTGCGCTCACAGATGTGAAGGTCCCTGCAGGCGGTGCTGCCTGGCCATAGCTATTATCTCCCCAGCAAGCGACTGTCCCGTCCGTCTTCACTCCGCACGTGTGATCTATCCCTGAGCTGAAAGTCTCGGGCTTCATTGGCGAGATGAGGGCTGTATCGTCAGCCGCGGCCGGCGAAGCAATAAGACCGGAAAGCAATAAAACTGAAAACAGTAGAATCCATAACTTGAAAAATCCGCAGGGAAAAAGCTTTTCCATCATGATACCTCCATGATCGGATCTCTTAAGGGGGATCCTAATCGTTGCTGTATTATCATTAAACCGTCCACATATTTCAAGGATGCGCTCCTTATGCTTTTCATCAAGGGACATATAGCGGGGAAATGTTAAAGCAATGCTGCTGATTGCTGCTGATCGCTGTTTCAACCACTTCGAGTCTCCTGTTTTGAAAACCTTTGCGTGAAGCCTTATAAATACGAAGATAACGGAGGGATCGGTCATGTTTCATGCGCCTTCTCCAGAGAAGATTTATAATGGATAAATGAGGGCATATCTCCGGCCGCGAACTATTGAGGAAGCACACGAAATCCAGCGAGCCCTGAAGAAGAAGCTAAAGATCACGTCTCTAAAAAAGGCGCCGCAATTAATCGCTGCGGCTGATGCGGCTTTCTCCGATGATTTTGTCTTCGCGGCCGCGTCTCTCTACTTATATATTCACCCCTGGTGCATATGGAGGATGTCTTTGCTCGCAAGAAAGCCCGCTTTCCATATATTCCTGGACTACTTGCATTCAGGGAAGGACACGCGATCATCAGCGCTATCGGCAAACTGACGGTCGCACCTGATCTAGTCCTAATAGACGGCCAGGGGATTGCGCATCCCGAAGGGTTCGGCATAGCTTCACACATTGGCGTCATACTCGGCATCCCCACCATCGGCTGCGCCAAATCGAGGCTTGTCGGCGAGTACGAAGCACCTGGATCAATGAAAGGAAACTGGACATATCTGTACCACCGTGGCGCGAAGGTCGGCGCGGTCGTAAGGACGAGAAGCTTTGTGAAGCCCCTCTTTGTTTCGCCGGGACACCTTATCGATATAGAGTCTTCTGTCGAAATCGTTCTGGAATGTACATCCGGCTTCAGGATCCCCGAACCACTGAGAGCCGCAGACAGGCTTTCAAGAAAGCTGAGGAATGATTACTCCGGCCAGTCTCCGGCATTGGATAAGTAATCGTCAGTTCTGGTATACTAAATACAGTTTCGCAACTCATTCATCCTATTATATCTTGAGGTCATTATGGGTTTATTAAAAAGCATAGGCTCTTTATTAAAAGGTGAAGACGATACGGTCCAGCGGCCAAGGGTCGGCAGGAACGACCCCTGCTGGTGCGGAAGCGGGAAGAAATACAAGAAGTGCCATCTGCACGAAGACGAGAAGAAACAGGGCAACAGGTACCATCTGAATTGCGGATCTTCCTGAAAGTCAGCCTGAGCTGAGTTCAGCTCGAAGAACCAGTTCGCATCTCAAACACCTGCACCTGTTCGTTAGTTCGCAGGAAGATGGTCACCGCCATCCCTTCTGGTTGAGTCCCGGGATGAGTATCGTCCTCCGTCTGCTCTCTTACCCGTTGCTTTCTGAAAGCCCATATTCGGCGGCTCCCTTCTTGACGGGTTACCGGATGAAAGATGTATAGTATTCCAGGAGCTAAGGGACGCTGTGTCATACGGGGGAAGATGAACCGGAAGCGGGCGGGCGGCAATGAGTTTTATGACATCCTTGAGACCCCTTTGGGAGCACTCTATCTTGTCTTCAGCGGCTACTTTCTGACAGGCATCGCGTTCGCGAAGCCGGGTGGGCTGGTCATGAAAAAAAATGAGGAGACCGAGGCAGTAAAAAGAGAGCTGACCGAATATTTCGAAAAGGACAGAAGAGAATTCACCTGCAGGACCTCTTTCCTGGAAGGAACTGATTTCGAAAGGGAAGTCTGGAACGCGCTGAAAGAAGTCCCCTACGGAGAGACAAGGACCTACAAATGGATGGCGGAGAAAGTAGGAAAACCACATGCATTCAGGGCCACCGGAAACGCCCTCGGGAAAAACCCGATACCGATCATATTCCCATGTCACAGGATCATCGAATCCGACGGCTCCATAGGGGGGTATTCTTCCGGCATCGACATCAAGAGAAGGCTCCTCGAGATCGAATACTACACGAAACTGTCACGGGGTTGAGGAAGTTCCTCTCAGCCCTAATGATGTGTACTGCAGAGGCGGACATGCTTAAAAAAGCCATAAAAGCGGCAGAATTTGATTGTGATTCACGTAAACGCAAATATTAACCATGGGCTATTTGGAAAAAGGTTGGCTGGCCGCTTCCGGGGCTGTGCGGAGCCGTCCGCCCCAGCGGATCCGCCCGAGGAGGACTGATTATGGACTTTTCTCCGCACATCCGCCTCCTTTGTTGTGCTTATTTATCAACGATGAGGGCCAACTTTACAAAGCCTTGTAGTGCATGGTAGATTGCATGATGAAATACGGAGAAAAAGCGATAAAGAAGGCGAAGCTCGAGATATGGGGAAATCCCTCTCCAGAGCGGGATTACGAGATCAATATCACCTTCCCCGAGTTCACCTGCCTCTGCCCCAGGTCGGGGTATCCGGACTTCGCCTCGATCAACGTGCGATACGTGCCGGACAAGAAGATCGTCGAACTGAAATCTCTCAAGTTATATCTCAATTCCTTCAGGGATGCCTACATCTCCCACGAAGAGATAACGAATCTGGTCTATTCCGAACTGAAAAAGAAACTGAAACCGAGGTCCCTCGAAGTGGTCGGCGACTTCAACCCGCGCGGGAATGTGAAGACGGTGATCAGTGTGAGTTCGGGGTCGGAAAAGAAAAAGGGATCAGAGAAAAAATAATTTTACGACACTCATTCCTTGTCATTCCCCGGCTTGATCGGGGAATCCAGCAAAAGTCCTGGCTATCCCGCTGCAAAGGCGTTGCACCGTTTGCAATTATTTCGAAATGTCTTTAATATTTAATCAATTATGAGGGAACGATTCGTAACACATTTAAAGATGTTTGGCGTAGCTTGTGAAAAATGCGATCTCCCCTTCTCCAGGGGATTATGATGGGCAAGGTGCATGTCGATCTGCCGAAGAGAAGAATAGCTGAATTTTGCAGGAAATGGCAAATACGCGAATTCGCATTTTTCGGATCGGTGCTTCGCGACGACTTTCGCCCTGACAGTGATATCGATGTGCTGGTAACGTTTGATGTAAGCGCGCGCCATACCCTTTTTGACATGGTCCATATGGAGGAAGAGCTCAAGGAGATCTTCGGACGCGAGGTGGACCTTGTCAGCCGCCGGGGGATCGAGGCAAGCAGAAATCATATCAGGAAGAATGCCATCCTTAGTTCGGCTGAGTCATTTTATGAAGCGTGATCGAGAGTTCTTCCTCGATATTCTCGAAGCTGCCAAGCTTGCAGTCTCTTATATCATGGGAAAATCACGGGAGGAGTTCCTGAACGATAGTCAATGTCAGGATGCCGTAATCAGGCGATTTGAGATTATCGGGGAGGCAGCCCGAAGGATTTCAGAAGATTCGAGAGATGCGAATCCAGAACTTCCCTGGAATGAAATGATCGCGATGCGGAACGTCATGATCCATGAATATGACGACGTGGATCTCCCAATTGTTTGGGAAACCGTAAAGAATAACCTGCCTTCTCTGATAGCCGCCATTGAAAAGATCCTGGCTGAATAGAGAAACGATTACGGGGACAAAGGAATACTGCCTCGACTCCAAGCCCAATTTGCCGTTCATTTAAGGAATTTGCTTTCTCTGTGATAATGCAAGGCCTCTTGTGCCGGATAAAGGTCCTCATTCTGCGGAAGCCCAATTTGTCTGTTCCTGAGTTCGGTCAGTAACCATTCAGTGGGTCTTTGCGCATTTATAGAGAGGAGTAATATCGGTTTGTGTGTGGCGGGCCTTCCATGGCTTCTATCTATTCTGAGGTTGGCAAAGCGATAGAGATAATAATCAAGATTCTTTTCAGACATAACAGGAGGAAGCACGGTAATTCGATGCGTTCGCCTTTACATTATCAGCAGCCATGGTCTCCAGCTCCGATCCAGATTCCTCAAGTATGAAGGTTATCCCCTTATGCCACCACTGCCGTTAATTTTACGATAGGGAGCAAAATAATACAATAAAAAGCACGCAATGTGTGCGGTGGCCGACAAACTCAAGTGGCTTGAAGAGATCAACGAGTTCAACGAACTGTTTCTCGGAGAAAAAGAGAAACAGATAAGAGAGAAATTGAGGCGGGGAGAAATCTGACACCGTTCTGCAACGTTATCCGGCGTCAGGCCCCGGCGACATAGTCCAGGAGCGGGATGTGAGCGGCCGCAGACGCAATAGATCCTATTTCAAACAGATGATAATTCTATCTCCTTCATGACTGTAGATGTCGAGTCATGCTTCTTCTGGCGCTGTCAACGGCGTCAAGCCTCTTTACTACTCTGAGTTCGATCTGCAACGATGCAGCGCATGTCTCGAAAAACCTCGCAGCCTCTTCCTTTCTCACCATTATCTCCTTGGGAATTTGCTTCGTATTTTCGATGCATGACAGGAAATGTTCCATAAATTCTTTTTTATGACCCTCAAGACGAGAGAGGTAGACATCATATATAAAACCCGTATCATGGTCGGCGATCATGATAGCGTATGGATAATAGGGTTTTTTACCCTCTGAAATTGGAGTTGGGGCGTAGAAGAAATCAATCTCCCACTCAGCGGCCGTCCGCTTCGCTTCTTTTTTCAGCTGCTGGATGTGGAGTTCATTAACATGTGCCACGCTGAAAGACGTCTCCTTAACAGACTGTGGCTTTCTCCATTCGTCTTTCCAGACAACTTTCCCGTCTTCGAGCTGAGGAACCCGCACAAGATAGACCCCCTCATTTGTAGGCGTATGAAGCGCGTCATTTTCAAGAAGACGCCGGCAAACTTCGGCCGCTTGCACTAAGGCATCCGTCATGAACAGGACTTCGCCGAGGTCTAGATGCCACGGGAAATATCCCGGCTTGTATCGTTGGAACATAGGCCAGGCATGTCGGCCACGAAAGTTCAAGTTGAGCCTCTTTATCAGTCGTATGTCGTCCTTGTCCATGTTTTCTTTGTTCTCGAAAGACGCCATAAGGCAGTCCTGCATGAACATAGCGTCCGGGTCATCGAGTTCGATTTTACCGTTCTGCATATTCAGATGCACTTTAAGTCCATCGGCCCCTATATAAGCGACGAGCGCAAAAACCTCTTCAAGTGCGCCGAGAATGCAGCAGTAGCCGATCTCGGCGGTCCTTGGGTCCTGAACTCCGAAAACATCTGAATCGTCCATCCACTCCCACGGAGCGAGTTTCCTGAACTCGGATGCGGCACGGTAGAGTGTCTTCATTTCTATAGGTGATGGGCCTGTTTCTTTCATTGGTCTCCTTTTTGTTCAGATAAAATGCGCTGTATTTCTATTCATCATATAGCCCCCGAATATCCCGAATATAGCCCCTGAGCCAGCCCTCTCTTCATTGAGAAGCTTATAGCCTCAAGAGAAAAAAATTTGCGTGATCAGAAAATCTAACCAGCGCCGCTCCCGGTCGGCTCCCGCGCAACCGCTAAATCGCCCCTTTCGCCCTCTCGATAAACAATTTCATCTTCCCGAGGTCTTTTTTCCCCTTGGCGAGTTCTACCCCGCTGCTCACATCGACCCCGTACGGTTTGACGTATTTCACCGCTTCGACGACATTATCGGGCTTCAGCCCCCCGGCAAGGATGACTCTCCCGAACCGTTTCGCCTCGACCGCTATGTCCCAGTTGAAGAGCATCCCGGTGCCGCCGAGCTTGTCCGGAGAGTATGCATCAAGGAGAAAAGCGGAGACATATTTCTTGAATTGGACCAGCGGTGCGAGACTATCGAGAGATTTTACCCTGATCGCCTTGATTACCCGCCCCGGTATCCTGCATGACTCCGGCGGTTCTTCGCCGTGAAGCTGCACGAGGCTGACGCCGGTTGCCGAAATGAGTTTACCTATCTCTGCGGGGGATTCATCCACAAAGACGCCAACTGCCTGCACAAATGGAGGCAGCACCTTTATAATGGTGGCGGTCTTTTCCGGAGAAATAAAACGGGGACTTCCTTTGAAGAAGACAAAACCGAGCGCGTCCGCCCCGTAATCAACCGCGGCGAGCGCGTCATCGATATTGGTAATCCCGCAGATTTTGACTCTTACCATAAAAATAAAGGGCGAACACATGGGTCCGCCCCTACATACTTACTATCTAAATTACCGGCAGTTTTGCCAGCGCTTCCTTGATCTTTTCGTCCGGGTAGGCATAATCGACGAGCTTGCCTGCGAGGTAGTCTTCGTAGGCGGTCATGTCGAGATACCCGTGTCCGCTGAGGTTGAAGAATATGGTTTTTTCTTTTCCTTCTTCCTTGGCAAGGAGCGCCTCGTCGATCGCCGCCCTTATCGCATGTGAGCTCTCGGGAGCCGGGATTATGGCCTCGGTTTTTGCGAACTGTATAGCCGCCTCGAAGACCTGGGTCTGGCCGTATGCGACCGCGTCGATCAGCTTGTCCTTATAAAGCTGACATATAAGCGGAGCGTCCGCATGGTACCGGAGACCTCCCGCATGGATACCGGGAGGTATAAAATCATGGCCGAGGGTGTACATCATCATTAATGGCGTCAGCCCCGCCGTATCGCCGAAGTCATATCTGAATTCGCCCCTGGTGAGCGTCGGGCAGGATATCGGCTCGACCGCCAGGACCCGCAGTTTCTTCCCACTGATCTTGTCCTGGAGGAAGGGGAAACTGACGCCGCCCAGATTGGAGCCGCCGCCGCAGCACCCTATGACCACGTCCGGATAATCGCCCGCCATCGCGAACTGCTTCTTCGCCTCGAGACCTATCACCGTCTGATGGAGAAGCACATGGTTCAGGACCGAGCCGAGGGCGTAATTCGTGTCATCGTGGGTCGCGGCATCTTCGACCGCCTCGGATATCGCGATGCCGAGACTCCCGGGACTGTCCGGGTCTGCCTCAAGTATTTTCTTTCCTGAATTCGTCACTGTCGAAGGGCTGGCATGGACAGTGGCGCCCCATGTCTCCATCGAGATCCTCCGGTAAGGTTTTTGATTGAAACTGACCTTGACCATGTATACCGTCACATCAATGCCGAAGAGGCTTCCGGCAAGGGCAAGGGCGGAACCCCACTGGCCGGCGCCTGTCTCGGTCGCGATCCTCTTGACGCCCGCCTTTTTGTTGTAATAGGCCTGCGGGATGGAAGTGTTCGGCTTGTGGCTGCCCGCGGGACTCACACCTTCGTATTTGTAATAGATCTTTGCCGGCGTTTTAAGCGCTGCTTCGAGCCTGTGTGCGCGATAAAGGGGGGAGGGCCTCCAGAGACTGTAGATATCCAGGACCTCTTCAGGTATATCGATCCAACGCTGGGTCGAGACTTCCTGCTCTATCAGGGACATCGGGAATATCGCCTTCAGGTCGTCCGGGCCAATCGGCTGTTTCGTCGCCGGATGGAGCGGCGGCTTCGGCGGGTTCGGCATGTCCGCCACGATGTTGTACCACTGCTTCGGGATCTCCCTGTCGGGAAGTACGATTTTAGTCTCTCGCATAACTTGCCTCCGGATTATTCTAGTCTGAACGGCCTAATTTTACTTCCAAGTCAATATGTTAAGATAGCATAAATACAGGCCAAAAGGAAAAACCTATCCGCACGGGCAGAGCTCATCCGCCTGCCTTTTGATCGTCCTGGCGGTTGCTGCGTCGAGCCCGCTCCTTCTCAAAAAGTCCTTCTCGTCCATGTCTGCGATTTCCTGCGCCAGGATGATGTCGTTTCGTACGAGGGACTCTAGCACCTTCTTCCCTGCGGCAGGAAGGACCGTGACCGGGTAGAGCCTCCTACCCTCTATCATCTTTTCGAGGCTCTCCTTTGCCGGGTATCTCCAGCTCATGATCCCGAGGCCGGTGCATTCCGCATACTTGATTGCGTCCGTAGTCAGCCGGGTATTCGTCACGAGCAACCCCCGGTAAGTAACTTTTTCCTCCGCGGGGTTTTGATCGAAGGCCTTCCGGATATCTTCGAATCGCGAATGGATGTAGAGCGCTACTTTTACGTCGGTAGGGTTGCCGCCGATGCTGTGATATTTGCATTCCACGACAAAATGCTCATCCCCCTTGACTGCGTAGACATCGACCTCGTGGGCTACACAGTATCCCGTCACTATCTTGTCGACTTCGACCTCGTACCCGTGGGATTTAAGGATCCTCGCAACGTATTTCTCGAAGGGATATCCCGAAGGTCCCAGGGCCGAGAGCGCCTTCTTGAGAGAATATTTCATGCCGGACACGGCATTGTACTGCCTCAGCAGCTTCTTCGCCAGCCTGAAGATCGTCTTTGTATGGGACAACGGCGGCATCTGCCGTTCGACCTTTTGCGCGATCTCCGCCGCAATGTCGGGCGGCGCGCCAGAGCGGACGAGCGAGTCGACAAGCTTGCGAACCTCGAATTTCTCCTGCTGTCCAGACGACTTCGTGATCGTTATGTCCATTAAAGAAAATTGTACACTATCGGGCATTTCAATAGGAACAGCTTTTTTTATGCTGTGTTATAATTCTTTTACCCTGTGCCGCATAGTTTTTCACGATAACCCTTACGGCAGGGGAGGAGGCACTATGATGCTGCATGAGGATGTCCTGAAGTTTATCGGCAATACACCGCTTGTGCGCATCAACCGAATGACCGAGTCAGGGGGTGCCGCGATATGGGCGAAACTCGAAGGATGTAACCCGGGCGGGTCGGTGAAGGACAGGATCGCCCTGTCGATGATAGAGACGGCCGAAAAGTCGGGAAGGTTAAGGCCGGGCGGTGCGATAATCGAACCGACGAGCGGCAATACCGGAATCGGACTTGCGATGGTCGCTGCGGTCAAGGGGTATAAGCTGGTGCTTACCATGGCTGAAACGATGTCTATGGAGCGGCGGCAACTGCTCCAGGCCTATGGTGCCGAACTCGTACTGACCGAGGGGAAAAAGGGCATGAAAGGTGCGGTAGATAAGGCATCGGAAATCCACAGGGAGCATCCTGAATTTTATTTTATGCCCCAGCAGTTCGAAAATCCTGCGAACCCCGAAGTCCACAGAAAAACAACAGCTGTAGAGATATTGAACGACCTCGGCGCTGTTCCGGACGGTTTCGTGGCGGGTGTAGGCACGGGCGGCACGATCACCGGCATAGGAGAGGTGTTGAAGGAACGCAACCCAAATGTCTGGATCGCTGCGGTCGAACCGGCTGCCTCGCCGGTGCTTTCGGGCGGCAACCCCGGACCCCACAAGATTGCCGGCATCGGTGCGGGATTCTTTCCCGGGGTGCTGAATACAAGGGTCTATAATGAGGTAATTCCGGTAACCGACAATGATGCTGCTGATATGGCGCGGGCACTTGCCAGGAAAGAGGGTATCCTTTCCGGTATTTCGTCCGGCGCAGCGATGTGGGCCGCGCTTAAGGTTGCCGGGAAGCTCGGGAAGGGTAAAAATGTCGTGGTAATCCTGCCCGATCGGGGCGAGCGTTATCTGAGTACCGGCCTCTTTGCCTCAGAATCACCGTAAAGTCCGGCATAAAGGAGACGAACTTGCCGAAAAAGTCCATAAATTCGGCAGATATTCATCGTGGTTCACGTAAACGCAGACGTCACCTTGCGTGATTTCCCAAGAAAGGTTGGCCGGCCTCATCCGGGGATAGAGAGGAGCCTCAGATTATGGATCTTTTTCTACAAATTCGCCTTCTTTTTTTCAGATAGAATCTCCAAATGTAAGGCTAAGGTTTATCGTGCAATTCGCTCCCTTAATCATGTATAATTCATATCCTGAATTCAGCAACTGATGAAGAGGTAACACTATGCGTATCACTTCGGTAATGCTTCCCCTGCTGTCCTTCTGGACTCTTATCCTCCTTCTTTCGTGCAGCCAGCAGATTTCGGATGATGAAGCAAAGAAGATGGTCCTTCAGTGTGTGAAATATCCGCAGCCGGTGTTTAATATGATCCATGCGGGCTATGCCGGCAACCCTGATATTCCGAAATTTGTACAGGGGGTCGAAAAGCTGGCTGCGGAAGGATATATCAGAGAGGAGGCGGGCGTTGGGGGCAAAGGGGAGAAGAACAGGACTTATATGCCGACAGATAAGGGACGGGGCTTCGCAAACGGCATATATATAAGGGATTCGTTTGCGATGTTTGACGGCGCCGTATGCAATGAAGTGCTCAAAAAGATAGAAAGGGTGGATTTCGACAAGCACAACGCTACGGCGACCGTCAGGTATGTGACCGGGTATAAGCCGATCGAGCCTTTTTATTCTCTCCTCTGCATCAACGCCTATTGTGAATACTTCGGAGAAAAACTGAAAAAAGAGGAGACGAGGGTGGTGAAGCTCAGAAAATCCGGCAATGGCTGGAAACTGGTAGCCTCATGAAAAGTAAGACCTCATGTGGCGTCATTCCCGCGGAGGCGGGAATCCAGCGTTTATAAGAAGTTCTGGATTGCCCGATCAAGTCGGGCAATGACAATGAGGGTGCTTTACTAACGGCCTCCCTTTCTCCCGTCTCCGGTATTTCCTCCCGCCGCCATTGATCTTTTGCACCTATGTGATAAAGTGTGTTTACGGGATTTGCCGTGCTTTCTAGCGTGGGATTGGGATGCTAAGGTTTGGAAGGGAGGTTTTCTCATGGATAATACTAATGCCCCCGGCTGGCCCGGCGGGGATGCCCGCTGGACGTCGAGCGCAAAGAGCGGCGTAGGTACTTCTCTCAGCGCTGCAAGCCGTGTATGGTTCACGCTCAGCCACGGCATATTTAACGAGATCTACTATTCGCGGGTGGACCAGGCATGCACGCGCGACATGGGGTTTATAGTGACGGACGGGAAGGAATTCTTCTCGGAGGAAAAAAGGCATGCCTACTCTGAGGTCTCATACCTATCTGACGGAGTACCCGCCTACCGTCTCACCAATACCTGTAAACAGGGACGATACAGGATCGTGAAGGAGATACTTGCAGACCCGGAGCGCGACGTGGTCCTTCAGAAGACCGTCTTCACGGTCCTTCATGATGCGCCGGATGCGTATCATCTTTATGTGCTTCTGTCGCCCCATCTCGGCAACAGGGGGGGCGGCAATACCGCATGGATAAGCGACTACAAGGGTGTGCCGATGCTATTTGCCGAACGTGACGGACTTGCACTCGCCCTTGTCTCTTCTGCCCCATGGGCCGGGAGGTCCGCCGGATATATCGGCTTCTCCGACGGCTGGCAGGACCTTTCCCTCAATAAGAAGTTGACCTGGGCCTACCAGAAGGCGGAAAACGGGAATGTTGCGCTCACCGGGGAGATAGATGTAAAAGATAGCCGCGGGGAATTCGTGCTCGCCCTCGGATTCGGAAGGAACCATTCAGAAGCCGGGAACCGGGCACTTGCGAGCCTGTTCGACGGGTTCGAAGAGGCAAAAGGAAAATACATCCGCGAATGGGGCGAGTGGCACGGAAGGCTGCCTGTCCATGAAATGCCGTCGGATGCTGGGGACCTTTACCGTATAAGCTGCGCGGTACTTCGGACACACGAATCCAAGAGGTTCAGGGGCGGCATTATCGCCAGCCTCTCGGTCCCATGGGGGTTCGCCAAAGGAGATGACGATCTCGGCGGCTATCATCTCGCCTGGCCGCGAGACCTTGCGGAGACTGCTGGAGGAATGCTTGCCGCCGGTGCGTCTAACGACGTGCGGCGGGTGCTCAATTATCTCCAGGTCACCCAGGAGGCCGACGGCCACTGGCCCCAGAATATGTGGCTCGACGGCACTCCTTACTGGAGCGGGCTGCAGCTGGACGAGACCGCCTTCCCTATCCTCCTTGTTGACATGGCAGGTAGAGAAAAAGTCTTCGCGAAGGAGGAGATCGCCAAATTCTGGCCGATGGTCCTCCGCGCCGCAGCATTTATAGTCTGCAACGGCCCTGTGACGCAGGAAGACCGCTGGGAGGAAGACCCCGGCTACTCTCCGTTTACCCTCGCCGTTGAAATCGCCGGCCTCCTGGTTGCCGCCGAGCTGGCGGAAGCCCACAACGAACCCGGGATCGCTTCATACCTGCGCGAAACAGCCGACAACTGGAACTCGAACATAGAGCGCTGGACCTACGTAAGAGGCACCGATTACTGCCGCGAATTCAAGGTCGAAGGCTATTATGTCCGGATCGCGCCTCCTGAGACGGCTGATGCGTCGTCGCCGACAAGCGGCTTCGTGCCGATAAAGAACCGGCTCCCGGGGCAGAGCGACGAGCCGGCCTCCCATATTATAAGCCCGGACGCCCTTGCGCTGGTGAGGTTCGGGCTGCGGGCCGCTGATGACCGTAAGATCGTCAATACGGTCAAGGTGATCGACTCGCTCCTGAGGGTCGAAGCCCCTTACGGGCCTGCCTGGCACCGCTACAATGACGACGGATACGGAGAACATGACGACGGGTCGCCCTTTGACGGTACCGGTACCGGCAGGCTCTGGCCTTTACTTACCGGTGAGCGCGGCCATTACGAGATTGCGGCAGGACGTATACTGGAGGCGGAAAGGCTTCTGAAGACGATGGCCTCATTCGCAAACGAGGGAGGGATGATCTCTGAACAGATCTGGGACTCGGCCGATATCCCCGAGCGGGAGCTCTTCTTCGGCAGGCCATCGGGGTCCGCCATGCCCCTTGTCTGGGCACATTCGGAATATATCAAGCTCGTCCGTTCGATTGCGGACGGCCGCGTCTTCGACATGCCGCCCCAGACTTACGAACGGTATGTCGTCGGGAAAACGGGTTCGCCCTTTGTCATCTGGCGCTTCAACCATAAAATCCGGACGATGTCCAAAGGGAGTATATTGCGCATAGAGGTGTTGTCGCCGGCGAAGGTGCATTGGGGAATTGACGGCTGGCAGAATGTAAGAGAGGATGAGACCAGGGAGACAGGAGTGGGGGTCTTCCTGGTCGACATCCCTGTCTCGGCGATGCAGGAGGGCGGGGTCATCGATTTTACCTTTTACTGGCCCGGAGCAGAAAAGTGGGAGGGGACGGATTTCAGGGTGAAGGTTGAGACCCGAACCGGCTAATGCCGCGCCAACCCGGTCTTTCTAGCCGCGTCCGCGACCGCATGGGCGACAGCAGAAACAACGCTCCTGTCGAAGATACTCGGGATGATATAGTCCTCGTGAAGCTCATCGTCCTTCACCGTATAGGCGATTGCCTTCGCGGCGGCGAACTTCACCTCCTCGTTCACCCCCCTCGCCCTTACATCAAGGAGCCCCCTGAATATGCCGGGAAAGCCGAGCATGTTATTGATCTGGTTCGGGTAATCAGACCTCCCGGTCGCCAGCACTCTGACAAGCGGTGCGGCGTCTTCGGGAGCGATTTCGGGATCGGGATTCGCCAGGGCAAAGACTATAGGGTCCTTCGCCATCTTTCTGACGTCATCCGGCGTCAGGACATTGGGCGCGGAAAGACCGATAAAGACGTTCGCCCCGGCGACCGATTCGGAGATGCAGCCCCGGATCTTCCTCATGTTCGTCTTTCCGGCCAGAAGCCTCTTGTAGGCGGTCATATTGATTCTTCTGCCTTTGTAGATCGCGCCTGACCTGTCACATACGACGATGTCCTTTACTCCGTACGACGAGAGCATGAGCGCGTTGGCGGAGCCCGCGGCCCCTGCGCCCGATATCACGATCCGCATCCTCCTGATGTCTTTCTTAAGGAGCCTGCCGACGTTTATGAGCGCGGCGAGCACCACGACCGCGGTACCGTGCTGGTCGTCGTGGATGACCGGAATGTCGAGTATCTTCCGCAGCCTTTCTTCGATCCCGAAGCAGCGGGGCGCCGAGATGTCCTCGAGATTTATGCCGCCAAACGGTACTGCAATGTTCTTGACCGTCGCGATGATCTCCTCCGGGTCTTTTGTGGCGAGGCAGATAGGGTATGCGTCGACCCCGGCAAACTCCTTGAAGATCATAGCCTTACCCTCCATGACCGGCAGGGCGGCTTCGGGGCCGATGTCTCCCAGCCCGAGTACTGCGGTGCCGTCAGTAACGATCGCCACGGAGTTGCATTTTATGGTATACCGGAAGATATGCTCCTTATGTGCACTGATATCCAGGGAGACCCTCGCCACGCCCGGTGTATATACCTTCGAGAGGTCATTTCTGTCCCGGATCGTCTGCTTCGGACAAATCTCGATCTTGCCGCAGTGGTGAGCGAAGAAGGTGCGGTCCATTACCCGGAGGACCTTGATGCCGGGAATCTTCCTGATAGATTTTACGATCGTCTTTTCATGCTCTTCGTCTCTGGCGTTTACCGTGATGTCTCTGACGACCTTTCCCTTTTCGACCCTGACGATGTCTACCGAGCCGAGGTCCCCGCCCACCTGGCTGATCGCGGCCGCTATCTGCGCGAACATGCCTATGCGGTTTTCTATCTCCGCCCTGATAGTGATGCTGTAGCTTGGACCCGGGACCTGTGCCATGATCTACCCTCCTAGCAATAATAAACCTGTCGAGTCTATTATCCCTCAATCTGCGGTGGGAGTACATGAAAAAATCGTCCGGGTTTCTTGAGGTGCGTTGAAGAATCGCCCTCTTCCGGTATAATTAACTCATGACCCACAATTTCGATACCGTCATCATCGGCTCCGGCCTCGCCGCTCTGCGTGCCGCGATAGAGGCTGCGAAACACGGAACAGTGGCGGTGCTGACGAAACTCTATCCTACCCGCTCGCATTCGACGGCCGCACAGGGAGGGATTGCCGCGGCACTCGGCAACGAAGAACCGGACTCACCGGAATGGCATTTTTACGACACTACGAAGGGCAGCGATTTTCTGGGCGACCAGGACGCGATCGCGGTGATGTGCGAGGACGCGATCAGGACGGTCATAGAGCTCGAGCATATGGGGGTGCCCTTTTCGAGGACGGCCGAAGGTAAAATCGCCCAGAGAAGGTTCGGCGGACATACAAGGGACTTCGGAGCGGCTGCTGTCAGGAGGGCCTGTTATTCCGCCGACAGGACCGGCCATGCGATACTCTTTGCGCTGTTCGAGCAGTCGGGGCTGCAAGGGGTGAAATTCTTCGACGAGTTCCATGTGCTCGATATCGCGATTGAAGACGCGAAATGCCGCGGGGTGATCGCCCTTGAAATAAAAACAGGCGAAGTCCACATGTTCAACGGGAAGGCAACCCTCGTCGCCTCCGGGGGATACGGCCGGGTATACAAGACCACTTCGAACGCCATCGCGAGTACAGGAGATTGCCTTAGCATACTCTTCCGGAACGGCGTTCCGCTGCAGGATATGGAATTTTTTCAGTTCCACCCGACCGGTCTGTACGGCCTCGGAATCCTGGTCACCGAAGGCGCCAGGGGCGAGGGCGGGATCCTGATAAACGGCAAGGGCGAACGCTTCATGGAACGGTACGCGCCGACCATCAAGGACCTTGCGCCGAGGGACATGGTCTCCAGGGCGATCATGACCGAGATCAGGGAGGGCAGGGGCATAGACGGCAGGGACTTCGTGTACCTCGACCTGAGGCCCGTGAAAAAGGAGATATTGGAGGAACGACTTCCCGAGATCACCACCTTCTGCAGGATCTATATGGGCCTCGATCCTGCCGAGTCCCCGATTCCAGTGCTCCCGACCGCACATTATGCGATGGGCGGGATACCTACCGATAACGACGGCAGGGTCTTCAGGGACGAGCAGGGAGCAGTTTTTGAGGGCCTTTTTGCGGCAGGGGAATGCGCATGCGTCTCGGTCCATGGGGCAAACAGGCTCGGCTGCAACTCTCTTCTCGATACCGTGGTATTCGGCAGGAGGGCCGGCATCGAAATAGGCAGGTTCCTGAAGACCGCTGAAAGAAAGGATATCGGCAGGGACCTTGCCGCGAGGACAGAGGCTGCGCTCAAAGCCGTCTGCGGAAAGAGCGGCAGGGAAAAGGCGGCAGTGATAAGGAACGAACTTCAGAGGAAGATGATGGATGAATGCTCTGTCTTTAGGCATGAGAAGGACCTCGAAAAGCTGGTCGGGCAGATAAGGGTCCTAGAAGGAAGGTCTGCCGAAATAGGGATAAAAGACAGCGGAAAGCGGTTTAACACCGAGGTCCTCGAAGCGATAGAACTGACGCATCTTCTTACGTTGTCCGAGGTGATCTCTGTTTCGGCCCTGCGGAGGGAGGAAAGCAGAGGGGCGCATTCACGGGAGGACTTCCCGAAAAGAGATGACACAAACTGGCTCAAACATACCTTGGCGTTTATAACAGACAAAGGGGTCGCATTGCGATATAAGCCGGTCTCGATCACGAAGTTTCAGCCTGAGGAGAGAAAATACTGAGTATGAAAGAGTACGTGTTCAAGATAAAACGTTTTGATCCCGAAAAGGATGTCGTCCCGCGGTGGGAGGAATATACCGTGGAGATGGAGCCTTTCGAAAGGCTGCTCGACGGCCTGATGAAGATAAAGGACTCCCTGGACGGAAGCCTGACGTTCAGGCGGTCGTGCGCACATGGCATCTGCGGTTCCTGCGCGATGAAGATCAACGGAAAGAACCGTCTCGCCTGCCAGACGCTGATCAAGGACATGCCCGAATCGATCTCCTTCGAGCCGCTCCCCGCCTTCCCCGTGATCAAGGACCTCGTAGTCGACATGGACCCGTTCTTCGGGAAGAACGAGGAGGTCCTCCCCCGTCTCATCAACGAGGAGCCGCCTCCCGAAAGGGAGCGGCTGCAGAGCCCTGAGGAGCAGCACAGGATACTCGAATCGATCACCTGCATCATGTGCGCCTGCTGTACATCTTCCTGCCCCAGCTATTGGGCTGACAAGCAATATCTCGGGCCTGCAGCGATCCTCAAGGCGGCGCGGTTCATCCTCGATACGAGGGACAGGGCAGGAAACGAAAGGCTCAGGATGCTTGCCCGGCCCCACGGAATCTGGAGATGCCATTCGATATACAATTGCGTCGAGGTCTGTCCCAAGGAGATAGACATCACCGGGCATATATCGAAGATGAAGCGGCTTGCAGTGAGGAAGAGATAGAAATAGGACGCGATATGGCCGATTACCGTATAGAAAAAGACTCCCTTGGCGAAGTAAGGGTGCCGACTGAGGCCATGTATGGACCCCAGACGCAACGGGCGGTCGAGAACTTTCCGGTGAGCGGGATACGCTTCCCGAGGGTTTTTATCCGTGCGCTCGGCCTGATCAAAGGCTGTGCAGCCGATGTGAATTCCGAACTCGGCCTGCTCGACGGAGAAATTGCCTGTACTATCCGTCAGGCGGCTGATGAGGTCGTTTCCGGCAGATGGGACCAGGATTTCCCGATCGACATCTTCCAGGCCGGCTCCGGGACTTCAACGAACATGAACGCCAACGAGGTGATCGCGAACCGGACGTGCCAGCTTCTTGGGAAGAGGGTCGGCTCCGGCGTAGTCCATCCGAACGACCATGTGAACCTCGGCCAGTCCTCGAATGACGTGATTCCCGCGGCGATCCACATCGGCGTCTGCCTCGAAACAGCCGAACTTCTTATCCCGGCCCTGTCACGTCTCGGCTTTGCCCTGGCAAAAAGGGCGGAAGAGCTCTCCGGAATCGTCAAGACAGGCAGGACCCACCTGATGGACGCAATGCCGGTCACCCTCGGACAGGAGATGGGCGGATGGGCATATCAGGTCCGGCAGAGTGAAGACCGCCTTCGCAGCGTCCTTGGCCGACTTGAAAAGCTGGCGATCGGCGGCACAGCCGTCGGCACAGGCATCAACGCCCATCCCGAATTCGGCAGGAGGATGGCTGAAAAACTGTCTGCGCGCACAGGACTATCATTTGCCGAGACTGACAACCACTTCGCATCTCAGGCGGCGATGGACAGCGTGACCGAATTCAGCGGGGCGCTCAAGACGTCGGCATCTTCCCTGCTGAAGATCGCCAACGATCTCCGGCTTATGAACAGCGGTCCGCTCACGGGCTTTTCCGAGATCAGCCTTCCGGCCCTTCAGCCCGGGTCGAGCATCATGCCCGGCAAGGTCAACCCGGTGATCGCCGAGGCAACGATCATGGCCTGCGTCCAGGTGATCGCAAACGATGTCGCTGTGACGATCGCCAACAGCCGGGGCGAGTTCGAGCTGAACGTGATGCTGCCGCTCATCTGCCATAACGTCCTTGAGTCGGTCACCATCCTGGGACATGCTGCAGGACTTCTCGCAGACCGCGCGGTTGCCGGGTTCACGGTAAACGAGGAGAGGATTGCCGGGGTCCTCGGCCGCAATCCGGTGCTTGTCACTGCATTGAGTCCGGTGATCGGCTACGACAAGGCGGCGGAGATCGCAAAGAGGGCCTATGCAGAGGGCAGGCCTATCAGGGAAGTCGCCGCCGAGATGACCGGCCTTTCCTCAGAAGAACTCGACAGGCTCCTCGATCCTCAGTCGATGACAGGACGGGGGGGCAATAAGCACAAGAACAGCAGGTAATTACAGCAACTGAATGCTTCTCATTTACCTGCCGGCGGGCACTGCTTCCTGTTTCATCTTCTCCTGCACCTTGGCAAGGGTGTCTTGGTAAATCTCATTCGAAGGAGCCAGTTCCGTCGCCTTCCGTGCCAGCGTCTCCGATTCCTCAAGGTTTCTTCCGCAGGTATACAGCAACCACGAGAGGTTGTTGTAGGCGTCGGCGAGACCGGGATCCTTCCTGATCGCTTCCCGATAATATTCCTCCGCCCGGGCATATTCACCTTTTCCATAATAAATGTTCCCGAGATATAAATACGCGGTCGGAAGATCTTTCGCCGCTTTCTTATACTCCCCGACAGACTGTTCGGTTTCGCCTTTTTTTTCGTAGGCGAGACCCAGGTTGATGTGTTCCTCCGGGGTCAACGGGTCGTGGAGAACGATTATTCTGGGAAGGGCGCACGAAGCGGTCGCGAGGCACAAGAATACAAACGCCGGAAGAAAGGCACCCTTTAGCCATTGGTGGAGGCGGGACAGAGTCATTTTTTTCTTATCGCCAGGCTCCAGAAGCCGGCCTTCTTCCAGATTCTGAGGAAAGTGTCGTTATTGATAAACTCACGCTCTTTCTTCCCGGAATTCGCGATAACGCCGTCACTGTTATACCCCACGACCACCATGAAGTGATTCACCTGCCAAGCAAGGAAGCCGTAGTCCACCATGACAAGAAGCGGCTGCCCCGCGCTTATTTTTTCTTTGAGGTCCTGCATACTGCCGGAATACTCCTGAGCGGAAAAACCGTTCCGCTGGGCATACAGGGCCATGTCGAGATTGAGAGTACCGCGGGCGGAGCGGCTGAATATGTCTTTGGCGATCCTTTCAGGCGTCGTGTCCAATCCCTCGTAGTTGAGTACGCCGGCAAGTGAGGCAGGACCGCACTGGTCAGCCTCCTGAGGGTAAAAAGGAACGTTGCCGATTACGGTCTCGCCCTGCCGCGCAGCCGGAGGTGCGGAAGCGCAGGCGGCCAGCAGCAGACAGTAACACAGTAGCCCCGCCGATGTTTTCAGAACGATTCCCATGTATAACTATACACAAAAAAAGGCAGGGAGGAAAAGCTTTCCTCCCCGCCTTTATTCTGCCGAAAAGAAGATTATTTTACGATGACCCTGTGCCCGGTAAGCTGTATCAGGAGCACGACAAGAATTGCGATCACGAGAATCGCGATTACTACGCCCAAGCCGTCGCCGCCCACCTTAAGGTCGTCGAGCTGCTGGGCTGTCCTGTGCAGTTGCTGGTCGCTGAACTGGGAGAGCCTGCTTTGAATCTCTTCGTGAGTAAATCCCAGATCGGCAAGTCTCTCCTTGACCATTTTCAGTTCGAGGGCCTTCTGCACGGTCGCAAGGTCGGCCGCTCTGTCGGTCTGGGTAAGCGGAATGATACCCGACGGCGCGAAGGAGGCATCGGCTCTCGGGGTAATACCGATAATGAACATCGCAAACGCCAAGTAGAAGGCGATAGACTTCATGAAAGGAATCGACACGACTTTCACCTCCTTTCCCTGTGAAGTTCGGATTTCCGACTTTTCTTAGTGTAATCACAGGCATGCTGCAAGTCAACAGACAGGCAGGCCGACGAAGAGCCGTTTTCTTTCCATGACTTTGCCTCTCGCGGAGAAGGCTTAGACGCAGGCGATACGGAACGGTTTGGTCCGGTCGGAAAATGACCGGCGAATGGACTTCAAAAGGGTACGCTGTCGGAATCAATGACAGCGGGCGGGTCAGAGTGCGGATAAGGAGTATCTCAGGTCCTCGACGATGTCCACTGCGTCTTCGAGTCCTGTCGATATCCTGATCAAGGCCGGGTCGACCCCGATCTTGCGGCATGAGGCATCGGAGAGTTTCGGGTGAAACATCGAGGCGTAGTGGAGTGCAAGTGTCCCTGCGTCGCCGAGGCTGACGCCTGTTTTGCAGAGCCGTAGGCCGTTGATGAACTTCCTGCAGGCCCTCCCGTTTTCAAGCCTGAGAGAGACCATGCCCCCGAACCCGGACATCTGTTTTTTCGCGGTCAGATGGCCGGGGTGGGTCCTGAGTCCGGGGAACAAAACGTTTTTCACTTTCGGATGTCCGGCCAGAAACTCCGCGACCGCGCCGGCGGTCTTGCAGTGGCGCTCCATCCTCACATGGAGCGTCTTCAGTCCGCGCAGGAAGAGCCATGCATTGAACGGCGAGAGGCAGGCCCCAAGGTTCTGCAGCATATTCGGCCTGAGACCGGAGATGAATTCTTTGGACGAGACGACCACGCCTCCTATCGCATCGCCGTGGCCGCCGATATATTTCGTGGCTGAATGCACGACGCAATCGATTCCCGACTCGATCGGCCGCTGCAGATAAGGCGTGGCAAAGGTATTGTCGATCACGGAAACAAGCCTGTGTTTCTTTGCGAGACCGGCGATCAGGCTTATGTCGATAATACTGAGTTCAGGGTTGGAAGGTGTCTCGAAAAAAATGAACCTTGTTTGTTTGGTCACGAGAGAGGGTATTACTTTTTTCAGATCATCGTACGGGCCGAAACGTCTTACCCTGCAGCCCAGTTTTTGGAGTATATGGGCAAAGAAGAGTTTCGAGCCGCCGTAGATCCGGCTGCTCGAAAGGACTTCGTCGCCAGGCTTCAGCAGTTCTAGAAAGACCGCGGACAGTGCCGCCATCCCGGACGAGAAGGACACGCAGGACTCCCCGCCTTCAAGGAGCGCCATCTTGTCTTCGAAGGCACTGACTGTAGGGTTGCCGATCCTCGTATAGATAAAGCCTTCTCTTTCGCCCTTCTCCACCTCGCCGGCTTCCTCGGCACTGCCGAACGTAAACGTGCTCGTTTGGTAGATAGGCGTGCTGACTGGATCGAAGGCGAACCGGCCCTCCTCGCCGCCGTGGACCGCGGTCGTACCGAAGCCGGCCACTTTACTCTTTGCTGTTTTTTGGTTTTTTCCCATGTCAGTCCCTCCGGGAAATCAGCGTTTCCGCCGCGCAGCGTGCATGGATTTGGGCTTATCGTCTCTGTATACTTCTATCGCGATGTCGGGACACATCCGCGCGCACATGGCGCAGCCCGTGCATTTTTCGATATGCACGGCAACGGCAGGGAAAAACCCGCTCTTGTTGAAACGCTTCCGTATAGATATCACGCCGAACGGACAGGTCTCGACACAGAATGTGCAACCCTTGCAGCGCTCCGTATTGATCTTGATCTTCCCTTTCATTTCACCCTTTCCAGGAGTTCTCCTGCATGCCTGCGTGAAATCTCGGTGACCGTGCCGCTCAGCATCCTGGCGATCTCATCCTGCCTTTCCCTGCCCGAGAGTTCTTTCACTTCTACGTAGACCTTCCCGTTCTTTTCAATCTTCTCGATCCTGAGGTGAAAATCGGCCATGCTCGCGATCTGCGGGAGATGGGTGATGCAGAGCAGCTGATGCCGACCGGAAATCACCCCGAGTTTCTTCCCGACGCTCTCGGCGGTCTTGCCCCCGATGCCGGCGTCTACCTCGTCGAAGATCAGCACCGGCGTATTGTCAACGTCCGCAAGGACCGTCTTGAGGCTCAGCATTACCCGCGAGAGTTCACCTCCCGAGATGATCCTGGAAAGCGGCTTCAGGGGTTCGCCGGGGTTCGCTGAAAAGAGGAACGTAGCGCTGTCGAGGCCGGTGGGCCCTATCCTGTATTGCCCCTCCGCGCCGGTCTCTTTTTTAATCTCTATCCTGAATTCCGCGCTGCCGAATGCGAGGTCCGCGAGGACTGCCGAGATGAGTTTCCCGATTTTTTTGGCTGCCTTTGTCCTTTTATCTGAAAGCTCCAGCGCGGCCCGTGCGAGCGCATCCTTCTTTGCCCCGAGGTCCGCTTCGAGCGAAGCCAGTGTCTCGTCTGCCGATTCGATCCCTTCCATCTCTTTCTGTGCCGCATCACGGTAACTGAGTATCGCACCGATGTCCTCCCCATATTTCTTCTCGAGTTTCCTGATCAGTTCGAGTCTGTCTTCGACCGCCTCCAGTCTCCCGGGCTCGAAGTCGAAGCGGTCCCGGTATCTTCCCAGGGCCAGTGACGCGTCTTCTATGAGCGGCATCGCGGATTCGAGCAGCCGGAGCGGCTCTTCCATGCTGCCGTCAATCGCGCTTATGTCGCGGAGATGAGAGATCACCTTTGCGAGCTTCTCCGAACATGAGCCGTCGGATTCGTACAGCAACGAATAGGACGCGCCGGTCAGTTCCGTGAGTTTCGTGAGATTGACGAGTATTCTTTTCTCATCGGCGAGCGTTTCTTTTTCCCCTTCTCTCAGCGACGCTCCGTCGATCTCCTGTATCTGGAACCTGAGAAGATCGAGCCTGTGCGCCCGCTCCCTCACCTTTTCATGTAATTCAGCGCACTTGCTCTTAAGCGCCTCTGTCTCACGGAAGAGCGTCTCCACTCTTTCCCGCTCCGGCTGGAGTTTTCCGAAGGAATCCACAAGGGACCTCTGCTTTTCCGGGGCGAGGAGACTCTGGTGCTCATGCTGGCTCAGGATATCGACGAGCGTCCCGCCTATCGCCGAGAGCGTCTGGAGGGTGACCATAGTATCGTTGACATAGGCCCTGCTCTTTCCGCCCGAAGACAGTACCCGTCTGAGCATAAGTCCGTCCGCGGTACCGATCCCGATATCAGGGAGGGCAGCATAATTGTCGAGTTCAAAATAGGCCTGCACCGACGCCTCCGTGCCTCCCGATCTGATCAGGTCCGACTGCGCCCTTTCGCCGAGCGCCAGACCAAGCGCATCCACGATGATCGACTTGCCGGCGCCTGTCTCGCCGGTGAGCACGTTCAGTCCCTTGTCGAACCTTACGGAAAGGTCGTCGATGATCGCGAGGTTTCTGATCCTGAGTTCTTTCAGCATGCTGCGGTCCCGAATGTTCTTTTCAACCCTATTAACTATACCACAAAAAAGTGAGAGAAGAGATTGCGGTTCCCGGTCTGCGCTACTTCTTTCCGGCCACTTTGCTCCACGGCGCAAGTGTCCCGCGGATATACATTATTTCTGCCTGAATGGACAAACAGACAAGCGAGACGGTAAATTACTGTATGAAGGCGTGGCAGGACAGCATATACTTCGTTCTTGTGGAACCCAAGGAGCCCGGCAATATCGGCGCATCCGCCAGGGCGATAAAGAACATGGGTTTTCGAAACCTCTGCCTTGTCAATCCTCCTCCCGAGATGAACGATGAAGGAAGGTGGTTTGCGCGGAACGCCCACGATGTGCTCGATTCGGTCATGATTTACCGGAGTGTCGCGGATGCGGTAAGGGACAAATCCATCGTTGTCGGCACCACGAGAAGGAGAGGGAAAAAACGCGGCATTATCATGCCGGCCGATGAGGGGGCCTCGAGAATTTGCAGGATCGCGGCCGGCAATAAAATCGCGATCCTTTTCGGGCGAGAGGCCAGGGGGTTGTTTAACGAGGAAGTTGAGGAATGCGGATTCATGCTCAACATACCGAGCAGCAGGCTCCAACCCTCCCTGAACCTGTCTCATGCGGTGCTGGTTGTCGCCTATGAGCTTTTTCGTGCAGAGTACGGAAGAACGGATCCCGTGGCGGGCGGCCCGGGACCATACGTTGTGGGCGCCGACACCTCTCCGGTGCCGGCGCTGGCAGGACACGGGGAAGTCGCCGATCTCTGCGAGAGGATCTCGGAGTCGCTGGAGCTTCTCGAGTACATCAAGAGGGGCGACAGGAACATACAGAAGAAGATCATGGTCAATGTGAAGCATTTCATCGGCAGGGCAGGTCTGACGGAATGGGAGTTGAAGATGCTCAGGGGCCTTTGCCGTCAGGTAAAGAATAAAGTGGAACGGGGGGCAGCCTGATGATCTCCGCCGACCATAAATTGGATGCCGATGCACGGCGAATGATCTGGGTCCCGTGAAGAGCATGTCCAAAAATAAGAAAAAGATCATCATCTTCGCAATATTTTTCCTCCTTGCCGGGTATTTCCTATATATGGAGGAGCAGGGCAATTTTCATCAAGTTGCGCCCGGAGAGGCCTACCGGTCCGCCCAGCTTGACAGGGACGAGTTTGAATATTATATAAAAAAATACCAGATCAAAAGCGTTGTGAATTTGCGGGGACAGAACGTGGATGCTCCATGGTACAAAGAGGAAACTGTGGCCTGCGCTGAACAAAATGTTCGGCATTTCGACATCCCGCTATCTGCGACCGATGAACCGAAGGAAGAAGACATCAGAAGACTCATAGAAATTTTTATTTCCGCTCCCCGCCCTCTTTTGATGCACTGTCAGGCCGGCGCCGACAGGTCGGGATTGGCGGCGGCGATATGGAAGGTGGTCATCGACCACGAACCAAAGTCGGAGGCCCGGAAACAGCTCTCTTTACTTTATGGCCACATCCCGATAGGCAAAACAACAGTACTTGATCGTTTCTTCGAGAACTGGGCCCCAAGTGCAGGGGTTAAAGATCAGCCTCAATACAACGAAAAGGCCGAGCAAAAAAACTGAGCGACCATCTCGTCAGTGTCCGAAGGTGGGCAATGGCCACCTGCCCTTTTTTAGAGGAACAGGCGGTAATCGGAATTAGGAAAGATATTGTCGATCTCCTCTATGGCCGAGAGATACTCTTCGTCGATGGACTTCTTTTCGATTGAATCCGCGAAATACCGGAAACGGGCAACATGGTCTTTTATGCGGCGCACTGCGTATCCCTCGGACGTTCCATTGTTTATGATGAACGGCCAGTCCGAACTCTGTGCGAGAAGAAGCTCCCGCACACACTGATTAAGTGCCCTTACCGTGATGTAGGGGACCCTTCCGATGCCGTATCTCCCTGCAAGCGACTCCATCCGGCGGCAGCACTCGTAGAGCTGGGGGTAGATCCAATCTGTCCTGCCGTTCAACCATGCCTCAAAATAGCCCTTATGCCCCCAGGTGGAGCTGCAAGGGACACCCATCTGGTGGACCGGATGGCGGTCAAGGTATCCCGAAAGGGTGATAAGTTCGAGCGTATTCTGATCGAAGGCGGCCTTCCGTATCAGGAAATCAAGCCACTGCGGCCCCTCAAACCACCAGTGGCCGAAGAGTTCGGCGTCAAAGGGCGCCACGACTACCGGCGCCGTCTCCATAATCGAATCCAGATACTCGATATGGGTGGTCCTCTTGTGCAAAAAATCCCCGGCGTGCTGCGCCGCCCTCTCTCTCGCCGCATCCGGGTAGTAGAGTTCCTTCCATGGAGTGGGCCCGGTGATACGGTGGTATTTTATGCCCGTATCGGCGCGCACGTGGCCGGCGAGGTACTGCCGGATGTAGTTGAAGTCGAGGTCGTGGCCGATGTCACGGTAAAACTCCCGGTAAACGGGGTCGCCGGGGAAGCCCTCGCGCGCAGACCATACCTGTTTTGTGCTTCCGCGGTCGCGCCCGAAGGCTGCCACTCCCGAGGGCGTATACAGCGGTGCATACACCCCGTAAAAAGGGGTCGTTGCCGCGTGTTCGATCCCGTGTGACTCGAGGATAAAATACCGTATCCCCCTGTCGCGGAGGCTCTCTTCGAGGCCGCGGTAATACCCGCATTCGGGAAGCCATATGCCCCGGGCGTCGAACCCGAAAACGCGCCTGAAATAATCAAGCCCGGTGGCGAGTTGTGCGGTCACCGCTTTCGGATGTGGTGACAGGAGCGGCAGTAGCCCATGGGTCGCCGAGGTCGTAATAAGCTCGACTACCCCGCACTTATGAAACCTCTTGAAAGCGGAAGAGAGCCTTCCGCCATACTGCCCGACAAAGATCTGCCTCGCCTCCGAGAAGAGTCCCATGTACATTCCCGCGAGATAGTTGAGGTGCGGGTCGCGGCATGTCCTTTCGATTTCTTTTTCGCTCAACTCTATCATTTTTGTGAGATGCTCCGCGTACCTCTCCCTGAGCATTTGGTCTTCCATCATCGCCAGGAGACTCGGAGAGACGGAGATGGCAAGCCCGAAGGGGACGTTTTCGCTGATGAGCCGGTCAAAGAATTTGACGAGCGGTATATAGGTTTCGGTCATCGCCTCGAAGAACCACCGCTCCTCGAGAAACGTATCATGCTCGGGATGTCTCACATAGGGCAGATGGGCGTGAAGTACGAATGCAAGATATCCCTTAGGCATCTCGTGCCCCCTCAATTCTCTTGAGAAGCATTTCGTAATACGTGTAATGTTGTACAGCGGCAATTTCCACGGAAGGCGTCTCGCCCGCCCTCTTTCTCGCCGTGAAGCGGAGCATGCTCCCCTGCAAGGGATTGTGGAGCATCTCCTGAACGCCCCAGACGATCGAGCCGGGATTATCAAAAGTCACGAGCCCGTTTTCTCCGTGGACTATGCAGCGGATGCCCGCCTGGCGCGTGGTGAGCACCGGCCGTCCATCGGCAATAGCGATCTGGGCGAGCCCCTCGTCTTGCCAGGTGCGGGCCGGGATGACAACAAAATCCGAGGCCGCGAGAACTGCGTCGAAGGTCTCCTTTGATACATCACCCAGGAAACGGCACCTGTGGCCGATACCCGCATGCAGGACGCGCGTCTCCAGTTCTCCCCTGAGGGGTCCGTCACCGGCGAATATAAACTGCGCACTTCGGTGGTTACGGCAAACGGTGGGCAGCGCGTCCACGAGGAGGTCTGCGCCGGCTGCGTGGGAAATCTCGCCGGCAAAGAGCGCGGTCGGCGCCTCCTTGTTCAGTCCGAGCCATCTCCTTACGTCGGCCGCACCCTGAGGTGGATCGGGAGATTTTTCATCGAGTACGTCAGGGACAATGACGACCTTTTCGGGAGGGGCTTCGTAAAGAGTGATCACCTGCTGCCGTGTCGATGAATGAGGGACGGTCACGAGGTCAGCGCCGGCGACCGCATCTTTCTCCCTCTGGCAGATGGATAATGAAAGGCTGTTCATCTCATTCCCCTGCAGCCGCGCGTGCTCGGTAGAATGCAGTGTCAGCACCATGGGGATACGCAACTCTCTTTTCACGGAGAGCCCAACTGCAGAGGAATACCAGTCGTGGCAGTGGATGATATCGAAAGGTTTTTGTCTGTGCGCGTCTCTGACATACGTCGCGACCTCGGCCGAAAGGGTATCCACAGCAGCAAGCAGAGGCACTCCGGAGAGGCGGTCTGGCCCCCGCAACGGCGGGCTGAAGAGTCTTGTATCGCCGACGAACTTTTCGATCCTCCTCGAGAGTTTCCCGATAAAATGACCAAGAGGGCTGCTAAGGCCCGAAGCATGATCGATCCCGAGAAACACCACGGCAACAGAGAGGGCTTTTTCCCGCACGACGCCCGCAAGCTCATGATTCATCCTCTCATATACCGGGGCATCGAATATGTTTTCAACCGGAAAGATTCTCTGCAGGGATTTTCCGACGAAGAGGCCGGTTGTCTGATAATTTCCTGAAGGCCTGTCGCGGTCGAAGAATGCGGTATTCGAACGGCTGAGGGGATGGAACATTCCCTGTGGGTTTCGCAGCCCGATCTCGGCCAGGTAATTCCTCGCGAGACGGTCGACATTGAAATAATAATTACCGACCGGTGTTCCGACATCGAGATCGAAGAACATATGGGCGTTGAACCCGTCAAAGATGATGTCCGTAACGTCATAGACGCGTACGATAAGCGAAGCATTTGAGAGCGCCCCCCCATGCCGCGACCTGACCTCCCCGACCGACTGTTCCCGCACCTGCCAGGCCACGTGCCCCATGCGGGGATGGACCATCAAGAGGGCGATGGCGTCCACCTCCGGGGGGATTGGGTATCTACGCCCGACATCCCAGATGATCTCCCTGAGCCGCTCCGGCGGAAATGTCTTACTCATTGCCGATCTTTACGGGTGAGACCGCGCCCGTTTTTCGGCGCTGCCCTTCCCTTTGTGTCTCTGTAAAGGTCTGTTGCCCAAACTTCTGATATGTCCTTAACAGGACCTCAATGCCCATGTTTCATCCCTTTCCTATTGCTAAGTGTATCAGCATTCCGGGAGTGATTCTATCCATAAAGGGCCCCTTCGGCAGAAGAATGAGACTTCAGAGGATTTAGCTACCTGAGGACCATATACTCGATCAGGGCCGAGCAGAAGATGACGAGGCTCGCGGGGATGATCTTCCTGTAGACGCCCCAGAGGTCCGCCTTGAAATACTCCCTCGTCAGCACAAGACAGAGGTGTACAGGGGACAGGAGCACGCCTATGAAGCCGCAGGCGAAGGCGAAAGAGATGTGGCCGATCGACGCCCCGCCGGCGATGCTGATCAGCAGGGGAAAGGCGCCTCCGACAAACCCTACGGTGTGGCCTGTCAGGAGCCCTGTGATCAAAGGAAGAAGGCAGAGGATAGGGAGGGCGGGTACGCCGTGCGAGACGAAAAAAACGCTCAGGTTCTTCACTGCGCCCGAGGATTCCATCGCCTCTTTGAAGAGCATGATGCCGAAGATCAGGATTATGACTTCAAGGGCAAAGCCATAGCGGGTGATGCGGACCACCTCCGCAGGGCGATAACGGTAGATGAGGAGAAGCGGTACGATCACCGCCAGAAGCGCGTAGTGGAGCTCTATCCGGCCGGCGACGACGAGGAGAAGCACCGCCGCAACCGGCAGAAAGCTGAGTCCTTCGAACTTTTTCCCGTTCTTCGTCTCTCCGGGAGTGCCTGCCGTCGGCGCATCAGCCGTCTTGATGCGGCGCATGCTGAAGATAAACCCGGTCAAAAGAAGCACGACGGCGTATGTCATATTGTGCGCGATCAGGCGGTAAAGGGGGATGCCCGATATCGCCGCCGCCAGCAGAATGCCCGGGTAGAGCGGCAGGATATATTCCCAGGGATGACGATACCAGTAATTGATGAAGGCCTTTTCTTCCCGGCTCATTTCCAATCCAGCAGTCGCTTCCTTGACCATCGGTGCCGAGAAATAGGCGCCGCCGAGCGAAGGAAGCATCCCGATCAGCAGCGGCATTGCGATGATCACAACCCTTCTGCTGGAGGAAAATTTCTTTACGGAGGACATCATCGATTTGAGGACCTTCTGTTCCCTAAGGATGATTTCGAAGATCCGTATCAGCGACAGTGCAAGGAGCAGTTTGATCGTGGTCCCGTTCATTGCCGCCCTTTCTGCCGTCGCAAAGATGCCGGCCGGTCCCATCCGGTACAGAAGCGCGATAAGGGCGGATGCGATGAGCATGACATAACCTATATTCAGTTTCTTCCTGAGAAGAAGCAGGGTGAGCACAAAGACAGAAGAGATCTTCAGGACGTCGGCCATCGGCGTGTCTACAACGTATTGGTGATCTTTCTGATCTCCTCGAGCTTCGCCATGGCGCGGCCTGAATCAATCGTCTCCTTCGCCATCTCGAAGGCCTCGCTAAAGGCGGAAACCCTTCCAGATACAGCAATGGCGGCGGCAGAGTTCATAAGGACGACGTCCTGTCTGTGCCCCTTCTCCCCCCCCAGTATTTCCAAGGCGATGCGCGCGTTCTCGTCTTTGTCCCCGCCGGCCAGATCGGTGACGCTGCCCCGCGGCAGGCCGAAGTCCTCGGGTGCGAAGTACATCGTCTCGACCGCGCCGTTCACGAACCTCGATGCCTTTGTCCCGTCCGTGATCGTGATTTCATCGAGCCCGTCCTCCCCGTGCACTACCATCGCGTCTTCCGCCCCGAGGTTCCCGAGCACCCGGGCGAGAGGCTCTGTCAGCCTGTCGGTGAAGACGCCGAGGACCTGTCTTTTTGCGTTCGCGGGATTCGTGAGCGGTCCGAGGATGTTGAAGATCGTGCGTATGCCCATCTCGCGCCTCGGTCCGACCGCGTATTTCATCGCCGGATGAAAGAGCGGCGCGAAGAGAAATCCGAAGCCGGTCTCGAAGAGGCATTGTTCGACCTTCTCCGGCGGCAGGTCTATCCTGATCCCGAGCGCCTCGAGCACATCCGCGCTGCCTGACTTGCTCGATACCGCCCTGTTTCCGTGCTTGGCGACCGGCACCCCTGCGGCCGCCACCACAAGGGCGGTCACCGTCGAGATATTAAACGTATGGGCCATGTCCCCGCCCGTACCGCAGGTGTCAAGGACCCCCTCGGGCGCTTTTATCCGTGCGGCCTTCTCCCGCATGATCCTGGCGGCGCCGGTTATTTCGTCGACGGTCTCGCCCTTCAGTCTCAGGGCAGTGAGGAAGGCGCCGATCTGCGCGTCGGCGGCCCTGCCCTCCATGATCTCCTTCATGCATTCGGCCATCTCCGCTTCGGAAAGGTCGATGCCGCCGACGAGCAGGCCTATCGCTTCCTTGATCATCTCAGTTCCCTCCGCCTGCAGAATTGGCCTTGCCCGCCTTTGTCTTGAGGTATTCCTTTATGAACCGGTCGATGCCGCCGTCCAGGACGGAATCGACATCTCCCACCTCTACCCCGGTGCGATGGTCCTTCACGAGCCGGTACGGCTGAAGGACGTACGATCTGATCTGGCTCCCCCACGCGATGCCCTTCTTGTCGCCCACCAGGTCTTCCATCTTCTTTTCCTTGGCCTTCACCTGGAGGTCGTACAGACGGGCCTTCAATATCTTCATTGCGACCGCCTTGTTCTTGTGCTGAGAACGCTCGTTCTGGCAGGCGACGATGACGCCTGTGGGCAAGTGCGTTAAACGTACTGCGGACGAGGTCTTGTTCACGTGCTGTCCCCCGGCCCCGGAGGCACGGTAAGTGTCCATCTTGATATCTTCCTCCCGGATCTCGATATCGATGTCGCCCTCGACCTCCGGATAGACGATGACCGCGGCAAAGGAGGTATGCCGCCGCTTGTTTGCGTCGAAGGGAGAGATCCTCACCAGCCTGTGGACGCCCGCCTCGCAGCTCAGGTAACCGTATGCGTAGTCGCCGCTGAAGGTGATCGTCGCGCCCTTTATGCCTGCTTCATCGCCGGGTTGGAGATCGACGATCTTCGCCTCATAGCCGCTTAGCTCGGCCCATCTCAGATACATCCGCATGAGTATCTGGGCCCAGTCCTGGCTCTCCGTGCCCCCTGCTCCAGGATGGATCGTGAGGATAGCGTTGCTCTTGTCGAGTTCACCGGAGAGGAGATTCTGAAGTTCGATTTTTTCGATCTCCTCGCGAACGGACTCGAGCTCCTTCCTGAGCTCCTTGAAAAAGACGTCGCCGCCTTCCTCTTCAAGGATCCCTATCGACTCTTCGACATAGGCCAGCCTGTTTTCGATCGCCTCGAAAGGCGCCACCGTGCCTTCGAGACGGGCCTTTTCCTTGAAGAGTTCTTTTGACTTTTCGGGGGACGACCAGACTTCCTCCCTTGAGAGGTCCCCGGTGATCTTCTCTATCGCCTCTTTTTTCTTTGCGACATCAAAGATAACCTCGGAGCGCATCGGTCTTGCCCCTCAGGGATACAAGCTCTTCTTTCAGTTCCGACTGGACTATCATAGTTACCTCCAAATTTTGATGTTAAGAGAAAGTACGATCGACAACACAATGCAGAGATACGAAAAAAGGTCTCCGTATTTCGTGTAAAAGGACAATGTCCCGTCCGTCTTTACGGCACCCGGCAGAACGAGCCTCTTGAAGAGAGGCGTCTCCGACAGGATCTTTCCGTTGCTGTCTATGAATCCCGAAATGCCGGTATTCGCGCACCGGACGACCGGCTTTCTGTTTTCGATGGCACGGAATACCGCCATACTGAAATGCTGATACGGCGCAGAGGTCCTGCCGAACCACGCGTCATTGGTGATATTCACAATAAAATCACCGCCCGTCGTATAAAACTTCCTCACCAGTCCGGGGAAGATGATCTCGTAGCAGATCAGCGTGGCGAAGCTGCCGAATTCCGTATCAGCCCTGACGTATTGCCTGCCCGGCACGTAGTCCCCGATTCCCGTGACCAGCTTGTCAACAAAAAAAAGAACGCTTCTGAGAGGAACATATTCGCCAAAGGGTACCAGATGTATTTTATCATATTCATAGATGTTTTTCCCTTCCCTGTCGAGGAGAACGGCGCTGTTCGACAGCAGCGTCTTCTTGCGGGACTGCTCCTTGACGAGAATGGTCCCGAAGAGCAGGTCGGAGCCGAGTTCCTGCTCGAACCGGATGAGCCTCTCCGTATTTGCCTTGTCAAAATCGAATATGAACGGCAGCGCCGTCTCGGGCCAGACGATCATCTGAAGTGATGGTCCGGCGGCCTTTCGGGAGAGGCTGAAATAGGTTTCGAGCACCTCGTTCTGATAGGCCGGCTCCCATTTTTTGTCCTGCTCAATGTCGCCCTGGATAAGACTTACGTTGATGAGCTTTCCGCTCCTTTCCTGGTTGAGCCGCCAGTGACCGTATCCCAATGATGCGATGACCACCAGAAGCAGGACCGACAGCCCGACGACCGTATAAGAGATGGGGAAAAGCGGCATCTCGGCAGTGCGTTTCCTGAGGAGGAAAAGGTCGGCAAGCGCTCCGTTGACCGCCAGGACAAGAAATGATATCCCGTAGATGCCGGTGATGTCCGCGACCTGTATCATATGCAGGAACCGGTACTGGCTGTAGCCGATGCTCGACCAGGGGAAGCCGGTCAGGGCATAAGAACGGGCGAACTCGAGGACGACCCATAGTACCGGCGCAATCAAAAGCGCGGGCAGTTCCGTTTTCCTGATCATTTTTATGAAAAGAAACGAGAAGATCGCGGGATAGAGACCCAGGTAAAGGCAGAGCAGGACCACGAGAGAGAGGCTCGCCGGGAAAGAGAATCCGCCGTAATGGTTTATCGAATAATATATCCAGTAAAGCGTGCCGACGAAATAGACAAGCCCGAAGACATATCCGGCGACGAAGGCCTTTTTCGAATCTTTTCCCCAGAGCGACAGAAGGAGCGGGACAAAGGCGACCCATGCGAGCGGATAGTAGTCGAAGAGCGGAAAAGACAATACGACCAGTATCCCCGAAACAACGGCGGGGAAATAATCGCCTGCCTTTCTTGCCAGAGAGTCTTTCATCAGTTGACAATCAAAAAAATGAAAGGGTATCATGTATATCCGTGGGCAGTTAGCTCAGTCGGTAGAGCAGAGGCCTGAAAAGCCTCGTGTCCGCAGTTCGATTCTGCGACTGCCCACCATGATTTACCCTCAATGATTTTATGTGTCTTGTGTCGCGGAAGCATAACTTGTCGCAAACGACAAGTTATGCTTCCGCTGCACGGCACGACAAACTATGGTTCCATAAATTCCTAAAGCCAGCTTCAAGATAAGGCTTAACCGCATCTCAAGAATAAGTTGGCTGCGCCCGCGCGATATTTGACACAACATTTTATCTGAAACAATGCCCTAAGTACAATATAATCTTAGGTTTTCACGTCGAATAATCACTTTTTCTAACGGAATTTGATACATATGGAGATTCCGGGCGTGATCGGACATCCTATGTTTCCCCCTGTATCCTGCTGAAGAACGAAGGGGATGGAAGGGACAGGCAAAATTTCGGTGTCCTGAAACAGACGTTTGAGATGCTATTCTCATAAGTCAACCTTTCGACGGGAAATCAACAAAGCAGGTAGCCTCCAACTGGCAGTAATAAACCTTTAATGACACTGTTAGAATTTTACTTGACTTCGCTGAACTTGACATAGCAAACAGTATGTGATATTGGTTAAATAGGAATCATTCCGATTATGAAAAAATATAGTAAGCCTTGTGATATTGAACAGAGACTCGTTTCAAGTCTACAGGAGAAGGGATACCGGCTTACTCCTCAAAGAAGGGAAATTATCAGACTTCTGTCACGTAATAAGTCACATCCCGGGGCAATGGAAATTTTACGGAAAGTCAGAAAGAACGTCCCAAGGATAAGCATGTCAACCGTATATTACACCCTTGACATGCTGAAAAAAGAAGGCTTGATACGAGAGCTTGAATATTACGACATGGAGAACCGTTATGAAATTAACGTATCGGACCATATCAACCTCGTCTGCACAAAATGCAGACGGATAACCGATTTTATGGGTGATATGCCTTCATTCTCAAAGGCTGTGGAAAAGGAAACGGGTTTTAAGCCTGCAAGTATGCGGTTTGAATATTATGGGTACTGTAAGGAGTGCAGAGGTGCAAGAAGACGATAATATTGTGGCTTCCATCAGGAGCAATCCTGCTTGGATAAAAGTTGGCAGAGTTTTAATGTCGGCGAGTTAAACATCACTATTTAAGCTGAGACAACGAAAGGAGGAAATATTTATGAATGAAGACAGCAAATGCCCGGTAATTGGCAAGACTGGTAGAACCACTGCCGGCAGAGGAACATCGAATCGCGACTGGTGGCCCAACCAGCTGAATCTGGGCATCCTTCACCAGCACGCGCCGGCCTCCAACCCCATGGGCACTGACTTCAACTATGCAGAAGAATTCAAGAAGCTTGACATGGCCGCTTTGAAAAAGGACCTGTACGCGCTGATGACCGAGTCGCAGGAGTGGTGGCCTGCCGACTGGGGCCACTATGGAGGCTTGTTCATTCGCATGGCATGGCATAGCGCCGGTACATACCGCACCGGTGACGGCCGTGGCGGCGGCGGCACCGGCAACCAGCGTTTTGCGCCGGTCAACAGCTGGCCCGACAACGGCAACCTGGACAAGGCGCGCCGCTTGCTATGGCCGATCAAGCAGAAATACGGCAACAAGATCTCATGGGCCGACCTGATGATTCTAACCGGCAACTGCGCGCTGGAATCGATGGGCTTCAAGACCTTCGGTTTCGGAGGCGGCCGTGTGGACATCTGGCAGCCCGAAGAGGACATATATTGGGGCAAGGAAGATATCTGGCTGGGTGAAAAGCGTTATAGCGGTGACCGCGAGCTCGAGAATCCCCTGGCCGCCGTGCAGATGGGTCTGATCTATGTGAACCCCGAAGGCCCCAACGGCAACCCTGACCCCGTGGCTTCGGGCCGCGATGTGCGTGAAACTTTCGGCCGCATGGGTATGAACGACGAAGAGACCGTCGCGCTCGTCGCCGGCGGCCACACCTTCGGCAAGGCGCACGGCGCTGGCGATCCGAAGCTGGTGGGTCCGGAACCGGAAGCTGCCCCCATCGAAGAGCAGGGCCTGGGCTGGATCAATCGGTTCGGCACCGGTAAAGGCGCGGACACCACAACCAGTGGTATCGAAGGCGCATGGAAACCCAACCCCACAAAATGGGACAACGGCTACCTCGACACGCTATTCCGCTACGAGTGGGAGCTGGTCAAGAGCCCGGCCGGCGCCTGGCAGTATCAGGCCAAAAACGTCAGGGAAGAAGACATGATTCCGGACGCCCACGACCCCACGAAGAAACACCCTCCCATGATGACTACGGCCGACTTGTCGCTGCGATTTGATCCGATCTACGAGCCCATCGCGCGCCGCTTTCGCAAGGATCCGCAGGCTCTCGCCGACGCGTTCGCCCGCGCCTGGTTCAAGTTGACCCACCGCGACATGGGGCCGAAGGTCCGCTACCTCGGCCCTGAAGTCCCGGCCGAAGACCTGATCTGGCAGGACCCGATCCCCGCCGTCGATCATCCTCTGATCGATGCCAAGGACATTGCCGACCTCAAGGCCAGGATTTTGGCCTCGGGCCTGACGGTGGCGGAGCTGATCTCCACCGCTTGGGCCTCGGCCTCCACCTTCCGGGGCTCGGACAACCGTGGCGGTGCCAACGGCGCGCGCATTCACCTGGCTCCGCAAAAGGACTGGGAAGTTAACCAGCCGGCACAACTGGGCAAGGTGCTGGGCGCGCTTGAAACCATCCAGCAGGCCTTCAACAGCGCCCAGACGGGCGGCAAGAAGGTCTCCCTGGCGGACCTCATCGTGCTGGCAGGCTGCGCTGCCGTTGAAGCGGCGGCCAAGGCTGCTGGGCACGCTGTTAACGTGCCCTTTACCCCGGGCCGTGCCGATGCATCGCAAGACCAGACCGACGTGAAATCGTTCGCCGTGCTGAAGCCTCAGGCCGACGGTTTCCGCAATTACCAGGAGAAGGCCTTCACCGTGTCGGCGGAGGAGATGCTGGTGGACAAGGCGCAACTTCTGACCCTGAGCGCTCCCGAGATGACTGTGCTCGTCGGTGGCCTGCGCATGCTGGGTGCCAACGTGGGCCAGTCGCAGCATGGTGTGTTCACGAAACGGCCCGCGACGCTGACTAACGACTTCTTTGTCAACCTGCTCGACATGGGCACCGTCTGGAAGCCCACCGCCGATGCCAGGGACACGTTCGAAGGGCGCGACCGTAAGACAGGAGCGCTCAAGTGGACCGCTACCCGAGTTGACCTTGTATTCGGTTCCAACTCGCAGCTGCGCGCCCTGGCTGAGGTCTATGCGCAGGACGATGCAAAGGAAAAGTTCGTGCGTGACTTCGTCGCAGCCTGGAACAAGGTTATGAACCTAGACCGCTTCGATCTCGCTTGATCGTGGCACGAATGGCTTCAGGAACTCCTGACGAAACGGAAGGAAAACAGTCAGCAGTTACTTCCCGAAGGAAACCTTGTATGCGGGGAAAATTCTCTGGAGGAGGAAGAAGCAAAAAAATGGCTCTCTACTTCGCCGTGCTGTGTAATTCTTCTTCTACCTTCTCAGAGAGGAACATTTTTAAGAGAGACTGATAAGGAACATCCCTTTTATTGGCCAGTACTTTGAGATGTTCAATAAGCGATTCAGGCAGACGAATCGAGATTGTCCTGGTAGATGGCTTTAAGTTTGGAAAAGCGACCCGCTTTGCCGTTGAGTAGTCAACATACTCAGTGGAATCGTGCGTCGCCCAAAACTCAGATTCTTCCGCTTCGCTCTTAAACTTCGGTATCCTTTTGAGTTTGCGCATATATTGTCCTCTCTTTCCGATTCATGTCGCGAGCCGAAATTATCCTTATCCTCGCACCCCTCACAGTAAAAACGACGAAGAGCAATCTATCTGTGTCCGTTTTTCCTAATACAAAGTATCGGTCCTCACTTGCTGAGTGGAGCGCATCTCCTTTGACAATCACCGGACTGTTAAAGAATATTTCTTCACATTCGACGTGGGAGACGCCATGTCTCTCCCAGTTCTTATTGATATTCCCTTCGTCCCACTCGAAGCCTTCAATGGAGTCAAGAATGTCAGTCCAATCTTTCATGCACGTATATTACTAATATATACAACTAAACGCACCTTGTCAATCAGGAGTCAAGGGATTATCTCAACCCTGCCGGGCTTTCCCAATTCCCCTTCGACATTACTGGAGATATCGAGGAACTGTCTTATCACCCATAGGTTCGTCATGAGATGGCCGGATATCCTTGAAGTGGTGAATTTCGAGGCCCCTCCGGCCAGACAGAGATAGATTACCATTTGGTCCGCGAGGTGGGAGTCGATGCAGGCTCCTGTTTCGAGATGCCGGAGAAGTTCCCGTGCAGCCTCTTCTCCGACCGCCTCCGCCCTCTTGCCTTGCTCCCCGAGGGACGAAAAGCCGGAGATGCACCGGGATGCAGCCTTGAGAAAGACAAAGGTGCCCGGACTGTAGGAATCGACCATGACGGTCTTCATCGCAATCTCCGGCCGCGACGGTATGACGGCGAGGACCGCCTCAGCAGCACTCCTCTGGCGTTCCGCGATACTTGCCGGAAGGTTGCCGACCGCCGAGATCCCGGTCACCGACACGATATCGCCGCGTTCTTCGAGGGATATCGCTTTTACTTTCCTGCATGGCTGCAGGGTGACGGAAATCTTCCCGCCTCCCCTGGGATAGAAGCCATGGCGTTCGATCGACGAACTGACTACTACCCCGAGTCTGCTGAGCATCGGGAGGAATATCTCGCTTATGAAGTGATAGGGAGGACTGAAAGGGACATGTGTGCCGCCGACGAGGGCGATGCGGGAAGGACTCCCGGCGAATATCAGCGGGGGCAGGACTGCCTGGAGGAGCAGAGACGTCGATCCTGCTGTGCCTATGTCGAAGAAATAATCACCGGGTATCGGTTCACCGGGCTCGAACGTCATTTCCGTGGAGCCGACGTCGGTCCCACTCACTTTGGCGTTCGAGATGAGGGTGAGCAGGCGCACGCACGCAAGATGCTGTGGCATGAGACCGGGCTTTTTACGTGCCCTCCTTATATTCACAATCCGGCAAGGCCTTCTCAGCAGACAGGAAAGACTCAGTGCGGTCCTGAGGATCTGTCCGCCCCCTTCACCGTAACTCCCGTCGATCTCGAGCATACTTCAATTATAGTCTCAATCTCCCCGCGACGCGTCCAGGATAAAAAGTATGTGCAGTACCTGTTGCCGTGAGGTGATGCGGGTGGTAACATTGGAGAGTAAACCCAGTGGGAATTCATGTGAGGTAAATCGTGGACATCCATAGAAAAATAGTGACGGCTGTTGTCCTCGCTGTATCTGTTGCAGTGAGCATGCCTGCCTTCGCTTCGCAATCCGACTACATCCTGGGCGAACTGCAAAGGGATGACTGGGAGGTCCGTCTCTCGAACAAGGCTGTCCTGAAAAAAATTAACAACCCGCTATCAACGGAGGTGCTTATCGAGCTGATCAGGAATCGGGGACTAAACTGGAGAATCCAGATGCGCGGCATTCGTCTTTTAGGCGAAATACATACTCCCCGGGTGGAAGACGTCTTACTGCAGTTTTTTTCCGATCTATTCTTCCACCACGGATGCCCTGCTGTTAGGAGCAGCCTTGCCATTGCCCTCGGAAATTTTGCAGGCCCAAAGGTGGTTGACGCCCTTATCGGCGGATTGGACGACCCTGAGGTTATTGTGCGGGAGGCCTCCATTGTCTCGCTGGGGAAAGTCGGAGACACGCGCGCGGTCCCCTATCTCATTGCTCAGCTGAAAGACAGGCGTTTCCTGATAAGGGCAAGCGCTATTCACTCCCTCGGCCTGTTGAAGGATGCGACGGCTGTTTCTCCCTTAGAGACAATAGCGCAAGGTGACGGCGAGCCGCTTCTGCGGAAAGAGGCCCTGTCGGTATTGTCGACGATACGGTAACTATGCCTTTTGTGGGGCAATACATTCGTCCATTTCATGCAGAAGCACTGTCGTTGCACGGTATTTGGCCGGATCATGAAGATGTTGCATACGGGCCGTTTAGGCGATAGTATGTGACTAGATCATTGCGGGAAGGAGGTGAGAGAATGAAAAGATCGATATCGTTGTTAGGCCTCTTAAGTGTCTTGCTAGCGTTGTTTGTTACAGGCTGCGCCACGAAGGACTATGTCAGGCAGCAGATAGAACCTCTCAATGACAGAGTCAGTAAACTAGAGGCGCGGGTTTCCGCACTTGAGGCAAAGATAGGCCAGATGGGTTCCTCGGATCAGGCGCTGAAGCAGGCGGCGGAGGCGAAGTCTCTGGCCGAAGAGGCGATGAGACTTACCAAGGAGTGCTGCGGCAAGTCTGACGAGGCAGCAAAGAGGGCCGAAGCCGCAGCAGAGAGGGCCGAGGCTGCAGCCGAAAGGGCAAAGAAGGCTTTTGAACTTGAGCAGAAAAAATAATTTCGTCACTCGGGGATCCGGGTAGATATCGGATGCTATCCGGATCCCGCAGCCGCTATTAAGGGGCTTGATGTAAAGCCACGGTCGCAGGGGTCGGGGAAATAACATCTGAGACAGGGAGTTTCAGGCGACATGATGAACGTGAGTCGTCCGTCCAGTCCCCAGATGCTTCCGTGCACCAAAGGGATATTCTTGATGGCGCATTCGTTCAGGACGTATCTCGTCGGGAAATTGTCCATGCAATCGAGGATGAGGGCGGCGTTGCCGACGAGTAACGCACGATTGACAGGTGTCCGTTCTTTTAGTAGCCTGTGGGTAAAAGGTCCATTCTCATCGTATTATCCCCGGAACTGTAAACAGGGCCTGCATCGTTTCGGTAAAGGAGGCAACAGTGATTACTCTCGAAATCAACGGCAAACAGCATTCGGTGGATGTGCCTGCCGATGTCCCTCTTCTCTGGGTCATCAGGGAGCATCTGAGGCTTACCGGCACGAAGTTCGGCTGCGGCAAAGGCCTCTGCGGGTCGTGCACGGTGCATGTCGACGGCAAGGCTGAGCGTTCCTGCCAGATACCTGTGGCCGAGGCGCAGGGAAAGAAGATCACGACGATCGAGGCGGTAGCCTCTACGCCGTCCGGCGCAGCGGTCCAGAAGGCATGGGTCGCCGAAGACGTGCCCCAGTGCGGGTACTGCCAGTCAGGGCAGATCATGACTGCATCGGCGCTCCTATCCGCCAACCCGAAACCGACTGACGCGCAGATCGACGAATATCTTTCGGGCAATCTCTGCAGGTGCGGGACATACCAGCGCATACGCAAGGCGGTCCACAAGGCCTCAAGGGAGATGAAGAAAGGAGGCAAGCCATGAGCGGGATATTCAACGTGAGCCGTCGCGAGTTCCTGAAGACAGGAGCACTTGTCGGAGGCGGGCTGATACTGGGTGCCAACATCGACTGGGCCGGGGCTGCGGAAGAGGGGACCAAAAAATCTTATGCAGTCGAGCCGAACTCATTTGTCCATATCGCGCCTGATGATACGGTAACGATCATCGTGAACCATTCGGAGATGGGCCAGGGGGTATACACCTCCCTTCCGATGCTCGTCAACGAGGAGCTTGAGGCCGACTGGAAAAAGGTCCGCTTCGAGTCAGCGCCAGTCGCCGCGGTATATAACCATACCGCCTTCGGCATGCAGATGACCGGCGGTAGCACGAGCGTATGGAGCGAGTATGACCGGCTGCGGGAGGTCGGAGCTGCGGCCCGGCAGATGCTGATCGCAGCTGCCGCGGCAGCATGGAAGGTCGACAAAAAGACCTGCCGCGCGCAAAAAGGGAAGGTGGTCCATACGAGCGGCAAGTTTTTCACATACGGCCAGCTCGCCGAGAAGGCGGCTGCCCTCCCGGTCCCCAAGGACGTGAAACTCAAAAAGGCATCCGCCTTCAAACTGATCGGCAGGCCGACGGCCCGCCTCGACTCGCCGGAAAAGGTGAACGGAGCGGCGAAGTTCGGGCTGGATGTCTTCCTGCCCGGGATGCTCATCGCGGTTGTCGAGCGCCCGCCGGTATTCGGAGGCAAGGTAAAAAGCGTGGACGCGGAGAAGGCAAAGGCGGTCCGGGGGGTGAAGGACGTGGTACGGGTACCCTCCGGCGTTGCTGTGCTTGCCACGGATTTCTGGCAGGCAAAGGCCGGCAGGGACGCCCTCAGGATAGAATGGGAAGAAGGACCGACTGCAGGGCTTTCCACTCCGGGTATGAAGGAGCAATACGCGAAGTTATCGAAGACCCCCGGGAAGGTTGCGAAGAAGGCCGGCGACGTAAAGGAAGGCCTTGCGTCTGCGGCGAAGGCTATCAGCGCCGAGTATAACGTGCCTTATCTGGCCCATGCTGCCATGGAGCCGCTCAACTGCACGGTTGACCTGCGTCCCGATTCCTGCGAGATATGGGTCGGGACCCAATTCCAGACGGTCGATCGGAATGCTGCCGCAGAGATAGCGGGACTCAAACCCGAGCAGGTGAAGATCCATACGATGTTTCTAGGCGGAGGCTTCGGTAGACGGGCAAACCCGGCATCGGATTTCGTGAGCGAGGCGGTCCATGTTGCGAAGGCGGCGAAGACGCCTGTGCAGGTGATCTGGACGCGTGAAGACGACACCAAAGGAGGCTATTACCGGCCGTTCTGGTACGACAGCATCTCGGCCGGTCTCGACAAGACCGGCAAGCCGGTTGCATGGAGCCATACTATCATCGGCCAGTCGATTGTTGCGGGCACGTTCTTCGAGAAGGTGCTCGTAAAAAACGGCATCGACAACACATCGGTCGAAGGCGCGGCAGACATCCCCTATGCTATCCCGAACCTCCTTGTCGACCTGCACACCACTTCGATAGGCGTGCCGGTGCTCTGGTGGCGCTCGGTCGGTCATTCCCATACCGCCTTTGTTGTCGAAAGTTTTCTCGATGAGCTTGCCCATGTTGCTACAAAAGATCCCTTTGAATTCAGAAAGGGCCTCCTGGCTAAGCACCCCCGCCATTTCGGTGTGCTCACCCTTGCGGCAGAGAAGGCCGGCTGGAGCAGACCACTTCCAAAGGGAAGGGGACGCGGCATTGCGGTGCATGAGTCGTTCGGCTCCTATGTTGCCGAGGTCGCGGAGGTCTCTGTGAACAAGGAGGGCGAACTGCGCGTCCACCGGGTCGTCTGTGCCGTCGACTGCGGCCAGACCGTCAATCCCGAGACGATCGCCGCCCAGATGGAATCGGCTGTCGTCTATGGCCTCTCAGCCGCGCTCCATGGCGCGATCACGATCAAAAACGGGATGGTGGAGCAGGGCAATTTCGACGACTATCCGATCCTCCGGCTGAATGAAATGCCGAAGGTCGAGGTGCATATCGTAAAAAGCAGGGAAAAACCTGGCGGAATCGGGGAGCCTGCTGTGCCGCCGATCGCGCCTGCAGTCGCCAATGCGCTTTTTAATGTGGCCGGCATCAGACTGCGCGAACTCCCGATGAAGCCAGAGGTGGTCCTTGCGGCGATGAAGAAAAAGTAGCTTTCGAATCTAATTTTATGCGAACACAGGCTGGGTATTCCCGGCCTGTCCCTTTCTTTTACAGAGCGCGGACTACTTTGGATGGGAGATTATTTCGAGCGATTGACAGGCTCCGATTCTTCTAGTAGCCTGTGGGTAAAAGGCCCGATTCTCATCGTATTGTTCCCGGAGCAGGAAAACGAACCGGCGGTTGTTTCGCCAAGGAGGTCATATGATATCTCTCGAAATCAACGGGAAACAGCATTCGGTGGATGTGGAGCCTGATGTCCCTCTCCTCTGGGTCATCAGGGAACATCTGAAGCTTACCGGCACGAAGTTCGGCTGCGGAATCGGCCTGTGCGGCTCGTGCACAGTGCATGTCGACGGCAAGGCGGAGCGTTCGTGCCAGATACCGGTGGCTGATGCCCGGGGGAAGAAGATCACCACGATCGAGGGACTCCCGGAAGACCATCCCGTCAAACTCGCCTGGATAAAGGAACAGGTCCCGCAGTGCGGATATTGCCAGTCCGGCCAGATTATGCAGGCGGCTGCCCTCCTTGCCGTGGACAAAAACCCTTCCGACGAAAAGATCGTAAATACCATGGAAGGCAACCTTTGCCGCTGCGGCACATATCCGTACATTAAGCTCGCCATAAAGAGCGCAGCTGGGAAGGGGGAGAAGTCATGAAAACGTCAATTACGCGCCGTGAGTTTCTGCAGAAATCTCTCGCCGGTGCCGGCATCGCGATCGCCGTCTCGATTACCCCTTATGGGACGAAGCTGCTGTCCGCCGAAGAGGCCGCGAAAGAGGGGCCTGATTTCAGTCCCAACGTCTGGCTTACGATAACCCCGGATGATATCGTTCATGTGATCGTCAACAAATCCGAGATGGGACAGGGTGTCTATACGTCGATGCCGATGATCGTGGCCGATGAACTCGATGCCGACTGGAAACAGGTCCGCATGACCGAGGCACTCGCCGCGGACAAATACAAAGACCCGATCTGGGGCCGCCAGTCCACGGGAGGCAGTACGACCATCAGGCATATGTACAAGCCGCTTCGCATTGCGGGCGCCGCCGCCAGGCAGATGCTGATTTCGGCCGCGGCCGACATATGGAAGGTCCCGGAGAGCGAGTGCGAGGCATACCGCGGGACGGTGAGGCATATTGTTACCAAGCGCAGCCTGACATTCGGCAAGCTGACCGAGAAGGCAGCTTCGATCCCTGTGCCGAAGAGCCCTGCGCTGAAGAGCGAAGACAAGTTCGACCTGATAGGCAGCCCTGTCGAACGCCTCGATGTCCCCGACAAGTCCAGGGGGAAGGCGATGTTCGGGATCGATACGTTTGTGGAGGGTATGCAGTATGCGGCTATTGCCCGCCCGCCTGCTTACGGGGCGAAGCCGCTTTCCTTTGACAAGGACGCGGCGATGAAGGTCAGGACCGTCTCGCATGCCGTGCCGATACCTACCGGCATCGCCGTCTGCGCCGGAACGCCTGAAGGCGCCTGGAAGGGAAGGGACGCCCTGGATGTTAAATGGGACAAGGGAATCGAGCCGGGCCTCGATACCGCGAGTCTCGAAAAAAAATTTATGGCCGATCTTGCTAAAGAAGGCATCACCGCCCGGAACGATGGCGATGTGAAGACAGTACTGGATGCTGCGCCGAAGACGATAGAGGCGACGTATGTCCTTCCCTATCTCTCTCATGCAACGATGGAGCCCATGAACTGTACGGTGGCGATCGGTCCCGCCAGCTGCGAGATCTGGGTGCCGACCCAGAATCAGACCGGCGTCCTTGAACTGGCTGAAAAGGAGACCGGGCTCAAGCCTGACCAGATCAAGGTGCATACTACCTATCTTGGCGGCGGCTTCGGCAGGCGCTTCGAGATCGATGTGGTCGAAGAGGCGGTGAAGATAGCGAAGGCGGCAGGCAAACCCATAAAGCTGATATGGAAAAGGGAAGAGGACATGAAGCACGACTTCTATCGTCCTGCGAACGTCTCGAGAATCGAAGGTGCGGTCGATGAGAAAGGACGGATGACCGCATGGTCGCACAAGATCGTATGTCCCTCGATCTTTTCGAGGGTCTTCCCGGGCCAGGTCAAAAACGGGATAGACCCGGCTGCGGTCGAAGGAGTGCGGAATATGGAATACGAAGTCCCTAACCTGCGGGTCGAATATGTGCGGATCGATACGCCGGTGCCGGTAGGCTTCTGGCGGTCGGTCGGCAGCTCCCACAACGGTTTCACTGTCGAGAGTTTTGTGGATGAGGCCGCGCATGCTGCGGGCAAAGACCCCGTCGAGTTCCGGCTCGGTCTGCTCAAAAACCACCTTCGGGCATACCGTGTGCTTGAAACGGTGGCCGAAAAAGCGGGATGGGCGAAGCCGCTTCAGAAGGCGCAGGGAAGGGGTGTTGCCCAGCACATGTCGTTCGGAAGCTATATCGCCCAGGTGGCGGAGGTCTCCGTGGATAAGAAAGACAGGTCGATAAAGGTCCATCGGGTGGTCTGCGCGGTCGACTGCGGACCGATCGTCAACCCGGCGATTATCACCGCACAGATGAGGGGCGCGATCGTCATGGGGCTCAGCGCAGCATTGAAAGAAGCGATCGCCTTTGCCAAAGGCGGCGTCGGGTCCTCGAACTTCGACAACTACCCTCTTCTCAGGATGGCTGATGTTCCCGATATAGAAGTGCATATCATCAAAAGTAAGGACGAGATGGGCGGAATCGGAGAGCCCGGCCTGCCGCCGATCGCACCTGCTGTTGCAAATGCGGTCTTCAATGCCTCAGGCATAAGGGTGAGACGGCTCCCGATGAAACCCGAGACTGTACTGGCGGCGATGAAGAAGGTGTAACCCCTGATATTGCATAAGAGATGGAGACAGACATTCTGAAAAACGCCATAGAATCGGCAGATTCATTCACATGATTCACGCAAGCGCAGACTTCACCGTCAGTGCATTTTAGAGATGCTGGAATCGGAGGTAAGAGTTTTTAGCGGAGCCTCGACTATGGCTGTTTTTCAGCACGTCTGCCTTCTCTTTTGTGGATATTTGATGCATCTGCAGGCCTGTCTGACTGAGTATGAAACTGTAAAGCAGATATGTTGATAGATTGAAGGAGGAGAAAATGAAGGTACTATTTTTGCTGATGCTGTTTGCATTAGCTGTTGCATCCTCTGCTGAGGCGAAGGTCCGGATGGAGACGGTTGAATACAGGGACGGCGACACCATCCTCGAAGGGTATCTTGCGTATGACGACGCGATGAAGGGGAAGCGGCCAGGCGTAGTCGTCGTGCATGAATGGTGGGGGCTTAACGACTACGCAAAGGGCAGGGCGGAGGAACTTGCGAGCCTCGGGTACGTAGCCTTTGCGATCGACATGTACGGAAAGGGAGTGAGGGCGAAGACCGCGGAAGAGGCAGGCAAGCTGGCCGGAATATACCGGGCGGACAGGAAACTGATGAGGAGGCGTGCCGACGCCGGGCTTGAAGTGCTCAGGAAATATCCGCTTACCGATACGAAGAACATCGCGGCGATAGGCTACTGCTTCGGAGGCGGGGCCGTACTCGAAATGGCACGTGCGGGAACCGACATCACTGGGGTGGTGAGTTTCCACGGCGACCTAAGCAACCCCAACCCCGCCGACGCGAAGAACATCAGGGCAAGCGTTCTTGTCCTCCACGGCGCTGACGATCCGTTCGTGAAGCAGGAGCAGGTCGATGCTTTCTGGGACGAGATGAAGAAGACTTCGGCAGACTGGCAGGTCAATATCTACAGCGGTGCGGTGCACAGCTTCACGAACCCGGCCTCGGGAAACGACCCATCGAAGGGAATCGCGTATAACGAAAGGGCGGCTCGCCGGGCATGGAGCGCGATGAAGATGTTCTTCGGAGAGATATTCAAGTAACGGCTGAGGGGGCAATAGAATTAAAAGAGCTGATTATTCGAAAAATCTCCCCTCAACCCCTGCCTACCGGCAGGCAGGCCTCTTTGCCAAAGAGTCCCGAAAGCATTCGGGATTTGGCAAAGGGAGGATGGGAGGGATTTTATGGATCATGTTATACTTCCGCACCCTAGTATGTCGCGATTAGTGGAAATGGTTGCAAAGAGGCGTTTATGAGCATGGAAATCTATGAAGAGGTAGTGAGACTCAAAAAAGAGGGCAGGGCGTCGGCTCTTGCGACAATAGTGCAGTGCGTCGGTTCTTCACCCCAGAAGGAGGGGGCGAAGATGCTGGTGAGGGACGACGGGTCGATTGTCGGCACGATGGGAGGAGGATGCCTCGAGGCTGAGGTGATCCAGGCGTCGGTAATGACGATAAGGGATGGCTCTCCCCGGACGGTCCCGATCGAGCTGACCGAGCGGCACGGCGGCCTTGTTTGCGGGGGAAAGGTGCTGGTGTATATCGAACCGGTTATCCCGGAGCCGAGGCTGATCATCCTCGGCGCCGGTCATGTCGGCAGGGCTCTCGCCGGAGCTGCTACGTTTGCCGGGTTCAGAACGACGGTCGCCGACGACCGTGAAGAATATGCGAACAGGGAGAATATCCCGGATGCCGACGAGATAGTGGTCCACGGTTTCGGGGACATGTTTGCGCGCATCTTCGTCGATGAGAGCGCCTACATAGTCATCGCGACGAGGGGCCATAACCATGACCTCGATGCACTTAAAGCGGCACTCGGGACAAAGGCGAAGTATATCGGCCTCCTCGGGAGCAGGCGCAAACGGGCGCTTCTTTTCAAGACACTCAGGGAGGCCGGCTTTTTGGAAGTGGATATCGAACGGATCGTTACCCCGGTCGGCCTGGCGATAGGCTCGGTCACACCCGAGGAGATCGCGATCAGCATTATGGCCCAGATCATCCAGAAGAGGAGGGAATCCATTGCTTCAGGCATCGGCGTTGCTTCTTGCGGCGGGGTCGGCAAAAAGAATGGGGAAGCTGAAACAACTTCTCCCTCTTGCTGACAAGAGCGCGATCCATCACTGCATCGACGCAATTGTGGCGGCCGGAATCCAGGACATCACGGTTGTGATCGGTCCGGGACATGAGGAGACCAGAAATGCTGTGAACGGCTACCCGGTCAGGATAACGGTCAACGGGAAGGCAGGCAGCGAGATGGCGGAATCGGTCAGGACCGGTCTTTCGGCCGCAACCGCTGCGTGCAGCGCCTTTCTGATCTGCCTTGCCGATCATCCTCTCGTCTCGGCTGCAACGATCAGGACCCTCGTCGAGGCCCATGACAGGCAGCCCGGCCTGATAGTTATCCCTGTCTATCGCGGAAGGAGGGGCCACCCCTGTGTCTTCCCTGCCGACGCGGTCAGGAAGGTCTTCTCCGGCATGAATCTCAGGGAGATTGTCTCCGCAGATCCCTCTCGGGTCGAATATGTCGAAGTCGATGATGAGGGGGTTGTCCTGGACATGGACACAGAGGATGACTACAGGGCGATGATAGCTAAGGCTGGAGGATAGATGAAAAAAATTGACAAAACGTCTCGAATAGCCAAGACGGCTTTCCTTGTCGCCGTGCTCTGCGGTCTCGCCGCGGTCGCTTCGGGTCTCGGCACGCGCTACGAGATATGGAATTTCAGGATCGGTCTTGATGTTTTCAAGTGGTCCGCGTACGGCGGCATGGCTGCGGCGGTTCTGTCTCTCATCGGGTTGCTGGCCACTGTCCGCCTGGTCTTCAAACGCGGCTTTCTCCTTGCCCTCCTCGGACTGACGATCGCCGGCGCGCTTGTATTTATCACCTGGCACTGGATGCAATTGGCAAAGAGTCTGCCGCCTATTCACGACATCACCACCGATACCGAAAACCCGCCCAAATTCGTTGCGATTCTGCCCCTCAGGAAGAATGCGTCGAACCCGCCTGATTACGGAGGTCCCGCAATCGCAGCGCAGCAGCATAAGGCCTATCCGGACATCAAACCTCTTATCCTGAGCATCCCTCCGGGAGAGGCTTTCGATAAGGCGATCGCCGTGGCCCGAAAGATGAGTTGGAACATTGTCGCCGCGAACAAGGCCGCCGGCCGGATCGAGGCGGTTGCCACTACATTCTGGTTCGGCTTCAAGGACGACATCGTCATCCGGGTCGAAAAGAGTGGGGAGGGTAGCCGTGTCGACATTCGTTCGGTTTCCCGCGTCGGCGTAAGCGACATCGGGACGAACGCTGAAGGGATAAGAAAGTTCCTCGCCGAGATGCGAAAGACATGAAGAGGGGCACTGTCGACGTAGTCGGGATTATCAGGGAATATTATGAATTCGGGTCTCTCGCGTACAATTTATTGATCGGCCACAGCACGGCGGTTGCGCAAAAGGCCCTTGTTATCGCAGGGCGACTTATGCACATGAAGCCGGACATGATCTTTATCGAAGAGGCGGCGATGCTCCACGATATCGGCATCTTTGGGACGAACGTTCCCGCTATCGGCTGCTACGGCGACAAGCCATACGTTTGTCACGGATATCTCGGAAGAGAGGTCCTCGAAAGCGAAGGCCTCCCCATCCATGCGCTCGTCTGCGAACGGCACGTGGGAGTCGGGATCGCCATCGCCGATATCGACAAGAACAACTTGCCGATACCGAGACGTGACATGCTGCCTGTCACCCTCGAAGAGAGGATAATCTGTTTCGCCGACAAGTTCTTTTCGAAAAAAGGAGATGCACTCGGGCAGGAGAAGCCGCTCGACGAGGTGAGAAGGGGCATCGAAAAATACGGCCCCGAAAAAATGGAAAGGTTCGAAGAAATGCGGAGGGAGTTCGGGGAATAACGACGATGCGCCGGGCTAAGAAGGAGATGCGGGATGAAGCGTCGATCTTCGACCTGCTTACGCGCAGCCATGTTGGCAGACTAGGCACGACCGGAAGCGACGGCTATCCCATGATAAAGCCGCTCAATTTCGTCTTTCATGAGAGAAAGATCTACTTCCATACTGCAAAGGAAGGTGAAAAGATCGACGACATCAGAAGGGACAGCAGGGTATGCTTCGAGGTTGACCTCCCGTTAGCCTTCGTGAAGGGAGATGGGGCCGACCCCTGCAAGGCCGAATATCTCTACCGGAGCGTTATCATCAGGGGAAAGGCCCGGATCGTAGAGGATGAAGAAGAGAAGATCATGGCCCTGCGACTTCTCATGCGGAAGTATCAGCCTGAAGGCGGATACGGCAACTTCCGGGAAGCAAAGCTCAGGATCACCGGAGTGGTGAGGATAGACATCGAGGAGATGACCGGCAAGGAAGACCTCGGGAAGGAAGGGTTGAGGGAGAAGGCACTGAAAATTCTGGAGGCGGGGATTCCTCCTGCGATGACGATTCAGGGTGACGCGGAATGAAAGATTCTGATCATCAACTCCGGCCCATAGGTGTTGTCCGCTCATCTCTCACGTCTCTGGAGGGCTGTCCGAAGCAGGGCCCCGAAGGGGCGCCCGAGGCATGGCTCGAAATCGACCCGGCATTCTCGGAGGCACTTGACGGGCTTTTTGCTGAGCAGGAGATTATCGTATTGACCTGGCTTGACAAGGGCAGGCGGGACCTTCTCAGGGTCCATCCGAGGGGAAATCCGGAGGCGCCTTTGAAAGGGGTGTTCGCAACGCGCTCGCCGCACCGGCCGAACCCTATCGGCCTGCACCGGGTTGAGATTGTGGAGATAGATAAGCCGGGCCGCATCAGGGTCAGGCCTTTGGAGGCGTTGGACGGAACTCCGGTGATCGACATCAAGCCAGCGCTACTGAACGAAAGTTAGTATGACATGGGCGACAAGTGACGCTTTCACTCTTTGCGATATGTTTCGACATTTCTAAGGCTCATTCCGCTGCAGTCTCGAAACTCGCCCTCCGGGCTCAAACAGTCGAGTCTGCTACCGCTTCATTTCGCCAAGAAATAGTTACCGAAATATATCGATATCGCTCAAGCGCCACTTGTCGCCAATAATCATTTTTATTACTCAGGCATTAAATCCCACACCGTCATTGCCCGGCTTGATCGGGCAATCCAGGACACATGGGGAATGCCGGATTCGTAATATGATGATGTGGATCAGTAAACTGCTTAGTAGACGATCTTCTCAAGAAACAGTCCCTGTGCGGGCGCGGTGGGTCCGGCGATCGTCCTGTCAAGCGATTGAAGGACCCTGGCAAATGTTTCGACAGACATATTCCCCTTTCCCACTTCCACAAGCGTGCCGGCTATGTTCCTCACCATATGCCTGAGAAAGGCGTTCGCCTCGATCCGGAATTTGATGAAGTTCCCCTGAAAGGTTGCGGTCATGAAATTCATCTCGTTGAATCTCGCGATATCGGCGGCTACCACAGTCCTGACCGGATGCTTCGCGCCACAACCCGCACCCCTGAAGGAAGAGAAGTCGTGCTCGCCGACGACGAGCGAGACGGCCTTTGCCATGCGTTCGGTATCGAGTGTTGAATGTACATACCAGATATACCTGTGCAGGAATGCGGAATGCCGCCTGTCTTCGGAAATGATATAGAAATAGCTTTTTCTGATAGCATCGTAACGAGGGTGGAAATTCTCGGCGGTCTCTTCCGCATCCATTATTCTGATGTCCGCGGGAAGCTTAGCATTCAAGGCCCTCATGATCACATCCGCGGCAAGATTAGATGCTGTTCCGAAAACCGCAACTTGTCCTAGGGCATGCACCCCCGCATCCGTCCTGCTTGCGGCGGTGAGTTTCACCTCTTCGCCGGTGACGCTGCGTATCTTCTCTGTTACGATGTCCTGTATCGTCCCACCCGACTTCTGCGACTGCCAGCCGTGGTAGTTCGTCCCGTCGTATTCGATCAATAATTTGATGTATCGCATCGATATTGATTTTCAGGGAATGCATTTCAATAGTCAAGTAGGGGCAATTCGTGAATTGCCCTTGTTGGGGCGGGGCAGTGTCTTACAAAGGTCCGTCTCCGCCATTGCAAATATCAAGTGAAGGTTTTAATATTAATGGGAAATTTATGGGGAGAGACATTTCCAGATGCCGCTTTCGCTGAATGAGATAAAAGACCGGGCGCTTGCCTTTTCCCGCGAATGGGAAGGGGCGCGAGCGGAGCGTGCCGAGGCACAGACCTTCTGGAATGAGTTTTTTGCGGTATTCGGTATTTCGCGGCGGCGTGTGGCAACATTCGAGGAGCCGGTCAGGTCGCTTCCTCTATTTGACAAGCAGCCTGCTAGGGGGGGGCGCATCGACCTTTTCTGGCGCGGCACATTGATCGCCGAACATAAATCTTTGGGCGGCGACCTTGATTCTGCGTATCATCAGGAAGTGTCGTCTGAGAGGCGACATTTCATCCCAATAGGATTCATGGATGCGAATACTTTGTCGAGTAATCTTGTTAAGATATTGCCGCAAGCAACGCTGTTTCATTTCGGTATTCTTTCTTCATCGATGCATATGTCTTGGGTGCGGCATGTTGGCGGCAGGCTAAAAAGCGATTATCGCTACTCAAAAGATATCGTCTATAACAACTTCCCTTGGCCCGAAATCCCGGAGACTGGTAACTCCCCCCATCCCCCTGGAATAACGCCCCCGCCTTCGGCACCCCCTCTTAAGATAAGAGGGGGAAGGGGGAGTTATGACTCCGAAGGCAAAAATAAGTTAGTGAAGGCCATCGAGGACGCGGCACAGGGCGTGCTTAACGCACGAGCCGCGCATCCAGGCTCTTCCCTTGCCGACCTTTATGACCCCATCGCCATGCCGCCAGATTTGCGCAAGGCGCATCAGGCGCTGGATAAGGCGGTAGATGCGGCCTATGGCAAGAAGACCTTCACGTCCGACGCCGAGCGGGTAGCGTTTCTCTTTGAGCTTTACCATAAATACACCAGCCTCCTGCCTTCGCCGGAAAAGCCGAAACGGCGCAGTCGGAAAACGAGGCGGTTGTCATAATGGCCGATAAATGGCAGAATAGAGGCAAGGAAGAAGGCCATGACAAGGGAAGAGATAAGAAAGGCAGAGCAAGACTTGGAAAGGTGGCGAAAAAGCCACGAGGATATAAACACGCTGAGGAAGGCATATCGCGAAAAGATTCTGGACTGGGTGGTGACATCCATGGAATTCGAGAAGGAGCCGGTGAGTATGACCCGGCTGAAGGAACTCCTCGAAAGGGAAAAGACAGCACACGCCCGGTAGATTCAACCCGCTATTTTGAGACGGCGCAGGGAAGGAAGAGTTATTCCGAGGTCGCCGAAATCATCGCCGTTTCCGTCACGAAGTCCATTGAGTCTCTTGTCGAGCAATCCCCGAAGACATCCACATTACTACCGAGTGGATTATTTAAGATAGAAGGGAATGCAAGGGCCGACAAGTGCTATACATGGAGTTCAGCAGTTGAAGGAAGTACCACGCGCCGATATTACGCTGTTCTTCATGTGCCTATTGATTCACCCGAAAAGGCGGTGAGAGCTTCATTAGTTGTTGATTTTACAGAGAAAAAATAATATTTCTCCCGTCTAGTGTATTTTCCACTCAAAGTGTGATAACTTAAAACTATCATATGATAGTTTTTTGCTTTACTTTTTTAAATGCCCTTGATTATAATGGCCAGCAGCATATGTGTCCATCTATGTTATACTATGCCCCGTGGGGAGCAGGGGAACTCCAAGCAAAGCAGATATTGAAGAATTTCTTAAAATCTTTAAATCCTGTTGGGATGGTAGTGTTGTGCCTCGACTCGATACGAGCAATGATGAGACTCTTGCAATTTTGGGGATTACCGCAAAGCATCGTAAGGAAGAGGTTATGAGATTATGCGTCGAAGATTACTGTGAGGGGCCTTCTCCTGATTATGATGGCAATTCAAATAAAGAATGGTGGATATTCGGTCGATATGTTAAGGGGTATGAAATTTATATTAAAATTGCAGTATCTACAAGGAATGATGGACGGCATGTAGGCCGATGTATGTCTTTTCATATTCCAAAGTGGGAAATGAAGTATCCGCATAGACAAAGGAGCTGACAATGATGCTCAACAAGATACCGTTCAAAGAAATTAGTAGAATACATAAAGAGTGTCCTGTTTGCGATAATGAGAAAGACTTAGCCTATGGAGAGACTACGGAGATTCTAAAGGTTCGTGGCGAAGGTATTGAGGTCACTTCAAAAATATACTTCTGTCTTGACGGTGGGCATTATTTTTATGACATAGAGGATGAGGAAGACAAATTTCAATCTGCTTATAGGCAATATAAGAGACGGAAAGGGCTTCTCCAATCCGAAGAGATAAAAGCGATTAGAAATCAGTATGGATTGAGTCAAAAGAATTTTGCTCGTTTGCTAAATTGGGGAGATATCACAATCCATAGATATGAGACTGGCGCAATCCAGGATGATGTGCATAATGATGTTTTGACCATGCTACGAGATTTCGATTATTTTAAGAAATACTTTGAAACTAAAAGGAATATATTGGAACCCGATCTAGTAAGATTAGTTCAACAAAATATTGATAGTATTGAGCAAGGTCTGCGTCGTCATACTGCAGACTTGATGATTAAAATGCTCGCTGAACAAAAAAGAGAATTTAGGGGAGCATTTATTGGTGAAACTCAACCTGACTATATAAGACAGGGAGCCAGTGAAGGATATTGTTCTAATGAGGAATTAGCTCTTGCAGCATAATATGAAGTTCTTAAATTTTGTTCTAACTAAGGTAAGTTTTATCCTTAACAGAGCATTCAAACCGGAAGAAACTAAGGAAGTTAGGATTGAGCCTGAATTTGGAATAAGTAATGAAATTAAGAAAGAAGAAAAACAGCTAGTTGTATTGCTAGGAGTCAGGCAGTTGAAGGGTGATCTGCCATATTACTTTGAAGTTGAGTCTGCAGCTTTATTCCAGTTTGATGAATTGCCTGAAGAAAAAATATTAAAACAATTTTCAGTTATTAATTGTCCGGCAATAATGTTTCCTTATATAAGAGAGACTATTGCAGATTTAACCAGAAGGGCTGGATTTCAGCCACTTCATTTAAATCCTGTCAATTTTATTCAACTAGCCAAAGAGCGAGAAGAACGTCTCAAGCAAGTCGCGTCTGCTCCTTCCATCTGACAATTAGTTAGATTCGCCAAATTAGGACACTACCCCCTGCCCGCATCGCTTGCAAATATCCTGGGCAGGTATATATTATCGATGGTCTATGCTGGCCAGTCTCAAATCAGACCTTCAACACCTTGCCGATCCCGAAAAGGCACGGATTCTCTCCCGTTTTTTCAAGACGGGAAAGGGACAGTACGGCGAGGGAGATGTGTTCCTCGGGATTGTTGTCCCGAAACAGCGGGCAGTCGCAAAGAAATACTTGGAGCTTCCACTGAGCGATATCCATAGACTCCTTTCGAGCAAGATCCACGAGCACAGGCTCGTAGCCCTGCTCATCCTCGTAAACAAATATAAAAAAACGGACCAGGAAGGCAAGGGAGAGATCGCCGATTTTTACCTGAAACATACAAAGTATATAAATAACTGGGACCTCGTCGACATATCGGCGCCGAATATTCCCGGAGATTATCTTCTCGATAAGGACCGGTCGGTGCTTTACAGGCTTGCGAGATCAGGGAATATATGGGAAAGAAGGATCTCGGTCTTGTCCACTCTTGCATTTATACGGGAAAACGATTTCGCCGACACACTTCGCGTCTCGGAAATCCTTCTTCGCGATGATCACGACCTGATCCATAAGGCGGTGGGCTGGATGCTGCGCGAGGTCGGCAAGAGAGACCTGCAGACTGAAGAAGATTTTTTGAAAAAACATTACCGACGGATGCCGAGGACGATGCTCAGGTATGCGATAGAGAGGTTCGAAGAAAAGAAGCGCCGTTTTTTCCTGGACAATGATCTTTATAGGTATACGTATTAAATGCTACGAAGCTCAGCCCCCGTAGTTTTCTTTATCACCTCTCTCGCGATCGAATCGAGCGGCAGGACTTTGTCTACGCCGCCGTACCGTATCGCCTCCTTCGGCATGCCGAAGACAACACATGATTCTTCATCCTGCGCGAAATTGTAAGCGCCGGCCTCTTTCATCTCGAGCAAGCCTCTTGCGCCGTCGTCGCCCATTCCGGTCATGATGACCCCGACCGCGTTTTTCCCCGCGTATCGCGCCGAAGACCGGAAAAGCACATCCACGGAGGGCCGGTGGCGGCATACGAGCGGGCCCTCTTTCACCTCTACGTAATACCTGGCGCCGCTCCTCTTCAGAAGGGTGTGGAAGTTCCCGGGGGCTATCAGAGCCCTCCCCCGGATGACCGTATCGTCATTTTCGGCCTCCTTGACGGTGATGCGGCAGAGTCCGTCAAGCCGCTTCGAAAAGGCGGTGGTAAAATGCTCGGGCATATGCTGGACGACAACGATGCCGGGCGCGTCCGCGGGGAGCATCTCGAGAAAGACCCGCAACGCCTCGGTGCCGCCTGTGGAGGCGCCGACCACCACGACTTTCTCGGTGGTCTGGATCATGGCCCTGCTCTGGGGTTTTGCAAGCACGGCGTCTGCAGTGAGCTTCGGCTCGACCGGCTTTTTCTTCACGATGCGTCCGGCCTTCGACATCGCGGCCGCCCTGACCGAGTCGCAGATGCGCACCCTCGACTCCTCCAGGAACTGCTTCGTCCCCATGCGGGGCTTCTGGATGATCTCGATCGCTCCGTATTCGAGCGCCCTCAGGGCGGTCTCGGACCCTTCTTCAGTGAGACTGGAACACATGACAACCGGTATTGGGTGCTGGGTCATTATCTTGTGAAGGAACGTGATGCCGTCCATTTTGGGCATTTCCACATCGAGGGTGATCACGTCCGGCACCTCGGAGCGTATCTTTTCCGCAGCGATGAACGGGTCCGGGGCGGTCGCCATTACTTCCATCCCCGGGTCCGATGTGAGTATCTCGGCCAGTGTCTGGCGGACTACTGCCGAATCATCCACAATAAGCACCCTGATCTTTTTATTCGGCTGCAACATCATCTTTTCCCTTCTCCTCAAGCCAGTCGGTCGTGATGCCCGGTATTTCCGGGGGCGCAATGTCCTTCGTATCCGGGCCACCCATTGAAGCTGTCAGACTTGTCAAGGCGTTCTTTATTTTATCTCCTTCTGCCGCTTCAGAAGGACCTCGCCCGTCTGCGTATGAAAGAATATCTTGCGTCCCAGTGGGCCCCCCACGTCGGAAGAGACGAGCGTGAGCCCTTCGTCTCCGATAACCTTCAAGGCGGTCTCTATGTTCTGTTTTCCCACGCTGATCGATGCCGGACTCTTCAGCTCGAACATATCCGAGCCCCCGAACAGCTTCACCCGGATTTCGGACCTATGGACCCCTAGGGAGAAAAACCGTGACAAAATATGGCGCATGGAGCATTCGACATATCGGAATTCTTCGAAGCAAGTCCCATCGCATGCCTTCTTGTCCCTGCACTTCGGCAGCAGTCCGTGGCAGATCGCGCCGATATTGAGCCTTCCGTTGAACATCGCGACAGAAATGCACGAGCCGAGCACCGTGGTGACCACCGTCGGCTCGTCCCTGGCAATATATATCTCGCCTGGCTTCAGATAGACGGTCTTCATTTCCGGATCGTGGAGATTCATGATATTTTCCGGTAGATCGTCGGCGCCACCTGGATCAGCGGCACATCGAGTCCGTGCAGAGTCTCTGAATGGCCCATAAATAAATATCCTCCGTCGATCAGATGGCCGCAGAAACGGTTCAGGAGGCTCTCCTGAGTCGGCCGGTCGAAATAGATAATTACGTTTCTGCAGAAGATGATGTCCAGCGGTGCCCGCATGCCGAAGTCGCCGTCCATGAAGTTCAGGCGCCGGAATTTTACGGTTTCCCGAAGGGCGGAAGCGATGCGCACCAGCCGTTTGCTCCTGTCCCTGCTCCGGAGAAGGTACTTCTTCCTCATCTCCCAGGGGACCGGAGCAATTCTTTCCTCTTCGTACACTGCGTTCTTCGCCAAGTCTAGGACCCGGGTCGAGATATCGGTGGCAAGGACCAGAAACTGAAACCCCCTGCATTCCGCGGCAACATCCGACAGCACCATTGCCAGCGTATACGGCTCTTCTCCGGTAGAACACCCGGCCGACCAGACCATCAGCCTTTTTCTGATGCCGGCCCCTGCGGTACTGATCAACTCGGGGACCGCGGTTCCGGCAAGGTACTCGAAATGTCTCGGCTCGCGGAAGAAATCGGTCTTGTTCGTAGTAACGAGGTCGATCATATGCACGATCTCTTCTTCCGCCCCCTGCGGGCTGAATATATAGTCGCAATATGCCGAATACGATCTCATGCCGAGTGCCCGCAGCCTCTTTCTCAGTCTTGCCTCGAGCATTACCTTCTTGGAGTCCGGCATCTTGATGCCGCACTCCGAATAGATAAAATCCCCGAGCCTGCGGAAGTCCCTCCCGGACATCGCCGCAGAATGATGCGCCTCTGCCTTTTCCATATCGGTGCTTCCCATGTCTGTCCCTTTACCGACCCCAGATCATTGGGTTGACATCCGGCAGGCCGCATCCGTTCATCATCTTCGCCATACGCGCATTGCACATAACACAGCACTTAGAATTTCTCGAAATCGTCGTCATCTTCGTGATCTCCGTTGCCGCCCATGCTGAGCACGACGCCGCTTTTTTTCCCGACAGCCATGGCCGGCACTCCTGCCGCAGTGCTGCCATGCGGTCTCCTCGTTGAATGCGGCAGCTTCTGTACGGTCGGCCGCGGCGCGGATTTTTTTATGGCTGCGTCCTCATCGCCCACTTTGAAGAAGGCCATGGTGCTCTGGAGCTGTTCGGCCTGGGAGGCGAGTTCCTCGGCAGTGGAGGCCATCTCTTCGGAAGCCCCTGCGTTTTGCTGGATTACCTGGTCTAACTGCTGTATCGCCTTGTTGATCTGTTCAGCTCCGGTGTTCTGTTCGTTGCATCTCCTGCACCAGCTCGGCCGTCTGGCACCAGCTTCGTCAGCATCTCTCCGGCCTTCTCCGCCACCTGCACGCTCGACGAAGACAGCCGGCTTATCTCGGCCGCTGCGGTCTGGCTTCTCTCTGCGAGCTTCCTCACCTCGGATGCCACCACCGCAAATCCCTTGCCGTGCTCTCCGGCCCTCGCCGCTTCGATCGCCGCGTTTAATGCCAGCAGGTTCGTCTGTCTCGCAATCTCCTCGATGATCGATATCTTCCCTGCGATCTCCTTCATCGTAGAGACCGTCTCGCCCACTGTTTCTCCTATAACTGTCCGTCCCGTGCTCATGCAGTTCCGGAGGGTGCAACTGTCCGTATTGCAGAGGGGGGTCTTCGCGAAAACAGAACATGGCATCCTGCCTTCAACCTTTCCCTGCTGTAGCCCATGGCGGAAAGTGCCGCGTCATTGATCGCTGTGATGATAAGGTCCCTGTCTACCAGCAGCATCGGCGCGGCGCACGAGCGGAGCACGTTCTCCGCCTTGGCAAGACGCTCCTGAAGACCCGACACGCTTCTTCTGGAGACGCCGGCGGAGGCCCTTGTCCTGCCGGTCTCTTTCGTCGTTTTTTTTACTGATCTTCCCTTTCGAATCGTTACTTTTTTCATTTTTTCCCCTCTTTTTCCGTTTGGTCCATCATCCGTCATCCTCCATTGTTCTTTCCCTGTTTCCGCTCTCTTATTCCCCGGTTGTCCTAAACGCATGCCTGCACATTCCGGCCGCAGTAGGCCTTTCACCTGCATATACCTGTCACGATGCAGCCGGCAGGAATGCAGGCCAAAGGGCGGGTGCATCGGCCCTCCGCCCTTTTGGCGACCTGATACTGCAATGCACCAATACGGTAAACTGGCTTATGTCTGTGTCAAGACCGGTTCGGTGCCCTGGACCAACGAAAGTTCATCGGCGGAGAAGACCGTGTCGATGTCGAGGATCATGAGGAAGCGGTCGTCGCGCTTGCCCATGCCCTTGATGAACTCGGTCTTCAGCCGTGTGCCGATCCTCGGCGGCGGCTCGATCTGGTCCGGTTCGAGGTCGATCACCTCCTGCACCGAGTCTGCCAGTGCCCCGAGCACCGTCGTCTCCCCGTCCAGCGAGATCTCAGTGATGATGATGCAGGTGTTCACCGTCTTTTCGGTCGCTTCCATGCCGAATTTAAGCCTCATGTCGACCACCGGTACCACGCTGCCCCTGAGGTTGATTACCCCGCGCATAAAGTCCGGCGTCCTCGGCACCTTCGTCACCGTCGTAAAGTCCAGCACCTCTCTCACCTTCGATATGTCCAGCGCAAAGACCTCGTCTTCGAGCTTGAACGTCAGGTACTGCGTCGTCTCAAATATTCCCGCCACACTCATATATACCTCCTGTAATATTCTGTTTTCGATAACCGATCACGAATTACCGTTGTTAGAATTTTTCGAATTCATCGTCGTCGGAATGATTGCTGTGGCCGTTTCCTCCGTTGCCCATCTCAAGCGCAACGCCGGAAGAAGCCCCTGCGCCAACCCCTGCAAGCGCAGGCTTCTTCGTCTCCTTCCCGATATGCATCACCTTCACCTTGTGCGATGTCTTTGCCGCAGGCTTCATCGGGACCTCTTTCTCGGCGCTCCCGCCGTTTTCCCCGATCCTGAAGAACGATATAGTCGACTGGAGCTGTTCGGCCTGGGAGGCGAGTTCCTCGGCAGTGGAGGCCATCTCTTCGGAAGCCCCTGCGTTTTGCTGTATAACCTGGTCTAACTGCTGTATCGCCTTGTTGATCTGCTCAGCCCCGGTGTTCTGTTCATTGCTCGCCCCGCTTATCTCCTGCACCAGCTCGGCCGTCTTTTGGATATCCGGCACCAGCTTCGTCAGCATCTCCCCGGCCTTCTCCGCCACCTGTACGCTCGACGAAGACAGCCGGCTTATCTCGGCCGCTGCGGTCTGGCTCCTCTCGGCAAGCTTCCTCACCTCGGATGCCACCACCGCAAACCCCTTGCCGTGCTCCCCGGCCCTCGCCGCTTCGATCGCCGCGTTTAATGCCAGCAGGTTCGTCTGTCTCGCAATCTCCTCGATGATCGATATCTTCCCTGCGATCTCCTTCATCGCAGAGACCGTCTCGCCCACCGCCCTGCCGCTCTGCTTTGCGTCGTCAGCGGATTTAAGCGCTATCTTTTCGGTCTGCTGTGCGTTGTCGGCGTTTTGCTTGATGTTAGAAGACATCTCCTCCATCGAAGAAGACACCTCTTCCACCGAAGACGCCTGCTCGGTGGCCCCCTGCGACATCTCCTCGGAGCTCGAACTCAGTTCCTGGCTCCCCGAGGCCACGTTGTCCGCCGCGCTCTTGACGTCCGCCACAACCATCCTCAGTTTCTCCATCATGTTCTTCATTGCAATGAGCAACTGTCCTGTCTCGTCCTTGCTATTTACTTTTATATCCTTCGTCAGGTCTCCGGCCGCAAGCGAATCCGCAGCGGTTACGGCCTCTCTGACCGGAACGACGATGCTCCTTGTAATAAGTAATGACATAAGGACTCCTAACAGCAGTGAAAAGCCACCCAGGACAAACATAAACATCCTTGCCGAGGCATATGCCGTTGTCGCTTGCTCATACCTGATATTATTTCGCTCGATATTGTAGTTGCTCAGTTCGTCTGTGGTCTCTATCCATTTGCGGACAGCGGGTCTCGCCTCCTGGATCATAAGGCGTGTGGCCTCCGCGTTTTTATTGGCCAGGGCTAATTCTATCACCCTGTTATTCAGCGCCCTCGCGACATCCTGGGCCTGTTTTACATTTGAGATGAGGTCGTGCCCTTTAGTGTCGTCCTTGCCCGTCATCTCCTCGACCTTGCTGAATGCCCGGTCGTATTTTTGGCGCGCAGCCTCAATCGTCCCTTTTTCTTGTCTGTCATTTTCGCTCGTGTTCTGAAGCAATATGTTGCGCAGTGCTATGGAGACCTCCCTTACCTGGTCTCCCATTTCGGCTGCCCGTTCCATGCGAACGGTGTTCACCTTCACTATCCTGTCTATCTTGTCGTGCATGTCGGCCAGCTTTGTGATGCCGACGCTGATGACAGCAACCATCAATACAAGGATAAGGCCAAAACTTGTCCCCAAACGCACGCCGATCTTCATGTCCCTTACAGAAATCATGTGTCCTCCAATATTGAGATATTTATACTGCCTAAATATTCTTTTGTCTGCTGATCTTCGCTGTTGCCCGGCCTCGTGTTACACAGTCGCTTGCCGTTCCACTGCCACGAACAGTTTCGGGATATCGAGGATAAGGGCCACGGTCCCGTCGCCGAGTATGGTCGCGCCGGATATCCCCTCGATGTCCTGATATACCTTCCCGAGTGTCTTGATTACCGTCTGATGTTCCCCTACCACATTGTCTACCACGAAACCGATCTTCTGCCCGTCGAGCCCAACGATGACTATCTGTTCTATCGGCGGCCTGCTCCCGCCTATCGAGAACTGTTCGCGCAGGCGGATGTACGGGACGATCTGGCCGCGAACATGTGCCAGGTGGCCACCGCTCGACACGGCCGATTCCGCCGCGGTCAACTCGACGCATTCTTCCACTGCCGAAAGCGGGAAGATGAAGAACTCCGTGCCGATCTCGACGAGCAGTCCCTCAATGATCGCGAGCGTCAGGGGGAGCCTGAGTGTCATGGTGGTCCCTGCACCCCTCGTGCTGCTGATATCGATCGTCCCTCTGAGGGAGTCGATCGCTTTTTTTACTACGTCCATGCCGACGCCGCGCCCCGAGACGCTGGTCACCTTTTTCGCTGTCGAAAAACCAGGGGCGAGAATCAGTGAGAAGATCTCCTTTTCATGCAGTTCCGCGTCCGGCGCGATCAGGCCGCGTTCGACAGCCTTCGCGCGTATCTCTCCGGCGTCGAGGCCGGCCCCATCGTCCCGGATGCTGATCAGTACGTTCGCGCCCGAATGCTCGGCAGAGAGATGGATAGTCCCCTTTCTGGGTTTATCCGCAGCCTCTCTCACGTCCGGCGGTTCGATGCCGTGGTCGATGCTGTTCCGGATGAGATGCACAAGAGGGTCGTTCAGCTTCTCGATCACGGTCTTGTCGAGTTCGGTCTCGGCGCCGTCCGTGGTCATCTCGACCTCACGGCCGAGTTCTGCGGACAGATCGCGCACGAGCCTCCTGAACTTGCTGAAGGTCGTCCCGATCGGCAGCATGCGCAGGCTCATGGTATTGTCGCGCAGTTCGCCGGTGAGACGCTCCACTTCCTCCGCGATCGAAAGCAGGCCTGCGTCGCTGCTCGAGGCTGATGTCTGGCTGAGACGGGCCTGGACGGTGACTAGTTCTCCTACGAGGTTTACGAGTGCGTCGAGCCTGTCCGACGGTACCCGTATCGTCTGGCTGGCCTCGGCCCCCTGACGTTTTTCTCTCGCCTCCTTTACATGCTTCTGCTCGGCCAGGGCCGACTCAATCTGTCTTTCGTCGACCACTCCCTCTTCCACCAGCAATTCGCCGATCCTTCTTTGCTTCCCTAGCGCCTTCCTGAGGTCCTGCTCGCTCAGATCACCCCGCTCGATGAGTATATCGCCGAGTCTCTTATGGGCCTCCTCATTGCTAAGCTCCTTTTTGTCTATCTCGTCGATATTCAGACTGCAGCTGTCCTCGATAAAGATGAACACGTCCCTGACTGCGTTCGTCCCTTTGTCCGTGGTCAGGATGATGTCCCAGCAGGTATAGCACCCCTCCGGATCGATCTCCTCCAGCATCGGCACAGCATCGGTATGGGCGATCACCCTGCAATCCCCCATCTCCCTCAACTCCTGCAACAGAGGCAAGGGGTTCGTTCCTGTGGAGAATATCTCCCGGTCCGGACGAAACCGTATCCGGTAGGTAACAGGTCCTCTTGCTTCTGTCGGTTTCTTTTTCACGTTCTTCGGAACCGGCAGCGTCTCCGCTTCGGGGGAGACATCGCCGGAGGCGACCAATTTTCTGAGCGCGGCGATGATCTCATCTGCCTCCGCCTTGTCCGCCCCTTCTCCGGTCTCCGATGCGTCGAGCATCGAGCGTATCCGGTCTCTCGCCCGGAGCGTAACGTCGATCAGCCCACTTGTAACGCGGACCGTGCCGTTACGCACCTTATCAAAGGCGGTCTCCACTTCATGCGTGAAGGCCGCGATGTCGTCGAAGCCGAACATTGCGCCGGACCCCTTTATGGTATGCATCGCACGAAAGACGCGACCGATGAGTTCCGTATCGTCCGGCGATTCTTCGAGCTCCATCAGCGAGGACTCGAGGTCCGCGAGCAGTTCGTATGCTTCTTCCTTGTATGCGGCAATATGTTTGTCCGTCATCCCAGCACCTTCTTTACTACCGCTATGAGCTGTTCCGGCTTGAACGGCTTCACGATCCAGCCTGTAGCGCCCGCGGTCTTGCCCTCGGCCTTCTTCGACTCCTGGGACTCGGTGGTGAGCATGATAATCGGCGTGAATTTATGCGCCGCATTCGCCCGTGTCTCCCGGATGAGGCCGATGCCGTCGAGGTTCGGCATGTTCAGGTCGGTGATCACCATGTTCACCGCGGCCCCTTTCAGTTTTTCCAGTGCCTCCCTTCCGTCGACCGCCTCGACCACCTCATAGCCTGCGCCTTTGAGCGTGAAACTCACGAGCTGGCGGACGCTCGCCGAATCGTCCACCGCCATTATGATCTTACCCATCGTGACCTCCGGTCCAGAGACAGCTGGTTGCCGGGTCCATGATACAACCGGAGTGGCGGGCGTATCCGGCGTCCTCAACCACCCGCCGGAACAACCCGGACTTCGTGCTCGTAACGGTGAGACGTTTGCAGAGTTTCTCCGCCGACCTGTGGGCCGCGCAGAGGAGTTGCAGGCATGAAAGGTCGATGCCGGTGACCTGCTCTAAATTCAGGACGATGCTGTCGGCCCTGGAGATCGAGTCCATCAGCGCCGCATGCAGCTCGCCTGCCCGCTGCACCGTCAGGTCTCCGTCAAGGAGCAATATCCCCGCGTCGCCCTTGTTTGCCATTTCAAAACTGATCATGTTCCCTCCTTATGTACTGATTGCATGGATTCATTCCCTTCCGTGATCTAAAAGAGCTCAATATTGTCTCCAAGACCATCACCCGATTGGCCGGTCCGCCCTCCAGCGCCGACGCCGGCTGGCTCGTGGAAGGCCGCGGTCCCGTTGAATACCGCGTTATGCACCGCACGCTCACTCTCCATGGTGTAACGGCGGGCGAGCTCTTCCAGTTCCTTCGAGAATGCAGTAGCCCCATTCCCATCCCCGGCAGGAATTCCGGAAAGCCGTCCAGCGATTTCCTCCCTTGCGGAATCAAGAGCTGCAATGACTTCTCCGGTGACCGAGGTTATCGTCCGGTCGAACTGCAGGTCGGAGACCAGCCGGGCAATGTCTCGCTTCAGGGAATTCGTGACCTCCGAAACCTTCTGCATTGCCTTTACCAGTGTCTTGTCGGCGTCCAGGAGCTCATTGACCGCGAGATGCGTCTTGCGGACGATCTCATCTGCCGAGACCAGTTGGCCGTTCAGGACCGCCGACAAGGTGTCTTTGAACCCTGTTGTCCTGGTCAGGACCTCACTTATCCTGGATGAGCCCTTTTCTATCTCTTGAGTGGCGAGCTTCGAGAGAGCGCTGATCCTGTTCGCCAGGACCCCGAGTGACCGCCCCGCATCTCCGGTATGGGATACCCTGATGATCGCGTTCATCGCGAGAAGGTTGATGTTCTCGCTTATCAGCACGATCTGGGAGGTATGGTCTGACATCCTGTCTATCTTCTCGCTCACCTCCGAGACCGCCCGGATCATCTCGTTCGTCATCTCCCTGCATTCTGAAGTGATCGCCAGCAGATTTTCGAGCTCATCCGCCACCTTGCCGAGACTGAGGCTCCCCGATTCCTCTTCGTTAAGTATCATGCCGGCATCCCCTGTTTGGGCATCTGCGAGGTATGAGATTCTGCTGAGGTGCGCGGAGACCCCTTCGACGGCCCGGGTAGTATCGTCGTTTACATTTCTGAGCTGAGAGGCCTGCACCGTCAGTACGTCCGGAAGCCACCTGATCAGGGCGTGCTTTTCCCGGGGGGGCATCTCTCCCGCAGCTTCCATCTTCGAAGCCATATCCACGACCGCCTCGGCAACATGCTCCATCTTCTGACGGCAGATGTCATGATACTGGAGCAGTCCGATGATCCCGCTGATCTCTGGCATGGTCTGGCCCGCGCGTTCGCTGATCCGTCTGCATGCCGAGGCGGCCTTCATCCTCATTGTATTCATTGCAAGGACGATATCGCTCACGCGCGCCCTGGAAACGCTCAACCTCTTTACAAACTCCCCGAGTTTTGCGTGCAAGGCATTGCTCGTGGCGGTAATGGCGGCGCCGATGTCCTTTGCCGAGGCCGTTATCTCCCCGGTGCTCTTCACGATCTGCCCGGCAAGATCGTCGACCACGGAGGTCATACTGCTGAACTCGGCCCCATCTATTCGCGCGGTCTCTATCCTGCTCAACACTCCTATGATATGGATGGACTTCGAAAGATGCCTGAGGAAAGACTGAAGATCCGAGATCTCTTTCACACCCGCCTTCAGTTCCCCGATCTCTTTCAGGCCTCGCGCAATGGCATCGGCGCAGGCACCGGTATGTGTATATGCGCTTTCGAAGAGTTCCTCAAGGGCATTGAAATTATGCCCCTTGCCTCCTTCCACCATGCTGATGATTTCGGAGGAGAGGGCTGAGTTGGCGCTGCAGCCGTCCGAGAAATCCTGCAGTCTTTTCCCCACTTCAAGGAATTCGGACTCCGTCCTGCGGGAGATGTCCGTTAGCCTTTCCGCCCCGCGCGTGAGGTCGGCATGCCGCCGTCCGATGAGGTCGTAAGGCAGAATATGCGGTTCGGAAGACCCCGGGACAACGTCGGTCACTGCCGGAGCGTCTCCGGTCTTCTTTGCAAACAATGATATGGTCCACTTGAAAAAAGGCATTTTCCTTAGACTTCACCCCTATTTAAATCTGAGGCGATTGCTGGTAACAAATCTATAATCGGGAGCCGAACTCAAAAACTTTAACTTTACGTCGGCATTGGGTGAAGCGCTGGACGTCATTTCCCCGTATCCGCCTTACCTGGGACTTCTTTGACAAATGTTCTTTACATTATTTATCATTCTGAGTTTTATGGAGATCGTTCTCGCTACACGAAACAATAGGAAGGTCCGGGAGATCAGCAGGATATTCAGGGGGTATGATGTGCGCTTCCTGAGCCTTGATGCTTTCCCGGGTTGTCCTGATGTCGAGGAGGACGGCAAGACCTTCAGACAGAATGCCTTGAAAAAGGCGGTCAGCATAGCCAGATTTACCGGATGCACTGCGATCGCCGACGATTCAGGGCTCGAGGTCATGGCCCTCGGGCGGGCCCCGGGTGTCTTTTCCGCGCGGTACGCAGGCAAAGGCGCTGATGATCGCAAGAACCTTATGAAACTGCTCCGGGAGATGAGGGGGCTGGAAGGTGAAGACCGCGAGGCCCGATTCGTCTGTTGCATCGCCATAGCCTTTCCTGACGGGAGCTATAAGACCTTTACGGGATACGCGAAAGGCGAAATCGCCAAAAAACCTAAAGGTTTCAATGGGTTTGGTTACGATCCTGTTTTTTGCCCTGCCGGCTATGACCTCACCTTCGCCCAAATGACCGCCTCTGAAAAAGACAGACTCAGCCACAGAGGAAAGGCTTTAAAAAAGTTATATATTTATTTAAAAAATCAATTTTTCATTCACGGCAGGAATGATTTATTATGAAGGGCGCAATTTTAAATGACCATATAATTTTAAAATCAGATTAATAAGTAATTCTTATCTGTTTATCAGAAATATGAATTTGACTTAAAAAAATGTGGAGGCATATAGTTATAGGGTTTTAAGAGTTTTTTTGCCGCCAGTAAGGTATTTATTTTTTGTTTTAAAATCACTCTGTTTGTTAGTGTTCACTGCATTAAGCTTTTATAGTTCGAGATAAGGAGGCATATTGAGGTTAGTACTACTTGGTGCGCCCGGTGCGGGTAAAGGGACTCAGGCGAAGAAACTCATAGAGAAATACTCAATTCCTCAGATTTCGACGGGAGATATCCTGCGAAAGGCGGTTGCAGACGGCACCCCCCTCGGCAAGGAAGCGAAAGCGGTGATGGACAGAGGAGAACTTGTGCCGGACAGCATAGTCCTCGGTCTCGTCAGGGAGCGGCTGAAACGGGATGACTGCAGGAACGGATATATCCTCGACGGATTCCCGAGGAACACCGCCCAGGCAGAGGCGCTCGACAAAATGCTCTCGACGATGGCGGCCGCGCTTACCGTCGCTGTCAGCATAGATGTCGACAAAAACGATCTCATGAAGAGAATGACGGGCAGGAGGACATGCAAGAGCTGTCAGCAGGTGTACAACATATATTTCTCGCCGCCGAAGAAAGAGGGTGTGTGCGATAAATGCGGCGGCGCTCTCTTCCAGAGGGACGACGACAAGGAAGAGACGATCAGGAAAAGGCTCGATGTGTATGAGGCACAGACAGCGCCTTTGATCGATTATTACCGCAGGAAAGGCATTCTGAAATCGATACCGGGCACAGGCTCGATCGAGGAGATCTTCAAGAAGGTCTGTAACGCCCTTGAAGGGAAATAGGAACCCGGCTTTTTTAGTAATTAAGTTTGCAAAGACTCAATTACTAATAGAATAAACTAACACAGGAGGAAAAGTATGGCACTTGTAAACCCGCATGGTAAGCAGAAGAAGCTGATGCCTCTGTTATTGACCGGAGAGGAACTGAAGGAAGAAAAGCAGAAGGCGAAGACCCTTACGCAGGTGAGGGTCACATCGAGGGAAGCAGGCGATCTGATTATGATGGGAATCGGCGGTTTTACCCCGCTGAAAGGCTTTATGGGATACGATGACTGGAAGGGCGTCTGCGACGAATACAAGATGGCTGACGGCACCTTCTGGCCGATCCCGGTGACGCTTTCGACTTCAGAGGGACAAGCAAACAGCATCAAGAAGAACCAGGAAATCGCGCTGATCGACGAAGAATCCGGCGAGCTCATGGCCACGATGAAGGTCAAGGACAAATACAAAATCGACAAGGCCCATGAGTGCAAGCAGGTCTTCAAGACGACCGAGATGGAGCATCCTGGCGTGGTGAAGGTCATGAACCAGGAAGAGATCAACCTTTCGGGCTCCGTGAAGGTCCTTAGCGAAGGCATGTTCCCGAAACAGTTCCCAGGTATTTATATGAGGCCTGCCGAGACGAGGAAGCTGTTCCAGGAAAAGGGCTGGTCTACAGTAGCATGTCTTCAGCTCAGAAACCCGATGCACAGGTCCCATGAGTTTCTGGCGAAGATCGCGATCGAGACCTGCGACGGCGTGCTTATCCATCAGCTCCTTGGAAAACTGAAGGCTGGCGACATCCCGGCCGAGGTGAGGGTGAAGGCGATCAATAAGCTTACCGAGCTTTATTTTGTGAAGGACACGAGCATCCAGGCGGGCTATCCGCTTGATATGAGATATGCCGGACCGCGCGAGGCGCTGCTCCATGCGCTCTTCAGGCAGAACTACGGTTGCAGCCACCAGATCATCGGCCGCGACCATGCCGGCGTCGGCGAATATTACGGTCCGTTCGATGCCCAGAAGATATTCGACGAGATACCCGAAGGCGCGCTTGAGACCAAGCCGCTCAAGATCGACTGGACGTTCTACTGCATGAAGTGCGATGGTATGGCCTCGATGAGGACCTGCCCGCACGGCAAGGAAGACAGGCTCCTCCTCAGCGGTACGAAATTGAGAAAGATGCTCTCTGAGAACCTGGATGTGCCCGATCACTTCAGCCGTCCCGAGGTCCTCACGATCCTGAGGGAATACTATGCAACCCTGACCGAGAAGGTCGAGATAAAGGTACATAAATATTCAGAAGGCGCATAAATTGTGAAGTTCTGAGTTTGGGAGTTTAGGGTTAGGGGTTAAAGTCCAAAGCTTTTTCTCCCGACTCCTGACTCCTAACTCCTGACTCGAAGATGAGAGGGGGTGAAGTTAGGCAGTATAACCGAGCAGTTTTTGCAGTGCGAGTCAAGGTTTAAACAACTAATTCAAACAGGAGGTTTAGAATATGCCAAGTTATGTAGATCCCGCAAAGTGCGACGGATGCAAGGGCGGCGAGAAGACCGCTTGCATGTACATCTGCCCGAGCGACTTAATGGTATTGAACGTTGAAGCGATGAAGGCTTACAACCAGGAGCCCGACCAGTGCTGGGAATGCTATTCCTGCGTAAAGATCTGCCCGCAGGGCGCAATCTCGGTAAGGCCTTACTCAGACATCGTTCCACTCGGCGGAATTGTCCAGCCGATGATGAGCTCAGACTCGATCATGTGGACGATCCAGTTCAGGAACGGCAACCTCCAGAGGTTCAAGTTCCCGATCAGGACGACCCCTGAAGGCTCGATCGACCCGAAGAACGCAGCACACAAAGGGAAGGACCTCGCATCCGAGAGACTTTCCGACGAAGAAGTCGATAACTTTGAGCTTAAGAGGCCTATCGCGATTCACGGTAAATAATTATTACTTCAAAAAATAAAACAGGAGGAATATAAACATGGCATTACCGAATAAGCCAGCTGGAGAATTACCGGCAACATTAGATCCTGCTATTGTCGAGCTCGAGACCGATATCCTTATAGTCGGCGGCGGCATGGCGGCCTGCGGGACCGCATATGAAATCAAGAAGTGGGCCCCCGAGGGCACAAAGATCCTTCTTACAGACAAGGCTGCACTCGAAAGGTCCGGCGCTGTCGCCCAGGGTCTCTCAGCCATCAACACCTACCTCGGCGAGAACACCCCGGATGACTATGTCAGAATGATCAGAAACGACCTTATGGGCATCGTCAGAGAAGACCTGATCTTTGATTGTGGCAGGCACGTCGACAGATCGGTCTATCTTTTTGAAGAGTGGGGCCTCCCGATATGGAAGACCCTCGAAGATGGAAAGACCGTCGACGGCGCCCAGGGCGCCCCGATCCTCAAGGTCGGAACAAAGCCTGTTCGCTCCGGCCGCTGGCAGATCATGATCAACGGCGAGTCCTACAAGAGGATCGTCGCAGAAGCGGCAAAGGCCGCCCTCGGCTCAGAGAACATCATCGAAAGATGCTTCATCGTTAAGCTCGTCCTTGATAAGAATGAGCCTAACAGGATCGCAGGTGCGGTCGGCTTCAGCGTCAGGGAGAATAAAGTATATGTAATCAAGGCCAACGCAATGCTCGTAGCATGCGGCGGCGCGGTCAACGTATTCAGGCCGCGGTCGACCGGTGAAGGCATGGGCAGATGCTGGTATCCTGTATGGAACGCAGGCTCCACCTACACCATGTGCCAGGAAGTCGGCGCAGAGATGACGATGATGGAAAACAGGTTCGTCCCCGCCAGGTTTAAAGACGGTTACGGCCCTGTCGGCGCATGGTTCCTCCTCTTCAAGGCGAAGGCAACCAACACCCTCGGCGAAAACTACATGGCTACAAACGCCGAAATGCTCAAGCAGTATCCTCCGTACGGATTGGCGAAAGTACCTGCTTCCTGCCTCAGAAACCATCTCATGCTCAAAGAGATGAGGGAAGGCAGAGGCCCGATCTATATGGATACGCCTACCGCGTTGAAGAACCTTTCCGCAAACATGACCCCGAAGGAAGTGAAACACCTTCTCGCAGAGGCATGGGAGGACTTCCTCGATATGTCGGTCGGCCAGGCAGGCCTCTGGGCCGGCACGAACACCGAGCCCGAGAAGGTCGGCTCCGAGATCATGCCGACCGAGCCCTATCTCCTCGGTTCGCATTCCGGCTGCTGCGGCATATGGGTTGCCGGTCCGAACGAAGACTGGGTCCCCGATGCATACAAGATCCCTTACAAGGGCAAGAACTACAAAGGCATGACCACTGTAAACGGCCTCTTCACCGCAGGCGACGGCACAGGCGCATCCGGCCACAAATTCTCCTCCGGTTCACACGCAGAAGGCAGACAGGTGGCAAAGTCAATGTCCAGATTCTTCACGGACAACAAGGATTTCAAACCGACACTCAACCAGAGCGCGAAAGAACTTGCGGATATCGTCTATAAGCCGGTCAAGACCTTCATGGAGCACTACCAGAAGTCTACAGCCGCCGATGTAAACCCGAACTACATCAAGCCGGCAGGCTTCCAGCGAAGGCTCATGAAGATTACGGACGAGTACGGCGCAGGAATAGCAACCTCCTACGTCACAAGCAAGGCTATGCTCGACGGGGCGTTCAGCCTCCTCGGAATGCTCAGGGAAGACTCCGAGAAGATGGCTGCAGGCGACCTCCACGAACTGCTCAGGGCCTGGGAGAACTACCACAGGCTCGGCACCGTCGAGTCACATCTCAGGCATATCCTCTTCAGGGAAGAGTCAAGGTATCCGGGCTTCTACTACAGGTCTGACTTCGACCTCGTAGACGAGAAAAACTGGAAATGCTTTGTGAATTCGAAGTATGATCCTGCCAAGAAGGAATGGTCGGTATTCAAGAAGGATTATATCCAGATAATACCTGACTGATCCGGATCAGCAAGAAGTTGATTTTATGTGTGTGCCCAGGGCCGTTCAGGCCCTGGGCACATGCAGATTAGGCATCTGCCGGTTAGGCGGAGAGATTCAGTCGCTGAATTCTTCCGCCCAGCCTGCAAGCTGGAGAAGGCGGAGACCGTGCCCGGGCAGCGCTCTGACCGGGAATGATAGGCTGATGATTCAGCCATTCACCGTTAATATACTGCAAGTAAACCGACGTAACAGGGAGGAATAAAATGGCGGATGAAAAAACCGTAACCCCCGAATCAGGAACGATTTTAGTTGTTGGGGGAGGAATCAGCGGCATCACCACGGCTCTTGAGGCTGCGGAGGTGGGATACGAGGTATTTATAGTGGAAAAGAACCCCTATCTGGGCGGCAGGGTGGCCCAGCTCAACAAGTACTTCCCGAAGCTGTGTCCTCCGACCTGCGGGCTGGAGATCAATTTCCAGAGGATAAAGAAGAACAATCTGGTGAAATGGTTCACAATGACCGAAGTCGAAAAGATATCGGGCGGTCCGGGAAATTATGATGTTGCACTCAAGCAGTCACCCAGGTATGTAAACAATAATTGTACCTGCTGCGGCAAGTGCGCAGAGGCGTGTGACGTCGAGGTGTCGAACACCTTCAACTTCGGAATGGACAAGCGGAAGTCCGCATATCTGCCCCATGAAATGGCCTTCCCCCAGAGATACGTCCTCGATCCTTCCATCATCGGTACCGCTACTGCACAAAAGTGCAAGGACGCATGCCCTTATAAAGCGATAGATCTCGATGACAAACCAAAGACATTCAATATAAAGGTGGCCTCCATAGTGTGGGCCACGGGATGGAACCCATACGACGCGACAAAGATGACCAACCTGTCCTTCGGTAAAGTGCAGAACCTTATCACCAACATGATGATGGAAAGGCTTGCTGCCGTCAACGGACCCACAAACGGTAAGATCGTGAGGCCATCTGACGGCAAGGTTGTCAATAATATCGCATTCGTCCAGTGCGCGGGATCAAGGGACGAAAATCATCTTCCGTTCTGTTCATATATATGCTGCCTCGCTTCCTTGAAGCAGACCACCTACATACGTGAGGCAAATCCGGAATCCAAGGCGACGATCTATTATATAGACCTCAGGACCCCCGGCAGGTATGAAAAGTTTTATAACAAGGTGAAGGCGGACGGGAACGTCTCTTTTCTTAAGGGAAAGGTGGCGAAGATAGAGGAGGACCCAGCCACGAAGGACGTAATCGTCACGGTGGAAGACACTCTTTCGGGCAAGAAGATACAGGCCCGCCACGAGATGGTCGTCCTCGCTACCGGCATGGAGCCTTCAACCGCCCAGGTGAAGGTCCCGGGCAACGCGAAGTACGACGATAACAGCTTTGTTATATCAGAAGAGATATTGGCCACAGGCTGCGTAAAGAAACCTTCCGATGTCATGTCATCGGGCCAGACGGCAACAGGTACTGCGCTAAAGGCCATTCAAATGGTGAGGAGGTAACATACAAATGGAGAAAAAACTTGGTGTATATATATGCGGCGGATGTTCGATAGGCGAAGGCCTCGACCTCGAGAAACTTTCCGCCGTCGCCACAAAGGAATACAAGGTGCCCATCTGCAAGACCCACCCGGCCATGTGCGGCGAGGAAGGTGTCGCCACTATCAGGAAAGACATGGAGTCGGAAGGTGTCAATACGATTATTATTGCCGCATGCTCTCCAAGGGTGAAATATGACGTGTTTGATTTCGGCGCCGCAAATATAGTTGAACGTGTGAATATAAGGGAACAGGTCGTCTGGAGCCACGACTGGACTAAACAGGTGAAGGTCAAGTCGAAGGACGCGGAGGGCAAGGAGGTCGTCAAAGAGGAGACCCAGCCGAATGACGACACCCAGATGCTCGCCGAAGACTATCTCCGTATGGGAATAGTCAAGGCACAGAAAATGAACCAGGTAGATCCTTATCTCCTCGAAAATGTCGAAAAGAGCATCCTCGTCATAGGCGGCGGCATCACCGGATTGACTGCCGCCCTCGAAGCGGCAAAGACAGGTTACCCGGTGACCATCGTTGAAAGAGAGGCGCAACTTGGTGGATATGCCGCTAAACAGAGGAAGCAGATACCGACGAAGGCGCCTTATACTCAGCTTGAATCGACCAATATCCAGGAGAAGATAAAAGAGGTGACCGGCAATCCGCAGATCACGGTAAAGCTGAACCATGAGATCGCGCGGATCAGCGGCGCGCCGGGCCAGTTCGCGGTATCGTTCAAGCCGACCGGTACGAAATCCAAGTGGGACGTCCCTCCGAAGAAGAAAGAAGAAGAGACGAAGGACAAGCCCGCGGAGGCGGCGGAGAAGCCGGCCGAGGAGCCGGTGGAACTTCCGGCGGACATGGTCAAGTGTGAAGATATTCTCACCTCCGATCCTGATGCAGAGGTCTTTGGCGCAGTGGTCGTTGCCGCCGGGGGAAGGCCTGCGGACCCCTCACAGTTCGAGCATCTCGGCTTCGGAAAATTCGCCAACGTGATCACGAACACCATGCTGGAAGAGGCTGCAGCCAAGGGCAAGATTGTCAGGCCCTCCGACGGCAAGGCTGCAAAGACTATTGCCTTTATCCAGAGTCCCGGGCTGAACGGGGATGACAGCGACTTCCCTTATGCCTCGTCCGTTACAAGCATGATATCGCTGAAGCAGGCGAACTATCTGACGGAAGACTATCCGGACGGGAAGGCGTATATCTTTTACAAGCATATGCGCACCCCCGGGCATTATGAGAATTTCTATAAGAGCGCCCAGAACAATCCCGGCATCTTCTTGTCGAGAGGCGAGGTCAAGTCGGTCACCGAAAACGGCGACAAGGGCCTGACGGTCGAAGTCGATAACACGATCCTGGGAGAGAACGTTGCGGTGAATGTCGACATGGTGGTGCTGGCTGTCGGCATGACGCCCGAGACGCAGTTCGAGCCTGTGATCAATCTCGCCTATCGCCAGGGGCCCGCGTTCAGGGACCTTGAGCTCTTCAACGGCTACGCCGATTCGAATTACATATGCTTCCCTTACGAAACCAGGAGAACAGGCATCTATACGGCAGGAAATGTCAGACAGACCATGACCAACGGCGAGTGCATCGAAGATGCCACTGGTGCGGCCCTCAAGGCGATTCAGTGTCTCGAGTCCGTGAACCGCGGGATGTCGGTGCATCCGCGCTCCGGGGATATGTCTTTCCCCGAGTTCTTCTTCCAGCGTTGTACGCAGTGCAAGAGATGCACTGAAGAATGTCCTTTCGGCGCGCTCGATGATGATGAAAAGGGAACGCCGAAACCTAACCCCACGCGCTGCAGAAGATGCGGTACCTGCATGGGTGCATGCCCCGAGAGGATCATCTCTTTCAAGAACTACCATATCGACATGATCGGTTCGATGGTCAAGGCGATCAACGTCCCTGACGAGGACGAAGAGAAATACAGGATCGTGGCCTTTGTTTGCGAAAACGACGCCTATCCTGCCCTCGACATGGCCGGTCTGCATAAACTGAAATATTCGGCCGACATCAGATTTATACCGGTGAGATGTCTCGGCTCCGTAAACACCATCTGGATCGCTGATGCGATGTCGAAAGGAAACGACGGCGTGCTCCTGATCGGATGCAAATACGGCGACGACTATCAGTGCCATTTCGTCAAGGGGAGCGAGCTCTGCAACAAGAGGATGGACAACGTGGCCGAGACCCTCGGGAAGCTGAGACTGGAGCCGGTAAGGGTGCAGCAGATCCAGTTCTCGATAGACGAATATGAGAAGATCCCCGAGGCGATCGGCAAATTCGTCGAAGTGATAGAAGGCGTGGGCTTCAACCCGATGAAGGGATTCTAGGAGGTAATACATGGCTGAAGGCAAGTTGATCACACCCGACTTAAATTTTGTAAAAAAGATCGTGAACTCCGGAGGGGAGTCGCTCAAGAAGTGCTACCAGTGCGCGACCTGCTCCGTCGTCTGCAACGTGACACCGGACGACAAGCCCTTCCCGAGGAAAGAGATGATCCATGCTCAGTGGGGGCTGAAGGATAAGCTTTTCGCCAACCCCGACATCTGGCTCTGCCACCAGTGCAGCGACTGCACCGCTTTTTGCCCGCGGGGAGCAAAGCCCGGTGAAGTGCTGGGAGCGATACGGAAACTGAGCATCGAGAACTATTCGTTCCCGAGTTTTCTAGGAAAGATGGTGGGCGACTCCAAATTTCTTATTTTCCTGCTTGCGCTGCCGGTTGTGCTATTCGGGGTAGTTGCTCCCTACGTGGCACAACTGATTCCCCAGCAATATCTGGAAGGCAGCACCCGCCCGGGAAATCTGTTTCAGGCGATGTCCTCCAGTGAGCCGATTGTTTATGCCGAGAGATTGATGCCTGTCCCCATCATTGATACTATTTTCGGTCTCGCTGCGCTCTTCGCGGTATTTGGTTTCTTCACGGGCATCATGAGGTACTGGAAAGACCTTTCGGCGGTCAACGGAAAGCCCAAAGGCTCTATCCTCAACGCCATTACTGCGACGATTGCGGAATTTCTCGCGCACAAGAAGTTCAAGAAATGCGACGTTACTGTTGACAGGTCGAAGTCCCATCTCTTCGTTTTTTATGGCTTTGTGGGTCTTGCCATCACGACGACATGGGCGATCTTTTATCTCTACGGACTTCAGCGTCCGTCGCCCTATCCGCTCTATGACCCGATGAAGATCCTCGGCAACGCGAGCGCCATCGGACTTCTTCTCGGGATATCCTGGGTGATCTCAAACAGGCTGAAGAACGCCCCTAAGGCGGGCATCGGAAGCTACTATGACTGGCTTTTCATCAGCGTGGTGCTGACGATCGTCGTTACCGGTATCCTGAGCGAGCTGCTGAGACTGCTGGGGGTCGCGATCCTCGCATACCCCGTGTATTTCATCCATCTTGTGGCAATATTTTTCCTCTTCGCCTACGCGCCTTTTTCGAAGATGGCGCATATGGTCTACCGGACGACAGCCCTTGTATTCGCGAAGAGCACCGGCAGGGACAAAGAGATTGCATAAGGGGATTGCGCACGTAGTGAAAAGAACAGGAGCGAGAACATGGCAACAGTAAAGGAAGTATTGGGGGCGAGCGGAAAGCATATCTTTTCGATAGGTAAGGACAAGACTGTCGCCGATGCGGTGAACCTGCTTGTCGAGCATGAGGTGGGCGCGCTGGTTGTTGTCGACGGCGAAAGACCCGTGGGGATGTTCACCGAGAGGGACGTGATCAAGTGTTGGACCCGGAAGGCCGACCGTCACTTCAAAGACATCAAGGTTTCGGAGGTGATGAGCGGCAACCTCATTATCGCAGAGGTCGACGACGACCTCTGCTACGTAACGACAATTATGATTAAAAACAGGATAAGACATCTCCCCGTGATCGAAAACCACAGAATCGTCGCGATGTTGTCCATAAGGGATGTGGTGAAGGCTCAAGTCACAGATCTCAGGGCGGAAAATCATTACCTGAAGGACTACATTTCGGATAAGTATCCCGGTTGAACAGTTTTACATTGACAGAGTCGAGGTTATCAGTTTGTTGCTTACAAAGGAGGTGACGGCCAGAGGATCTTTTGAGCCTTTGAGGGAGTTCGCAGCATTCATACGTTCCCGAAAAATAGAAAAAGGAGGAATTTAATGAGTCAAACAATACTTTTTGCCTTAGGTTGCGGTGTATTAGGCGTAATATACGCCGTGATGACCGCAATGTGGGTATCGAAGCAGGACGCAGGGAATGCCAAGATGCAGGAGATATCCAATGCGGTGAAAGAGGGCGCCTATGCATTTTTAGCCCGTGAGTATAAAACTGTCGCAATGGTGGCTGTTATCCTGGTTGTTTTAATCGTAGCATTTGGACTCGGGATTTGGACTGGCATAGGCTTTGTGATCGGCACGGTGGGTTCCGCACTCGCCGGCTTTGTAGGAATGTGGGTCACTGTCAGGGCCAACGTACGTACGACACAGGCAGCCAGCAGGGGGCTCCAGGCTGCACTTAGCCTTGCCTTCAAGGGCGGTTCGGTGACAGGCGTTATGGTCGTTGGTCTCGGCATCATAGGTCTTGCCGGTTTTTATACAATAGCAAAAGCGGCGGACCCTGAGATGGCATTCCATGCACTGGTAGGACTCGGATTCGGTTGCTCACTAATGAGCGTGTTCGCCCGTATCGCAGGCGGTATCTATACAAAGGCTGCTGACGTAGGCGCCGACCTCGTTGGAAAAGTTGAAGCAGGAATTCCTGAAGACGATCCCAGAAACCCTGCGGTTATCGCTGATAACGTCGGCGACAACGTTGGTGACTGCGCAGGTATGGCAGCCGACCTTTATGAAACATACACGGTCACGCTTGTTGCAGCAATGCTCCTTGCCAAGACCGTTTTCGGCGCCGACAGCGCATGGGTTGAATTCCCGCTGCTCCTCGGCGGAATCTCGATTATCGCTTCCATTATCGGAACATTTGCGGTAAGGCTCGGTAAAAGCCAGTATATCATGGGCGCCCTCTACAAGGGGCTGGCTGTTGCCGGCATTCTTGCTGCAATAACATTTTATATTGTTACAGGCCAATTCCTTAAAGGCGAATCGGCCCAGGCGTCATTAGCTGCCCATCCATCATTTACACAGATGAACGTTTTCCTCATGGCACTTATCGGCCTCGCACTGACAGGCCTGATCGTGGCGATAACGGAGTACTTCACCGCTAAGGAGTATGGCCCGGTGAAACACATAGCAAAGGCCAGCCTGACCGGCCACGGCACAAACGTTATAGCAGGTCTTGCGGTCAGCATGAAGTCGACCGGCGCGCCTGTTATCGTTATTGTTGCCTCAATCCTTGGCGCTTATTCATTGGGCGGAGGGTTTGCGACTAACCCTGATTTGACGGGCGGCCTTTTTGCTATCGCCCTGTCAGCTGTGTCGATGCTTTCAATGACCGGTATCGTTGTTGCGATTGACTCCTACGGGCCGATTACAGACAACGCAGGCGGTATCGCGGAAATGTCTGGACTGCCTGAAGAGATTCGTAATATCACAGACCCATTGGATGCAGTCGGAAACACGACAAAGGCCGTTACCAAGGGGTATGCTATCGGTTCAGCAGCTCTTGCTGCTCTGGTCCTTTTTGCGGAGTATTCGAGGTCATTCGGCACAGCTCTTGCGTTTGATCTCTCGAACCCCATGGTTTTGGCGGGTCTCTTTATCGGCGGACTGCTTCCTTATTACTTCGGATCGCTTCTTATGGAGGCTGTCGGAAAGGCAGCGGGCAGCATTGTCGAAGAGGTCAGAAGACAGTTCAGGGAGATTCCCGGAATTATGGAATACAAGGCAAAGCCTGAATACGGCAAGTGCGTTGACATTGTTACCAAAGGCGCTATCAGGCAGATGATGGTCCCTGCCCTTATTCCGGTGGTTGTTCCCATCGCAGTAGGTCTTCTCCTTGGTAGGGAAGCACTCGGCGGAGTTCTTATCGGAAGTATCCTGACCGGACTCTTCCAGGCGATCGCCATGACAAGCGGCGGAGGTGCGTGGGACAATGCCAAGAAATCCTTTGAAGACGGCGTTACCGACGACAAAGGCGTCCTGCATAAGAAGGGGAGCGATGGACACAAGGCCTCTGTCACAGGCGACACGGTCGGCGACCCTTACAAGGACACGGCAGGTCCGGCAATTAACCCGATGATCAAGGTTATCAACATCGTTGCACTGCTGATTGTCCCGATGATGAAATAGTTTGGAGTAGGCAGCAAAAAGGGAAAGCCGATCCCGGGGCATCGGGATCGGCTTTTTTGTTATAATTTATAATTAAACGGGTATTCATTGCAGTCAATGCTGCCATGATTTGATCAAAAAAAGATTTTCGTGCAAGGGTGCAATGCAAAGAAAGGATGATCGATTCAGGAGGCCGATTTCCTTTGAGTGCCTTGCTGCTTTGCGCAGGACGGACCTGAGTAGCTCGTATTCCCCGGCTTTGACGACTTCCTGCGGCGGGATATTTCGGCAGAATATGTGATTTTCTGAAAGGATGTAAAGATGGCGATCGACGAAAAAGAATTTAATAGGAAGATGAAAGAAGTAAAGAGCAAGCTCACGCAGAGCGTTATTGTTCCGCAGCAGCTTTCCCGCAAAGACAGAATGAACTTCAGATGCTACCCGGGTATCGGCTGTTTTACAAAGTGCTGCAGCGGCATAAGGATAAACCTCACGCCCTATGACATTTACAGGTTAAAGAAAAGACTCGGCGTGTCCTACCACGATTTCCTCATGGAATATACCGTCCCGAGGTCGATCGACGGTACGCCGCTGCCGATCGTCGTGCTTAAGTTGAAAGACGACAAGGAGAAATCCTGCCCCTTCGTCACCCCAGCAGGATGCACGGTTTATTCGGACCGTCCGGTTACGTGCCGCTACTATCCTATCGGCATGGCTATCATGAAGAAGCACGATAAGAAGAGCGGCCAGGACTTCTTCATCAAGATCAAGGAGGAGCACTGTCTGGGCCACAGCGAAAGTAAGGACTGGTCGATCGACGAGTGGCGTGCCGATCAGGAATCCGACCTCTATGACGAGATGAACGAGGACTGGATGGAGGTCGTTCTCAAGGCAAAGACGCTCGGTATGGTAGAGTTCGGCCAGAAATCGCTCGACCTCTTCTTTATGGTCAGCTCGAACCTCGACATGTTCAGAGACTTCGTCTTCAACAGCAACTTTCTCGATGCCTACGAAAAAATCGAGCCTGCAGTCGTCGAAAAGATCAAGAGCGATGAGCTCGAACTCCTGAAATTCTCGCTGAAATGGCTGAGGTTCACGATGTTCGGGGAGGGAGATTTCAAGGTGAAAGACGAGGCGCGTCAGCGCGCGAAAGAGCGGCAGAATGCAGCTGCGCTCGAAAAAGCCCGCCAGAAGGAAGAGCGGGCCCAAAAGGCGCTTGCGAAGAAGCCCGAAGAGGTGATGAAAGAGGCGGACGAGGGAGACTGAGCTAATCCTAATGCATACTCGCCTTCTTTCTTTCGGATAAGAATGCAACCAGCCAGGTTAATTTGCCGCAAGACGGCAACTGTTTGATTGCTGTCAGCCGGGACCCGCTTAAAGAGGAGAGGTGAGGGCAAGGGATTTTAATATTGACAACGCGAAGCAAATCGATCAGAATTAAGGAGCGATGAAGATTGTACTACCCGTGATTTTAGCGGTCCTCTTTGTATCGATCATCTCGCCTTTGTCCTTAACCATCGTTCCGCTGAACGCGTGCGCGTGCCTGGTCACCGAGGACGTATGCGACGCTCCGGATAGCGGCCTCTCGGCGAACGCCGAACATCCTGTCCTGCAGCCTGGAGTCTGCGTGGTCTCTTGCCCCGGCTGCGCGGGGTGTGCCGCAGGATCATATCAGCCTCATATACAGTTCGTCATCGCGGCCCGAATGGACCATCCCCCCGAAGCGCAACTCTCATAAACCGGAGGCGAATAAGCAGTCTTGCTGTCCGGTTTCAGCCCAGGATGTTAACTTTTCCCGGTATGGCCGGCTCCGCTTTCAAGGGACGACCGTCAGGATCTCCCCGGGCGGGACCACTCTATAAACTGCAAATGGAGGACGAAAAAGTATGACAGAGGATCGTTTGTCAAGAAGAGATGTATTGGGTGCTGCGGGTGTGATCGCAGCAGGGGCCGCATTTATGGGCCTGGGCGGCGCGCTTCCGAGGGCGGAAGCAAAGGTCGAAAAAATGGAAAAATGGCCGTGGCCGTATGTAAAACTGGACCCCGCTGAGACGGCCGAACTTGCCTACAATGAGTGGTATCGCGTATTCTGCGGGGCGGCGGTGATCAACAGCGTCTTCAGCCAGCTGAAGAATAAAGTCGGGGAACCTTACGCCTCGTTCCCTTCAGACGCCTTCATCTTCCTCGAGGGGGGCATGTCCGGGTGGGGGACGATATGCGGGTCGAACGCGGGTGCGAATATCGTTACCAACCTGATTATAGGACCCAGGACCTCCGGCTCGGAAGCAGGGATGCTGATGGGCAGTGAAATGCTCCAGTGGTATTCGGATGCGGAACTGCCTACCTTCAATCCCAAGGAGCCCAAGGTGAAGGTCGATATGCCGAGGACGGTCAGCAATTCCCCTCTTTGTCACATCTCTGTAGGCAAATGGATGAAGGCAGCCGACAAATCTTTGGGAAGTCCCGAGAGAAGGGACCGCTGCGCCCGCGTCACCGGGAGCGTTGCCTATCATGTAGTGGAACTTCTGAACGACTGGAAAGACGGAAAGTACCAGACAAAGGGCACTATTCCTTCCAAGTCGTATGGTATCACGGCGCAGTCGAATTGCACCGAATGCCATGGTTCAAACGTACCGACGCCTCCCTCCGCAAAGAAAATATAGCCCCACATTTACCCATTCGGCGGGCGGGAAGAACTCCCGCCCGCCGAATGGGCGATATAATATATACAACGCCTATGAATCGTTAAAACATAATTATCGTTATCACGAGAATCGCCGCGGAAAGGCGAAAAAAGATGCCTTCGGAACTACCCGGAGATCTTCTTCTTGACCGCCTTTGCAGCGGAGGATGCCTTCTTGGCGACCGTTTTCTTGACGGCCGTTGCCTTCTTCACGACTTTCTTCACAACTTTTTTCTCGACTTTCGTAGCTTTCTTCACTGCCTTCTTGACCGCTTTTTTCACCGTCTTTTTTGCCGTCTTCTTCCCGAGCATTGATCCTCCTTGAAATAAAATATTATTTCCGCCTGCAACGGAACGTTCGACAAAATACTATCAGGTAATTATGGTACTGTCAATAAAAGCTGGCGGGACGGGTGTGCGTCCTGTCAATGACGTTTCCGGGGGAGGGTGCCCTGCCGACTACATGGCGTTTCCCAGCATGCCCGCTCCACCTAATACGCAACATCAGGGTAAAGAGGGTGGGGTCGCGTCCGAAGTTATCCGAAGTACTCCCTTATCTTCGCCTCGATCATACTGTAGGGCACCAGGAAGGGTTTCTCGACGATCGTGATCTTTATCTCGCTCGCCGATATGCAGCAATATTCGCCCTTAATGAACCCCAGCGGTGTTCTGCCGGAAAAAGTCCCGCAGGATTCAGTGCCCTCAAATTTTCCGCCGCCGCAGGTAATTTCGGAGCCGACCTTTCCCAAGGTGACCGATATCGGTCCGGAGACGGGTATTGTGAAGAAATGCGCCATAACTCTTCTATTATGCGCGATGGCCGCCCGCGTGTCCATTAACGAAATGATGCTGCCCCTTGGCCCGCTCAGGGGAGATGCGCTACACTACTTGGCATAAATGAGAAAGTCCAGGGTCATCATCAGGTCCGCTTCCTACGATTACGGGACGCTCAAACCCCTGATCTTCGGGATCGCAGATTCCCTCTGCGGGCAAATGATCAGGAAGGGAAGCCGCGTGGTGATCAAGCCGAATCTGCTTGCGCCTTCCCGGCCCGACAGGGCGATGGTCACCCACCCCCTGGTCGTGAAGGCGGTGGCGGAGTATGTTCTTGAGAAGGGCGGACGTCCGCAGATATCCGACAGTCCGGCCATGGGCGGCTTTGGGAAGGTGCTGAACGAAAGCGGTCTCGGAGAAGCGCTGAAAGGGATGGAGGTCGAGTTCCGGGAATTTAGAGAATCCGCCGTGTTCGATACCGGCAAACCGTTTAAAAAGATCGAGATCGCGAAGGACGCGTTCGAGGCCGACCTCCTCATCAACGTCCCGAAGCTGAAGACCCATGCCCAGATGCGCATGACGCTCGGGGTGAAGAACCTTTTCGGGTGTATCGTCGGTCTGAGAAAACCGGAATGGCACTTAAGAACAGGGGTAAGCCGTGAGCTGTTTGCAACGCTGCTGGTAAAAATCCACCACGCCCTGCGTCCATCCGCCACCATCCTCGACGGCATCCTCGCGATGGAGGGGCAGGGACCCGGCAGGAGCGGGATCCCGAAGGAACTGGGAATCATCGTCGCGAGTGACGACACTTATGCTCTCGATGTTGCCGTCTGCAGGATGCTCGGCCTCGACCCGTACAGCGTTTTCACCAACAAGGCGGCCCTCGAGATGGGGCATGTCGCTGATGAGATCGAGGTAATTGGCGAAGTGCCGATTATTGATAACTTTAGATTCCCCGATATCGCGCCGCTCGTCTTCGGTCCAGAAAAACTGCACGGGTTCATGAGGCGGCATCTCGTCCAGAGACCCCTGTCCGACGAGTCCGTCTGCAGGCTGTGCGGAGAATGCTGGAAGTACTGTCCGGCAAAGGCGATCTCGCGGGAAGGCCGCAGGATCCGCATCGATTACAATAAATGTATACGGTGCTATTGCTGCATAGAGGTCTGCCCGCATGCCGCGCTTCGCACCGAAGAACCCCTCCTCGGCAAGGCATTCAGAAGACTCAGGAAATGATCGGTAGCGGCGACGCGCAGTGCGCTCAGCAGAGTCGCTTCGCGAAATTGACACCGGCGCCCTTAGATGATATGGTTTTTCTAATATCGCTAAACGGGTGCCCCGGAACCTCTCCGGTGAATACTTCGGGCCCCCCTGAGCGCATGCCTCCTTTCAGCAGGGCCGGCAAGAGCAGTCATTCGGGACAGGCCAATGCCGAACGTCTTTCAGAGAGGACACCGTGGAGAAAAAGCATTTACCGGCACTTTCTCAGAACTGGCTGAGTATGATCGGGGCGGTTCTTGCCCTCGTCTCATTTTTTATCATCCTCTTTCTGCTCAGCATCAACCTCGTCATCGGGATAAAGAACCCCTATCTCGGGATCGTCCTTTATATGGTGCTTCCGGCCTTCCTCGTCCTGGGTCTTCTGTTGATTCCTGCGGGAATGTATGCACGCTGGCGGCGACTGCAGGGACAGGGGAAAATCGGCCATGAAAAGTGGCCTGCTATAGACCTAAACAAAAGGAGTCACCGGACATCCTTTGTGATATTCGTGAGCGGGACCTTGCTGTTTATCCTGGTGAGCGCGGTCGGGATGTACCAGGCATATCGCTATACCGATTCGGTCGCCTTTTGCGGCAGGACCTGTCACACCGTGATGAAGCCCGAGTATACCACGTATCAGCAATCGCCGCACGCAAGGGTAAAATGCGCGGAATGCCATATCGGCCCAGGGGTCGGCTGGTACGCGAAGTCAAAACTTTCCGGTCTGTATCAGGTCTACGCGGTGATCGCCAACGTATATCCCCGTCCCATCCCGACACCTATCAGCAGCCTGAGGCCGGCCCGCGTGACCTGCGAACAATGTCACTGGCCCGGACAATTTTTTGGGGCGATGCAGCGTCGTTTCGATCATTACAGGTACGACAAGCAGAACACGCGCTGGCTTTTAAATATGCTCCTCAGGGTCGGAAGCGGCAGCGCAATGACAGCCGGGAAGTCGGGAATCCACTGGCATGTGGGCCATGACATCACGATTGAATATATCGCCCGCGATATCCGCAGGCAGGACATCCCCTGGGTGAGGGTGACCGATATCCGCACCGGGACTGTCAAGGTGTTCCAGGACAAGGAGAAGCCGCTTTCGGAGAATGAGATCGCGGCAGCGGTGCCAAGAATCATGGACTGCATGGACTGCCATAATCGTCCGAGTCATAATCTGCAATCTCCCGACTACGAGATCGATCGCGAGCTATCCTTCGGAAGGATAGACGGGTCCCTTCCCGACATCAAAAGTGAGGCAGTAGAGGCGATGAGGGGGGACTATCGGTCTGATGCGGAGGCCGTGAAAGGTATCGAAACCACGATGACGGACTTTTACCGGAAGAATTATCCCGAGATAATCGAAGCAAGGAAAGAGGCGATCGCCGATGCCGTGAAAGCGGTGCAGCGCGCGTTCCTGAAGAACGTCTTTCCTGGCATGAATGCGAAATGGTCTGATTATCCTAACGATATCGGCCATTTCATCTTCAGGGGATGCATGCGATGTCATGATGGAAGGCACAGAACGGCGGGAGGATCGGCAATCCCTCACGACTGCCATACCTGCCATATCATTCTCGAGCAGTGGAAGGAGGGGCCCACTGAAACGCTGAATCTGGAAAGGGGTGAGGATTTCAGGCATCCGGTGGATATAGGGTTTGCATGGAAGGAGATGGGATGTTACGAATGCCACAGAGGCGTGCAGCCTTGATCATGAAAAGTGTAACGCAGCGGCTTATGAAGCGGTCGCATGCTCATGCGATTTTCCCTTGTCGGCTGCGGAGGGGAAAATTCTTCGGCTCCTTAATGAGGGCAAGTCTAACCGGTCCTGTACGCGATCAGCACGCCGTCTCGCAGGGGTACGATCGTCGAGAAGAAATCGGCATTCCCGAACATGAATTCATTGAACTTTTTTATCCCCAGCGTGTCCCTGTCTCTGTTCTTGCCGGTCACTTTTCCGTACCACAGGGTATTGTCGGCGATCACGAGCGCGTTTTTGGCGAGATTCGGCAGGAGACGCTTTATTGCTCTCGGGTACTGGTGCTTGTCGATGTCGATGAAGAGGATGTCGATGTCCCGGTAAGCGGACGCGATACTGACCGCGTCTCCGGCATGGAAAGAGGCTTTTCCTGAAAGACCGGCCTTTCCGAATATCTCTTTAGCGTAAGCAATGTTATCTTCTTCATTGTCAGTCAATATGACCTTGCCCCTGCCGAGAGCCTTTGCAAACCAGTATGCCGAGTAGCCATAACCCGAACCGAGTTCGACCACAAGCTTGGGATCCTTCAGTTTCGTGAGCAGATAGATGAGCCTGCCCACAAGCCTGTCGACGATTGGGAAATCGTTCTCTTTGGCGAGCCTTTCCATTTCGAGGACAAGGGGATCGTCTTCGAGAGAAAGCTTCATGAGATAGTCGTTGATCTTCGGGTCCGTAATAGCGGGCATCATTACACCTCCTGCAACAATTGTTTGCCATGTGCTCTGTGCAGAGATACTTATTATTGCGTATTCACCTTTTCCAGGATAGTTTCGTAGTCGGGCAATTCCGGAATATCTCCCTTGCTTTCATAAAGAGGATTCCGGGACTTTTCGAGAAATCGATAAAGCAGTCTCATCCTTCTCGCTCCTTTACTATGATAAGACCAGAGATATCTCAGCGCAAGATCGGGCGACCGTAATGCAGACAGGAGGTGCCTCAGCATTCCGAATCTTTTCATCCGCAACAGTTTCAGGGCCAGATGAGCGTGAGCAAGAAAATAATCGTGCCTGCCTGTCAGCATCCCGCTGGACAATAACTTAAGGAAGAACAGTATGGCGGCTTCATCATAACCGGCGCCCAACCGGCTGCTTCCGGAATGGAAACGCACATACGCAAAAAACTTCCTCAATAAGATGATGCGGCGCCCCTGAGACGCAAGCCTCAGCCAGAAATAGGTGTCTTCGCCCGCTCTCAGATCTTCGGGGAAGCGGATGTCCCCCACGCACTCTTTCCTGACAAGACACGAATGGATAACCAACATATGGTGCAGCAGCGCCGAAAAAGTAACACGCTCCAGTTTCAGGTAGTCGGGATGGTTTAACGGATAGGTAATACCCGGAACATTAGAATGCTCTTCTCTATCAAAAAGCATCGGACTTTCGGGGGAAGAGTGGTCAATAAAGGCCCTGCTCAAACACGTGACGATGGCGGCTCCGGGAGTCCGTCCGAAGACTTCGAGACTCGCCCGGAGCATATTGGGATGCAGGAGGTCGTCATCGTCGAGAAAAAGGAGATAGTCTCCCCTTGCTTTTTCCAGTCCGAAGTTCCGTGCAGAGGATGCCCCCCTGTTTGACGAAAACGTGTACAAAGAGATGCGATTGTCAAGTCGCGCGATATCTCCTATCAATGGCTGAAAACGCCTGTCGGAGCCATTGTCGACAATAATAATCTCCCGTGCAGGGGAGGTCTGCGCAAGGACAGACCGCACCGCTTCACCGAGGAAAGCCGGGCGGTTGAATGTGGGGATAATGACCGATACTGCTGGCGTGTTCACGCTCCTCCTTTCACGCCTTGATCGCACCCGTCGACATCTCTTGTCCGGAATATCAATGCAAACCCTCGGGAGACACTGTGCCGTTCGGCAGCTTATTATAACAGAGAGGCTAAGGAATCAGAGAATATCGGCCATCCGCCGGATTTCACCACAAGAACCTTCTAAACGGGTATGATATCTGATGTTCGGCACGAACGGCCACGGGCGAGCTGTGGAAGGGTGCTGAAATCGTAGGTGTGAGGAGCGAAAGGATCGAAGCGAATTCATGGCACGACAACCGGAAATTGCGTGCATCGTCTTAAGCTTAGGTGACGAACCGGGGCTGGCCGGCGCCGTGGCATCAGTGCTTCGGCAGGAAGAGCCGGCCGAGGTCATCGTGGTCAATTCCGGCGGTGGAAACCCTGATGAAACCCTGCGCAGCGCTGGCATCAAGGTCAGAGTTGTCAACTTGGAGAAGCCGCTTTATGCAGGCGGAGTACGCAATCTCGGCATCGATTGCAGCACCGCTCCCTATATCGCTTTCCTTGCGGCGGACTGTACTGCCGAGCTGGGATGGACCAGCGGACGGCTGCGGAGACACCGGGCCGGTGCCCTTGCGGTCTCCAGTGCGATAACCAATCCATACCCCGGGAATTCTTTCGCGTGGGCATCGTACATGCTCCTCTTCGCCAGAAGGATGCCCGGCACCCGACCGGGGGCCTGTCTGCACTACGGTGTTTCATATTCGAGGACGCTTTTTGAGCGGTTCGGCAGGTTCCGGGAAGACCTGCGGTCCGGGGAGGATACTGAATTTAACGGACGGCTTAGCGGCAGCGTACCGATCCATTGGGCCCCCGATGTACGTACCGCCCACCGGCATCCTACGTCCATTTCCTCCCTGTTGAGAGATCAATTCGACCGCGGCGGCAGACGGGCCCGGGCCGCGCGGGAGCTGACGGGAAAACCGCATCGCGGCATGGTAGCGCGCAATGCACTGGAAGGCGCTCTTTTTTCTCTCGTATGGGCATGGAAGGCTGTGCAGCCCGGCGAGATAAAGCGCCTCATCAGCGCGCTGCCATGGATACCGCCCGCAGTCTTAGCATACAGTATAGGGGCGCTCGCAGGCGGCGTTCCGGGGAGGCAAAGCGATGAAAAGAAGACCGGCCGGATGAGAGCCGGAATCCCGGTCTCCTGCCGGCGGCGACCGAGGATTCTCGCGCTGCTCGCTTTCCATAACGAGATGCGGTATCTCCCCGGATATTTTGAAAATGTCCTCCCCCATGTCGACGGCATTATCGCCCTTGACGACGGTTCGGTCGACGGATCAGGGGAATTCGTGGCGAGACAGCCGGGCGTGATCAGCCTCCTGAGTGCCCCGCCGCGTGAACCTCACGAGTGGGACGAACCTGGGAACCAGAGGATTCTCCTGGAAGAAGCCTTCCGTCATGCCCCCGACTGGCTTCTCGCCGTTGATGCCGACGAGCGCCTTGAGCAAAATTTCCGGCAGCGAGCGATGAAAGCCATTGAGCGCGCGGAGAGGAAAGGATACAGCGCTCTTGCCATCAGAATCCGGGAGCTTTGGGACGGGCCGGACACTTACCGGAGTGACGGGATATGGGCAAGGAAGAGTAAAGCATGCCTTTTTAAGTCCCGGCGGGACCATATTTTCAACGAACTGCCCCTGCATGGCCAATGGGCACCCTCGAACAGCCGTGTGAAGGGGGAATTTCAGAAGGCCGACATCATCATCTATCATCTCAAAATGATCGACGCGGCAGACCGCCGTAAGCGGTATGAACGTTATAGCGCACTCGATCCGGATCGACGGTGGCAGGCCGAAGGATATGAGTATCTGGTCGACGTGAAGGGGTTGCGGCTTAAAAAACTGCCACTCGGCCGGGGATATGCGCCTGTGCCTGAGGCGGCGGACGGAGACAACCGGGGTCTTTCGTGATGTCCCACCTGCCGGATTTCTTAGTACAATGGAATAAGAGATCATTGTATCCGTTCATATGATGCAGGAATGAATGGCACCTGCCGGATCGCGATCCGCTGTAATCTCAATGGAAAAGGAGGACATCATGACGACCAATCAGAACCTCATCAAAATCTTTGAATACGCCTTAAACCAGGAGGAGACCGGGAAAAGTTTTTTCGAGACCTCTCTTCAGCGAATGGGCTGGGGTGCGGCAGTGACCGCCTTCAAGCATTTGATCAGGGAGGAAGAGCAGCATATCCGGTTTATCAGGAATATCCTGGAGCGCCTGAAGCTGGGAGATGCCGCTCAACTCCCTTCCGGGAAGGATTTTGAACCAGAAAAGACAGACTTTTTTGATATGCCGGGCAAAGGGGACGCAATACAGCAGATGATGTATGAATCGATGGTGCCGGACGTTACCGTCTTCAGCATAGCCTGGCTGATCGAGAAGGACCTCAGTGAGTATTATGAGAGGATGGCGAAGAAGACGAAAGGGCAGGCAAAAGAGGCGCTCACCATGCTGGCCGAATGGGAAAAGAGTCACGAGCGCTTCTTCCGGGAGTATCGCGAGAAGCTGACCGAAATCTATGCAAAGATGCCTTGGGGCGGATGAGCCGAGGAAGACGGTGGGCGTTCCCGGATTCTTTTATACCTCTTTGATATTTCCCCCCGGGATGTAATAAGATTTCCGCATGACACTTTTTGAAGACGACAATGAAAGGGCGGAGGCCTACCGCATCCTGGCGGATCTTTTTGCCGCCCCCCCCGACTCCGACAGACTACAGACGATACAGGAAGATTTCGGGCTGGAATCGAAAGAGTCCGAACAGGATGTCCTTGCTGATTTTAATGACCTCTTCCTTTATCCGGGCGGCAAAATACCGCCCCTGGAATCCCTCTATTCTGAAGGTGATAGCATCGCGGAATCGGTGGAGGCGTTCTATTACCGCTCCGGACTTGCCTTCGAGGAAGAGTACGAGTTGGTGCCGGACCATATTTCGCTGGAGTTCCTCTTCATGAGCTATATCATCGATATCAACAACCACGAACTTCAGGAGAAATTCCTTGAAGAACATGTCGCGAATTGGGTACCCTATTACTGTGAAGAAGTCATCGGGCAGGCGCAGACCCTTTTTTACCGGGAGATCGCCGAAATCGCCAGGGATTTTATCCGGGACGAATACGAGGGACTCAGGTAAGCGGGGGGGCCGGAAATGAAATACCCGAAAGATTTCCTCAGGGCATGGTCTGTCGGTCTAAACCTTGTCTTTTCGACTTTCATTGGTCTGGCCATCGGCTACTTTCTCGACAAGCTCTTCAAGGTGACCTATCCCTGGCTCACCATAATTTTTTTGATCCTCGGCATCGTCTCAGGGTTCAGGGACCTCGTGAGGCTCGCCAGAAGACAAGACGATGGACCTGATAAAACGGATCGCTAAGAAGGCCCTGTTGGTCCTTATCCCTCTTGCCCTGCTCTCTGCCTTCATAGAATGGAAAAAGCTTCCGGCGAGCGTTCTCATAGGCGGGATACTCGGGCTTGCCAACATCAAAGGGCTTGCCTGGGGTGTCAGGGGACTCCTCGGCAACGGAAAGGCGACCGGACGGATGATCTTTTTCAGCATGTTCCGGCTCTTCCTTCTCTTTATGGTGCTCGCCCTTCTTGTCTATCTTAAACTCGTGAACGTCTTCGGGATACTTGCCGGCTTTACCGTTATTTTCATACTCCTCATGATCGAAGGTCTCAGGTATGCAAAAAACGCGGACCGGGACCCTTCATAGCTTTTGTCATTCATCGAGAGCCATGGCTACATCAGCTTTCTTATGAGTGAAGCGGACAGCTCGAATTTCGGAAATTCCTCATTCTTGACTACTTTATAAAAATCGCAGGCATGACAGTTGTGAAATTTCTGCGCGAACGTTCCCTGAATCGAGCTGCCACACATGCTGCCCGCTACCACCCAGCACGCCCTTCCTGCGTTCAGGCCGCCGTGAACATCATCAAGCCTCTTTTCCATGGTAACGGGGCAGACCCCTAATTCTTCTTCTTTCTTTTCACCCGGTGTTCTTTCGCATCTCTTGAATTCCCAGCAGTTTACTTTTTTCATCGCGTAAGCGCCTCCTGAAGACGAACTATAATGTAGACAGATCGGTAATTATAAAATCAGACGTGACCGGAATTCAATGAGCAACGTATTTGCAGTGGAGAACTTGTACCGTTCCTCTACTGCCGTTTTTATAGCCTTTTTTTCGGCATGTCCGCCTCTACTTTATGCAACATTAGGTTAAAGCAATCCGGACTCTTCTGTGTTATTATTTCCGACTGAAATTTTCCTCTTAGCTGCAGAGCCGGATAAATTGGGGTATATTTCTATCTAAGCCGGTAGAGGCATGGCCGAAAGAAGAAGGAGGTTAATATGGCATGGTTTGATGAGACTTCTGGCGAGGACAGACTGCTAAGGCTTGAAAATAAGGCCACGGAAATAAGGAAGCTATTGTTGGGGGCACTGCTGCTGGCAAAAGGCGTATGGAGGGACGATTTAGAGCAGAAAGCGGCAGGGCTTGAAGTGCTTCGGGCCATTGAGGAGGCGGAAGAAGATTTTGTAAATAGTTCGATCACGGACAGATTTGAAAAACTTGAAGATCTTCTCGATATGATTTCAAAAAGGGCAAAGGGGATATTCTTGCTGATGGAATATATTTCAAAAGGCAAACAAAACTAATATCTTTTCTTGAAATAGAATTCCTCCCTCGTACTTCGTGCATATGTTGAGTCGCCCAGCAGCTGATTTCTTTCCCTTTTCTTTTCTATCAAATTCATACCATCGGTGAAATATGTAGCATGCCACACTTTGATCGCCCCAGTTGTGTAGCATGCCACATTTAATTGTTCTTTCCGTAATGACCATGTTCCGACCAAATTCCTTGGGACTATTCAATTTTTTGCCTTTCTTGTTGTTTCTTGTCATGGGGCATGCATGTTGCAACTATCTCATATACCTACGAAATATAAAATATAGAATCAGTAAAAGGTGGTTCTATGAAATGCCCTTATCTTGTGCGTTGCGCTATGTCTAAATGTAAGGCCGTAAACCCTTCTTATATGCCGAGTCTATTCGAACTCCAGGAATACTGCGGCGTCAGTAAGAATTTCAAGGAATGCTCTCTTTTTCCAAAATTTTGCAGGCGGGAAGAAAAATATATTCCAGCCGGTTCTGGGTCTCCTGATTTTATAGTTCGATGATTGTCGGATTGTCGCCGCTTATCTCCGCCCAGGGGCATAATGGAAGAGGTGCACAGAACGTGCCTTTATCCCTATCTTCAGATCACCGAAATACTTTTCTATTACGGAATGCTCGACCGCCAATGAATGAGATAGAAAAGCAGAATAAATGCGGCCTTGACAGCGGCCGAAATGCTACTAGACTTAAATTAGGGGCAGAGTATCGGCATTCCAAACTTTGACTGAAAGCTATCAGGGAGGTCGAAATGGACTTGCATGAAGAAATAGCTAAGGTGGCTTGTGAATTATATGAAAAAAGTGGGCGCATTGAAGGTCGAGACCGTGAAAATTGGCTTGACGCTGAAAGAATAGTTCTCACAAGGCATGCCGGCCAGGACATGGAAGAGCCGGAGGGAGAAGAACCAATCACAGAGGAAGAGATAATTGCCGCCGAAGTAGAGGGAACAGAGCTAAAGCCGGCAAGTCAGGAAAAGGAAGAGGAGGACGAGACAACTGTCATGGAGGAAAGTGAGGTAAGGGAGACATCCATTGCCAGGAAGAAGGCAACCAAAATAACGGGAGCGCCGGAAAGAACGATGCCCGCAAAAAAGGTCGGCCCGAAGAAAAAGACTGCGGCCCAAAAGGCTAGATAAGTTATTATTTACTTCATCTGATACTCAACTCCACAGTGTTGCCTGATGCGGAAAGAAAAATGCAAAAAATATCAGGGGAGAAGTGCCAAACAACCCGTTGCGTTATTCAATGCTTATCAGCCGCAAGATCGGCACCGATTGGATCAGGGACCTCGAGGAGTTAAGGAGGCTTGAGGAGTTTGCAGACGACGAAGGGTTCCGCGAAGAGTGGTGTCGGGTAAAGCTGGACAACAAAGATAGACTCGCCTCTCATATCCAAAAGGTGGCCGGCATCGAGGTGGACCCCAATACTCTCTTCGACATGCAGGTAAAACGAATTCACGAGTACAAGCGCCAGCATCTCAATGTCCTTCACATCATCGCACTCTATGTCCGCATCAAGGCAGTCGCGGATGTAATCAATAGTGACCCGGACGTTCGCGGGCGGCTGAAGGTCGTCTTTTTCCCCGACTTCAACGTAAAGAACGGGCAGAAAATATATCCTGCCGCTGAGTTGTCGGAGCAGATCTCGACGGCCGGTAAAGAGGCGTCGGGGACGGGGAACATGAAGTTCGCCCTCAACGGAGCCCTCACCATAGGCACGCTTGACGGCGCTAACGTCGAGATAAGGGAAGAGGTAGGCGCGGAAAATTTTTATCTCTTTGGGCTGACTGCAGCGCAGGTGGAGAAGGCGATATCCAGTGGGTACAGCCCGTCCGCAATCTACGCTTCGAACCAGCTGCTAAGAGAAGTAATCGAGCTTATACGCGGCGGGCACTTTTCGCCTAAAGAGCCGGCCCTTTTCAGGCCCCTTGTTGACACCCTCATGGATCATGACGAGTATTTGCTCTTTGCGGATTTCCAGTCCTATATAGACTGCCAGGACGAAGTCGGGAAGGCCTATCGCGACAAGGGACGCTGGACGCGGATGTCCATACTGAATACCGCCCGGATGGGTAAATTCTCATCCGACCGGGCTATAAGAGAATACTGCGATGACATCTGGAAGGCGAAGCCGGTGAAGGTGGACATGACAGGGACCGTGGAGTGGAGTCTAAAGAAGAGGGGCACTGGTGAGCCAAATCCCTGGGCTGAGAGAGGGCTATGAAACAGTACAAAATCAGTGCCGGACAGCGATTTCCCTTCGGGGCAACTGCCGATAAGCGGGGAACAAATTTTTCCATCTGGGGCCTTAGATCAACAGGCGCAGAACTCCTCTTATTTGAGAGTCCGCAGAGCCGCGAGCCATTTCAGGTGGTAACGCTCGACCCGGTAGAGAACCGGACCTACTATTCATGGCATGTCTACGTCGAGGGACTGCCGCCCGGCATTCATTACGCATGGAAACTTGACGGCCCTGATGATACGCGTAAATCCGGGCTTCGGTTCGACAGACAAAAGGGGCTCATAGACCCTACTGCCCGCGCTGTCAGCGATTTGCTTTGGGACCGGAAACTGGCGAGCAGGCCCGGAGACAACATCGCCTCATCGATGCGCGGTATTGTGGTCTCTGACGATGGATATGACTGGGAAGGGGACCAACCTCTTAACCGGTCCGCGGAGCAATCGGTCATCTATGAAATGCATGTGGGCGGATTTACGCGTCATTTCTCTTCAGGGGTAAAACATCCCGGCACCTTTTCAGGCGTAATCGAAAAGATCCCTTACCTCAAGTCTCTCGGGATCACGGACGTCGAACTGATGCCTGTAATGGCCTTTGACGAACAGGATGTAGCCGATGCTGTCAGGGCCAGGGGGCTCAGGAATTGTTGGGGCTACAGCACGCACAGTTTTTTCTCGCCGCACCCTGCTTACTGTGTATCGCCTGAAAAAGGGACACATGTGCGAGAGTTTCGCGACATGGTAAAGGCCCTTCACCGTGCCGGCATCGGGATTATAATGGACGTTGTCCTGAATCACACTGCGGAGGGCGGCGCTGACGGGCCGACTATCAATTTCAAGGGGCTCGGCAATGCGGGCTTTTACCACCTCGCTCCGGACGATCGCAGTATCTACCTTGACTATACAGGCTGCGGCAACACGGTAAACTGCAACTTCCCTATAGTGACCGCATTCCTGATCGAGTGTCTTGAGTATTGGGTGAGCGAGATGCATGTGGACGGTTTCCGCTTCGATCTTGCGAGCGTCCTCGTAAGAGGCTACGAAGGGAAACCGCTCCATTATGCGCCGATGCCCTGGCATATCGAGCTCTCCGACGTCCTTGGAAATACGAGGCTGATCGCAGAGGCATGGGACGCCGGCGGGCTCTACCAGGTCGGAGATTTTCCCGGGTTCCGCTGGGCAGAGTGGAACGGCAGGTACAGAGATGTGATCAGACGGTTCGTCCGCGGCGACCCCGGTCTGATCGGCGAGGCCGCTACAAGGCTTTCCGGCAGCAGCGACCTCTATGAATCCGAGGGCAGACTGCCGGTGAACAGCATCAACTTCATCACCTGCCACGACGGCTTTACGCTCCGGGACCTCGTCAGTTATAACGTAAAACATAATGAGGCAAACGGTGAGGCAAACCGCGACGGCAGCGACGACAATGCAAGCTGGAACTGCGGGGCAGAGGGTGAAACGGACATCCCCGAAGTCCTGGCGCTGAGAAGGAGACAGGCAAAGAATTTTGTGGCCATTCTTCTTCTGAGCCAGGGAGTGCCGATGATACTTTCGGGTGACGAAGTGTTCCGGACCCAGCTTGGCAATAACAACTGTTATTGTCAGGACAACGAGATGAGCTGGCTCGACTGGAGGCTGATGGAGGAGAACGATGACATTCTTCGCTTTGTGGCCAGGATGATCTCTTTTCGCAAACGACACCCCTCTCTCATGAGAAAGCAATTCCTGACCGGACGGAGGGGCAGAGGCGGCCTCCCGGATGTCACGTGGCACGGCCTGAAGCTCAACGATCCCCGCTGGGGAGACCCCGCGGCGCAGGTTCTTGCCTATACCCTTGCCGGGACAGACGAGACGGAAGAACAGCTCTACATCATGCTCAACATGTCGGACGGTCCCGTGAAGATGGAGCTGCCGACGGTCTCAGGGCGCAACTGGTATCGTGCCGTCGATACATCGCAGCCCTCGCCCGTCGATATCTTCGAAGTTGCGGATGAGCCGAAGGTCGAGGGAAATATGTACGATATGGCCGCAAGAAGTGTGGTAGTGCTGGAAAGTAGGTGAGAACGGAGGAATACACAGGGGACGGAACCTGAAACGTTAAAATCCTGTCTTTCGCTTGCGGGAATGGCATATTATATTGTCGTGCATTAGAGATAAGGAGGGCGAGTGGTGCATAAGTTAGTTTTGCTGAGACACGGAGAGAGCATATGGAACAGGGAAAACCTCTTCACGGGCTGGACCGACGTGGACCTGTCCGAAAAAGGAGTGGAAGAGGCAAAGGAAGCGGGCCGGGTGCTGAAAGATCAGGGTTATATCTTCGACATCGCCTTCACGTCGGTCCTGAAGCGGGCGATACGCACGCTCTGGATCGCCCTTGATGAGATGGACCTCATGTGGCTCCCGGTGGTCCGTGACTGGAGGCTGAACGAGCGTCACTACGGCGCGTTGCAAGGACTCAATAAGGCAGAGACTGCCGCAAAATACGGGGAACAGCAGGTAAAGATCTGGAGGCGCAGCTATGATGTGAGGCCCCCCGCCCTGGAGGAAGGAGACGCGCGCAACCCGGCAAAGGACAGACGATACAGAGACCTGCGCAAGGAAGAGATACCGCTTGCCGAGTGTCTCAAAGACACGGTTGAGCGTTTCCTGCCCTGCTGGCACGATGTGATCTCACCTGCGGTAAGGGCAGGCAAAAAGGTGCTGATAGCAGCGCACGGCAACAGTCTTCGCGCTCTCGTGAAGTACCTCGACGGGATTTCCGACGAGGCGATCACTGGACTGAACATCCCCACCGGTATGCCGCTCGTCTACGAATTGGACGATAAACTCAGGCCGCTGCGTAACTATTATCTCGGGGATGCCGAAAAGGTGAAGAAGGCCATGGAAGCCGTGGCAAGCCAGGGCAAGGCAAAAAAATAATGGGGGCGAATATGGGAAAGGAATATCCGGACTTCAGCGTGGCGAGGCTTGGCGATTGCGGCATACCCTCCCCAGTGACAGACGTCCCTTTTGTCAAGGACGACGAGCACGTATTGTATCACTCCCACGTTGAGCGTATCAGGGAGTTCCTTGATGCCGGCAAGGAACCTCCGCGCATGGAGCTTGCCGGGCCGAGGGCCAAGATTTTCTTCGAACCCTCCGAACTCAGATGCGGCATCGCGACATGCGGCGGGATTTGTCCCGGCATCAACGACGTGATCCGCTCCATCGTCCTGAGCCTCCGTTATCACTACGGGGTTAAGAAGGTCTTCGGCTTCCGTTTCGGCTATGAGGGTCTCGTTCCCAAGTACGGCCACGAGCCTTTTGAACTTACTCCGGAGTCGGTGAAGGGCATTCATCAAACAGGCGGATCCATCCTCGCGTCTTCGCGGGGGGCACAGGATATCGCAGAGATGGTCGATACCCTGGAGAGGATGAAGATAGGGATCCTTTTTACCATTGGAGGAGACGGCACCCTTCGCGGCAGCCATGCTATAGCGGAGGAGGTGAAGAGGCGCGGGCTCAAGATCTCCGTAATCGGCATCCCTAAAACCATAGACAACGATATCTCCTACGTTCAGGAGACCTTCGGGTTCGAAACTGCGGTGACAGAGACGAGGACGTCACTCTACTCCGCGCATGTCGAGGCCACAGGTGCGCGGAACGGGGTCGGCCTGGTGAAACTGATGGGCCGCCGGTCCGGATTCATTGCAGCATATGCGACACTCGCCAACAGCGAGGTTAACTTTTGTCTGGTCCCGGAGGTGCCTTTCACGCTTGCAGGTTCCCTGCATGAACTGGAAGAGAGACTTGCAAAGAAAGGGCATGCCCTCGTGGTTGTCGCCGAAGGAGCGGGGCAGGAGCTCATGGAGGAGACCCACGTCTGCGACGCATCGGGTAACGTCCGTCCCGGAGATGTCGGCGTTTTTCTCAGGGACCGGATCAGAGAGTACTTTAAAAAAAATAGGGACTGAGATGAACCTGAAATATATCGATCCCAGTTATACAATCAGAAGCATGCCGGCCACGGCGCGGGACTCAGCCTTCTGCCTTCTGCTGGGACAGTATGCGGTACACGCTGGAATGAGCGGGAGGACCGACATGATCGTGAGTGTCTGGAGGGGGGAGTTCACCCATGTTCCGATCCTTGCGGCTGTCTCGCGCCGCAAGCAGGTCAACCCCGGGGGCTGGCTATGGTGTGCGGTGCTTTCGTCCACCGGGCAGCCGGCGATGATGTGAGGACAGGGGAAAGGAGCAACTCATGAACCTTCAGCCGAACAAGACCAGGATCGTCTGCACCATAGGGCCGTCTTCTGATTCCCCGGAGGTATTGAAAAAGATGATCGGGGCCGGAATGAATGTAGCCCGCCTCAATTTTTCGCACGGCGCCTTCGAATACCATAAGAAAGTGATCGAGTCTATTCGTGCGGCAGCAGGCGAGGCCGGCAAGCGCGTTGCGATTCTGGCGGACCTGCCAGGCCCGAAGATACGCATAGGCATGCTCTCCAACGAACCGCTCTCCCTGACGCAGGGTGACTTGATCAGCCTGACCACCGAAGAGCTCGTCGGAGATGAGCGACGTGTCTTTGTCGCCTTCGATAAACTGCCCCGGGTGGTGAAGCCGGGCGATATTCTCTTTTTGAGCGACGGCCTGATCCAACTCGAGGTTGTCTCGGTCAACAGCAGAGACGTCCAGTGTCGCGTTGTTGCGGGAGGAGATCTGCGTTCCCGGAAGGGCCTTAATCTTCCTGGAATCGACCTCGGCATCAGCGCCTTCACGGCGCGCGACCGCGAGTGTCTGCGTTTTGCGCTGGAGGCCGGTGTTGACGCGGTCAGTCAATCATTCGTCGAAAGCGCTCGTGACATCACGGCGGTCCGGGAGGCGGCGGCCTCATTCGGCCACAATCCCTTCGTCATCGCCAAAATAGAACGTTCGAGAGCGCTCGATCATTTTGAGGAGATCCTCGAAGCCGCAGACGGCATCATGATCGCACGCGGGGACCTCGGCGTAGAGATGCCGATCGAGCAGATCGCGGTCGTCCAGAAACGTCTGATGCGAGAGGCGAACCTCCGGGTCAAGCCGGTGATCACTGCTACGCAAATGCTCGAGTCGATGACAGATAACCGCAGGCCAACGAGGGCGGAGGCTACCGATGTGGCGAACGCTATCCTGGACGGAACCGATTGTGTAATGCTTTCCGAAGAATCGGCCACGGGAAGGTATCCCGTAGAGGCCGTGGCGGTGCTGACAAGAATTGCCGCAGTAACCGAGCCTTATCGGAGGAGCAGTGGCATGAAAGGTACCATCTCGGACAACGGCGGAAGCAGGCTCACTGACGTTAAGGACCTTATCTCGCTCAGTGTCGAAACAATCTTTGAGCATTCCAGTCCGGCCGCTGTATTCGTTCCTACGAGGAGCGGCGCAACTGCAAGAAGCATTGCGAGGTTCAGGCTCCCCGTTTGGATCGTAGCTGTGTCTTCGCGGCAGGAGACCTGTCAGAGACTTCAGTTCACTTACGGCGTACACGCGGTCTGCGAACCGGTCCATCCCGAGGACTGGCGCGCATACGCCGGGAACTGGCTCGCGGCTGGCGGCATCAGCGGCAAGTTCGTCGTACTGACCGAAGGGCCCTCCTCGAAGCATCCCGAAATGAACCACCGCGTCGAGATCATCGACCTCGAAGGACCGGATAAAACCTCGGCCTCTTCCGCAAAGCCATGAGTGCACGGCAAAGCTTCTTCAGCCGGATTTCCGCATTCTGGTCCGAAGAACGTAACTTGACGGTGCTGCTTGGGACATGTGGAATAAATTCCCGCCGGCGATGTTATTTCGGCTTCAGCGCTTCCTTTATCCGTCGTGGCGACTGCAGATTAAGTCCGCCAATTTTGCGAACTCCTGGAGATTCAGCGTCTCGGGTCTGCGTTGCGGGTCAATGCCTGCTGCGGTCAGAACATTTTTAGGGTCTTCGGCGAGGGCCTTTAACGAATTCGAAAGGGTCTTTCTCCTCTGCGAAAACGCGGTCCTGACTGTCCTGAAGAACATCCGCTCATCGTTGACCCGCACCGCGGGGCTGTCGAGCACCGTCATATGCACAACGGCGGAATCGACCTTAGGCGCCGGCCTGAATGCCTCTTTCGGGATGATAAACCGCATTTCGGGCCTCGCATAATACTGGACCACTATCGAAAGGACTCCGTAATCCTTCTTCCCCGGGACGGCGACTATCCTTTCCGCCACCTCCTTCTGGATTGTGAGCGTCATGGTTTTTAGGGTCTCTTTCGCATCGAGCAGTCTGAAAATAATCGGCGTCGTGATGTAGTAAGGGATGTTGGCGACGACCTTGAACGGTCCGATCTCCTCATAGGAAAATTTCAGCGCGTCGCCGTGGACGAGTTCGATATTTCTGAAGCCTGCCAAATCGGCCCGCAACTTTGTATAAAGCTCCTGATCGAGCTCGATCGCGATGACCTTCCCCGCCTTTTCCGACAGCAGCCTCGTGAGCCTTCCGGGGCCCGGGCCTATCTCGACAACGGTATCATCCTTCAATACGCCTGCCGCCTCGATGATCCTGTGCAAAATCGAGGGGTCGTAGAGAAAGTTCTGGCCGAGATGTTTCTTCGCCACCTACAATCTCAGCCTAGCGGCGAGCATGATCGCCTCGATCATGCTCGAGGCGTCGGCCTTCCCCGTCCAGGCGATATCATAGGCAGTTCCGTGATCAGGCGACGTCCTGATAACAGGGAGCCCTACCGTCACGTTCACCCCGTTTTCGAAGGCGATCATCTTGAGAGGCACCAGTCCCTGGTCGTGGTACATACATACCACAATATCGAATGCTCCCCGGTACGCCTTATGAAACACCGTATCAGGTGGGTAGGGGCCTGATACGGAGATTCCCTCTTTTTTTGCGTCGTCGACCGCAGGGGCGATCTCTTTAATCTCCTCATCTCCGAATATTCCGGACTCTCCTGCGTGAGGGTTCAGGCCGGCTACCGCGATCCGCGGGCTTTCGATCCCCAGCATGTAGCAGGCCTTTTTTGCCAGCAAGATGGTCCTCAGGACCCGGCTGCGCGTGATCATGCCGGGCACGCTCCTGAGCGAGGTATGTATCGTGACCAGAATTACCCTGAGAGGCCCGCCCGTCAGCATCATCCCGAAATTTTCGGTAGCCGTGAGTTCCGCAAGCATTTCGGTATGTCCGGGCCACTTCAGGCCCGCAAGTTTCAGTGCCTCTTTCGAGATCGGGGCGGTGACGATGCCGTCGACCTTCCGTGCCATAGCGAGTGCGACGGCCGTTCCGATATAGCCGGCGCAGGCGCTCCCGCCTTCTGCCGTTGCCCTTCCTTTTTCAAAAAAACTGAGAGTGCCCGCCTCGATCATCTCGATCATCTCCGCGGATGCATTGGATTCTTCAGGTGTCCCGATTGTCCTGAGGCCAATATGTCCGTCAATCAGGCGCAACGCAGTTTCCATGACGGTCCGATCGCCGATCACAACGGGATCGCAGCAGCCGCGGACCTCGGGAGACAGTATCGCCTTGACGATTATCTCCGGCCCGACGCCGCCGGGATCGCCCATGGTAATGGCAATTTTTTTCACCTTTTCCTTTGTCATAACCATTATTTTACCCGATGAGGTAAATAATAAACACCAACTCGGATACAACGCTGCAGCAGCTTTTCCGCTGATTTACCGGGATGCAGGCCTTTTTTCGCATATCTGCAAAGGGATTTGCGGAGATGCACGGGGGAGCGGATGGGATATCTTTTAGAATCAGGGGGTTATGGTTGGCATGGGGAATGCTCTATCTATTTGCAAGAACAGAGGAAGGAGGAAGACGAAGATGAAAGACAATAAGTACTCAAAGA
>JAJZPM010000077.1 GCA_021811105.1 Nitrospirota bacterium | reverse complement strand
CACTTTCAGTGGCCTCCTGCTTTGGTTGATTTTGCTGCTCGACACATCAATTTTAACCAATCAGGAGGCCGTTTTGCGTGGGCTTAATACCATTTTTTATGAGAAATTTATGCAACTGGAGAGTTTATCAGCCCGGCAGAGTAGCCGACGGCATACGGAATGAGCTTGGAGGCATACTCGCTGTGGCATTGCGGGTCCACGCCGACAGGTAGATATTGATCCCCCTGCGGAAAATATACAAGCCTGTACCAGTATAACCAGCTTACAGCGGCAAGATGATTTACGGGGTCTCCTTCGTATAGCTTTTTCAAATATTTTCTATTCACCGTGCTATCAGTCCAGACCTCAAGCCAATTCTTTCCCGGGTAGAGATAATCCGGTGTAAACATCGTGTTGTCACTCAAGAAATTCGGATTAGTGTATTCGGATAAACCGATGTTCCTCATTGTTGACACATTCGGATTAATCCCTGTAAACGTGTTTGTATCGAAGAGATTGGCTACCGGCACAGAACCCAATGAATTTGCCTTCGACAACGCGTTCAGATCGAAGAAAACAGGGTGAGCAGAGAGCCCGCCGATGTCAGCATTGGCCTTTACCCATTTCTCATAATACTGATAGTTCCCTAAAGCAGAAATTGTAAGGACATGAGCATCATCTCTTACGTGGGCGGGCACGGAAAGGTCCTGAACCAAATGAGTTAGCTGCCCAAGAGAGCGAAAGGTCTTGCCATAATAGTCATCTCTTATTGCCTTATTGGTCCCAGTTAATGCCTGATAGAAATAATCCCTTGCGTCAAACCAGGAATAGTAACCGCCCACATTTTGTGTTCCCTTCGGCATTAGTGCCCACTGCAGGGAGGAATTTGCCGTACCCTTCAGTCCTTTGTTTGAAATCGGAGCGTAGAAATGATTCACTGATCTGACATATTTCAGATGCCAAGCTGGAACATCCTCGTACTCGCCGCCGTCCCTAAGCCATTCCCAAACACTCAAATTGGCTGAAACAACTTCCCGTATGCCATCAGAAAGTCCAAGATTCTTCTTCAAGTAGGAATCGAGGTTAAATCCGTCCGGAGTGGCCACATTGGAAATATATGCGTTCAACATCTGATGTGTTTGTGTTTCCAGAGCCAATACTTCGCTTCGACAAGAAACTATCAATAGCATCGCCCAAATTATCTTCTTTATCATCGTTCGCCCTCCTATCTGTTTTCATATGGCTTATATCCTTGAAAACTTCGTTCTTCATTTATTGCCTTGAGCATATTCTTCATCTTCGCATACGGAACATGAGATTCAGGCTTAATAGTTAATCCCTTTTGTTTTCGCTCCTCCATATTTTTCAATTTCTGAAGTTCAATTATCGGATGCTTCTTTCTTAAAATTTTTACCAGGCCAATCGGCGTGGCCTTTGGTGAAACCTGATACTCCGGGAAGTAGCCGTACCCGGGCTTGAAAATTGTAATTGCGGTTAAATCGTCGAGATAGTAGAGCGGGTTTAGAGCAAGAGAGGTGAGCCTTGGCACCTTGAATTCGCCGTTTCTGTCGGTAATCGTTTCTTTTGCATCATAATAAGTACTTACCCCTCCTCCCGGAGTGCATGTTGTCATTTTCCAGACAGCCAAGACTACAGCTCCCTCTATGGGTTCTTTTGATTCTGTATCGACCACCTTGCCGCTGTAAGGCCCGTCGATATAAATCAAATATCTGCCGTACCAGATCAGCAGCAATATTACAATTGCAATAATTACAAGACAGCGTCTGGATTTAAGCTTATTCATAGCCGCCCCTTTTGAGCAGATGCGGGATAATATCTGAACCTGGAGCCATTATGATAACGGCGTTCGGGACCATCTTTCCGCTCGGTGCATCATCCCAACCTACGCATTCGAAAATGATTCCTTCTTTTTTTCTTATACCAGAACATTTTATTGCCAAATATTTTATATGCCTTTCCATATAAGGCATTTATCCTGGCTATAGAATCCCCGAAGGAAAAGCCTCTTTGGGTCTTGCCTTCGTAGAGGTGCCCTCTTGATAAAATAGGCCTTGAGATCACTTCCACCCCAATCACGACTCCATTCTTAATGAAAACGTTGATGCCGATACCGCCTTCGTCGGTCATGTTGCCATAGCTGAGGGTCTTTTCAGATTCGGAGTGTATCTCTGCATTAAGCGGCAAGTTGCCGATGACGCCTTCAAGTGTTGCTTCGTTGTCCCCCAACCTGATCCCGGCAACCTCCTTGCCCTCGATAATGGGTTTAATTAAAATCTTATCGAACGAGAGAGGTATTGCGTAAGTTTCTGACAACAGACCGCAAATTGTTACTGCTGCCGTCAAACAAAGCATGAAGGCAAAGTTTTTTTTCATAGGTTGTCCTCCTCTCAGAAAAATCTTAATTGCCAAACACCATTGGAATCCTTCACAAATTCGACATAAAAGGAATATTCAGACTTGTCCTGGACCGCCGACATTTCAGCTTCAGCGACATCATCAGTTACTTTCACGAGGTGCATTTCTCCTAAGTCCTTAATTATGGTCGGCAAAATAGAAGCCATCAGAGTAAAGTTATAGCGATACATATCTTTTTTATCCTCGGCAAAAAATCCCACTGCTTTTTCAATATCGCCGTTTGCCAGCGCCCCCTTCATCCCCTCCCATTTCGTTTTCAACAACGCCTCTATTTCAGGCCTATCGAGCACGGTTATAACTCTCTTGTCGGCGTACACATTCCCCTGGTTGTCTGTGACCGTTACCGTGGGATAATAGGCGCCTTCCGCCGTATACGTGAAGCTCATATTTTCGAAAGCGGCCCCCGTATAGTCCATTGTCCCGTCGCCGTCGAAATCCATTTGATAACTGACCACCGGATTGGGCATTTCCGTGGAGACGGAAAAAGTCACGCTCATCGGCGAAATGCCGCTCGTTATGTTTGAAGAGAGCTTGACCTGCTGGGTTGTATCGCTCGTATTGACGGTAATCGCCGCATTGGCTGAATTGCCTGAGCTGTCTGTAATTTTTGCGGTGATTGTGTTTGTGCCAATCTTGAGCGGTATCCCGTTTGTAACCCATTCCCTGCCCCTGACTTCAGCCGGAATGCCGTTCACCAAAACGCCGATATCATTTGTGTCGGACTTGAAGGTTCCTTTTACCACGGTCACGGCCTTATTGATGGAACCGCCGCTGGCAGGCGATGTTATCGTTATCTCAAGCGGAGGATTAACAATGAAAGTCAAAGGCGCGCTTTCTCCACCTCCGGGTGAAGGATTGACCACCTTGACGGGATAGTTTCCTTCGGTTTTTACGGCATCTGCTGATATCGTCGTTTCTATCTGCGTTTTGCTGACATATCTTATAGGATAAAGCTGATTGTTAAAGCTGATAGTGGAGGTCCTTACGAAGCTGTCTCCCGTGAGGGCCAAAGTGAAATCCTGACTTCCCGCAACCACCGAGACAGGGCTCATGGATGAGAGAGTTGAACCCAGGTTAAGGACCGTAAATTGCGCATTATTGGAGAGCCCTCCTCCCGGCGGAGGGTTCGATGCGGCAATTTCCAGATATCTGCCATATTCAAGGTCTGCCGACGTCAGTTCTATTTGAATTTTCGTCTGGCTTACGAGGGTGAACGCCCTCGGCGCTCCATTTACGGTGATGGTCGTGTCGTTAAAGAAGCCGATGCCCAAGACCGAGACGGCAAGGGGCGCAGCGCTGCCGGCAGTTGCGCTTGCGGGGTCGAGCCCCGTGATTGTCGGAACAGGGTTTATAACGTGAAGGTAAAGGAGGTTCGATGCTCCACCTTCGGGAGCAGGGTCGACAGCCTTTACCTCGATGTCTCCAGTCTGCTGAAGATATGATCCGGGGACCGTCACCCGAACGCTTCCGCAGCCCGGAAACGCTGATGCGGCTTTTACGCCGTTAAGGTCTATCCCGGTGGTTTCGAGAAGTCCCTGGCCGTATATCGTAATGTCGGCCTGCCCGCCTCCCCGAAGGGCGGTCTCAGGCGTTAAGGACGTGAGGACAGGCAAGGGGTTTGGCAGGTCTATCGTGCTTAGCCCTTTGTCCCCCGCCAAAAATGCCCTGTTTATATAGGAGTGAACCTTTACGTCTTCAATCTTGTCGTCGAATGCGTAAGATGCCCTGACAGTTCCGGCCCCTGTGTCGATAACCTGCACCCATGACTTGCCCTTGCCTCCTGCGACGACGAGGGCGTTTGCGCATTCGCTATAGGAAAGCGCGGCCGGATGCCTACCGGAAGGAATGGTGTTTTTCACGGTAAGGGTATTGAGGTCTATGACGGTTATGTCATCGCTCTTTGAATTGGCCACCGACACCTCATGGATTAATGGGTTGACGGCAGCCTGAACGGGCTCTTTTCCGGCCTGGAGGGTCTTCGCCACGGAAAGGGTTGTGAGGTCAAGCACAGTGACGTTGTCTCTTGTACCCGGCCCGGCTTCTTCTTTTTCTTCTCCTACGCCCCATGTCTGGTGGGCAATCACCGCCAAATGAAGCGCCGGGTCTATGACCGTGGAGACAGGCTTGTCGGATATCGGGATCTCTTTGATGACCGCATATGTACTCATGTCTATCGCGACGGCTTTATCGTCGTCGGTTGTTACGACCATTATTCCCAGTGCGGGGTCGATGGAAAGGGAAGTGGGTTCTTCGGTCGGGGGGATCGTAGCGGTTACACTCAGGGTGTCGAGCGAAAGAAGGTAGACGTTATGCTCATCGGTCGCAGCAAGGATTCTTCTTTGTTCGTCGATTGCGAGAGCCTTGATATCGGAATCGGCAAGGACCGTGGCGAGGACATTCCCTGTCTTTGCGTCGATGACTGCGACGCCCCGTTCATCGTCCGTTGCCGCAAAGACCCTGTCCGACTGTAGGTCAATTGCAAGCGTCTGGTAATTCTTTTCGACTTCTCTCTCTGTTTTACCATATGTCTCCGATGTAAAACGGTCGCTAAAGGAGAGACCCATAAACCCGATGAGCAGCAAGGATACGACAAAACATTTAAGAGCCTTATGGTTTTTCATGATGCCCCCTTTCCCAAAATCAAATAATTCGAATCCATTCAATTCTCCTTAAAGTAGAAGCTTACGGTTATTTTTTTTCATCTCAAAGGGACGTTCTTTTTATTCAATTGTCGGATCATATACGATCTTTTGCCTTTTGTCACCTGTCAGAAGTGACAGGTTTTTTTTGGTGTCTATGTGTGCTATATTATCAATTTTGATTTTTTGGGATTTTCATGAATGCGAAATATCTGAACTACTAAAATGACTTAACGCGGCCTTCATTATCCTACAACGCCGATATGCTTAAATAAACCTTGCAGTTGAAATACACGTTGAAAAGAAAGAGCGCACGTGATGAAAAGCAGCCATAGTCGCGGCTGTCCATTAAAGTACATGGCCCCTCTAATAGGACCTATCCTGGAAACCACCGTACGCCAATTCTGCGTTTGCGTGAATCAGGACTAATTCTTGCCGATTCCATGGTGTTTTCAGCATGTCTGCTCTCGACGTATGCAGCGACAGGGTTGACAAGAGCGTGCCCGTGGTATAAATTAACCGGAAAACCGAAGGAGGAACAACCATGACTAAGGCGAGGATCACCTATATAAGCGGTCTTCAGTTCGTCGCGGAGGCGGATTCCGGCCATGCCGTAATAATGGACGGCGAGGAAAAATTCGGCGGGCGCAACTCCGGAGCGAGGCCGATGGAGCTCCTGCTTATGGGGCTCGGCGGTTGTTCCGGCATGGATATCGTCTCTATCCTCAAAAAGAAGAAAGAGCGGTTGACCGGGCTCGATATCCATGTCAGCGGGACTATGGCCGAGGAATATCCTCATAAATATACGCAGATCGATATCGAGTACGTCGTCAGGGGCAGGGGCCTGTCTGATGCTGCCGTAAAAAGGGCTGTTCAACTCTCGATGGACAAATACTGTTCGGTTAAGGCGACGCTTGAGGGCGTGGCAAAGATCGGCTTCTCTTATAAGATAGTCGAAGAATAGGTGCGGTATAAAAAAATGTCTTTTTCAGGTAAAATTCCTATATGAAAACATACGATGAGGTAGTGGAATTTCATGGTCATTCATGTCCCGGCCTTGCGCTGGGGTACAGGGTTTCCCTGAGGGTGCTGAGGGAATTCAAAGGGCGCGCTGAAGACGAAGAACTTGTTGCTATCGTCGAGAACAACTCCTGCGCGGTCGACGCAATCCAGGTCATGACCGGCTGCACCTTCGGAAAGGGCAATCTCATTTTCAGGGATTACGGAAAGCAGGTGTACACGTTTCTCCGGCGGCCGTCCGGCAAGAGCATCCGGATTTCGGTAGACTGGAAGAGGCCTGCCGAAACAGAAGAGGAGAAGGCGGTTTGGGAGAAATACTCGAAGGGAGACCGTTCGAAGAAGGTTCTGCAGTTTGTTCATGACCGGAAGGCATCGAGAATCCGGTACATCCTGGAAGCTGATGAAAGGGAACTTTTGGCGGTGAGGAAGGGGAGCGAGAAACTCCCCCCGGCGGCTGAGATCTACCGGAGTGTCGTCTGCGAGGGCTGCGGAGAGAAGGTTGCAGAGCCCGGGGTGAGGATCAGGGACGGCAGATTACTGTGCATCCCCTGCTTTGGGAAAAAGGAATGATGGAAGAGATCATCAAGAAGGCCGAAATACTTGTCGATGCGTTGCCTTACATCAGGAATTTCTACGGCAAGACCTTTGTCATCAAATACGGGGGTGCGGCCCAGACGAAGGAAGAACTCAAGGAGACTTTTGCCAAGGACGTGGTGATGCTGAATTATATCGGCATACGCACCGTCATCGTCCACGGCGGCGGGCCGAAAATATCGGCCACGATGGAGCGGATGGGCAAGAAACCGGAGTTCGTGAGCGGGCAGCGGGTGACCGACCGGGAAACGATGGACATCGTAGAGATGGTCCTTGGCGGACTGATCAACAAGGAGATCGTATCCCTTATCAACCGGCATGGCGGAAAGGCAGTGGGTCTGAGCGGGAAGGACGGAAACCTGCTGCGGGCACAAAAAAAGGTGATAAAGAAAGCCACCACTGAAACCGGCGTCGAGGAGATCGTTGACCTCGGGCTGGTCGGTGAGGTGACCTCGGTTGACCCCTCGGTCATAGAAGGCCTCGATCGGAGCGGCTTTATTCCGGTGGTCTCACCGATCGGCGCCGGCCCGAACGGCGAGACGCTGAATATCAACGCGGATTTCGTCGCCTCCTCGATCGCCTCGGCGCTCAAGGCGGAGAAACTCATGCTGCTGACGGACGTTCCGGGGCTGCTCGACGCTAAGGGAAATATTATCTCGACGATTAAGAAGGCACGGATAGACAAACTGGTGAAAGACGGTACGATATCGGGCGGAATGCTACCGAAGGTGATGGCCTGTCTGAATGCCATTTTGAACGGCGTGGGAAAGACGCATATCGTAGACGGCCGGGTCCCCCATTGCCTGCTGCTCGAGATTTTCACGAAAGAGGGCGTCGGGACCGAGATCCTGGGTTAACCGCACGCGTAATTATTTCGTCAGCAGTACAGAAAAGAGGCAGAGGCGCCGAAAAATCCTTGCCATGACAACAAGATTAATTATGATTCACATAAATGCATACTCGAAGTCTGAGAATTGTTTTGAATATAGTTGGCTGGCCTTGGTAATGGGCTTGAAGGTGTTGCGGGCAAGACATTTTTCGTCGCCTCTGCCTCTTTTCTGAGATGGCTTTTGCAATGTTAAGATTATCTTGGCAATTTATCCTGCGCATGCGATATCCCGGCGTTTCTTTGTATAATCGGTAGATGTATGAGGTGCTGCTACCCTTCGGGCTGATCATTATTGCCGGCGTTGTTTTTAAAAGGCTGCGAGTTGCCGGCGTGGACGCGGAAAGCGTTCGTGTTGCCATCAATGCGGCGGTCCTGAATATCTTTCTTCCGGCCCTGTGCATCAAGGCGGTGTACACGGCACGCATAGACGCGCGGCTCTTCCTCGTGCCTGTAGCCTCGTGGATGACGACTCTTGTTTCTCTTCTGTTTTCGCTGGGACTTTATACGCTGCTCGAAAAAAGAATGCGGATCGCTCCGGCAGAAAAAGGGATTTTAGTGATCGGCGCGACCTTCGGTAATGTGCTCTATCTCGGCCTGCCCGTACTTACCGGTCTGTACGGAAGTGAGGCTGCGAAATATGCGCTTTTCTACGATCTGCTTGCCGCCACCCCGGTGCTCTGGATCTTCGGTGCCGCGTTTGCGTCGAGGTACGGGGAAGGACGGGGGACGACTGTCGGAGAGTCGGTGAAAACAATCGCCACGCTTCCGCCGATATGGGGAATCATAGTAGGTTTCGGCCTCAAATTGGCCGCTGTCCCGGTCCCCGGGTTGCTCTTGAAATCACTTGGCATGCTCGGCGATACGGTGGTACCGCTGATGGTCTTCAGCGTGGGGCTGGCCCTTTCTCTCCCGAAGGTGAAACACGCTATTATCGCCTTGCCGGCTGTATTTATGAAACTTCTGATAGTGCCGCTGGTGGCGTTTCTCGCGGGAGGGGTTCTCGGCCTGAAGGGCGAGCCGCTCGCGGCATGCGTGGTCGAAGGCTCCATGCCGACAATGATCATTGCGCTCCTGGTTGCATCGAGGTTCCGGCTCGACGTCTCCCTCGCGGCTTTCCTGATCGTCGTTACCACGGCCCTTTTTTTTCTCACGCTCCCGCTGATCGTGTATTTGACGGGATATTTGGTATGATGAGGGAATTATCTTTATGGATCAGTTAACAGAAGATAGCTTTGAACAGGCGATTGAGATATTTCTTGGATCGTCCGTCATAGACCTTCGAAAAATGAAGTTTATTGATCCATTTGGCATGATTGCCATCCTCGAACTGGGGGAATTCTTGAAGGCTGAGGCGGTGCAGGCGAAGAATCTTCGTCTGCCTGAAAGCGAAGAAGTCCTTAAGTATCTCGAAAGGATGGATTTTTTTAAGTTTGCCGGAAGATATTTTATTTTGGATCCTGCAATTAAACCGGTTAAGATAAAATACTTGAGAAGTTCCGAAAGCGACGTTCTTCTTGAGATCACGCCAATAGAAAAATCCGACGACATACATTTTATCGTCGGCAGGGTCAAAGACCGCGCCCAATGGATTCTCCAGAGACATCTCCATTATGACGAACGGGCAATCAACGGTTTTATCGTAGCACTTTCCGAAGTCTGCCAGAATATTGTCGAACACAGCGAGTACAGGGGGTTTGTGGGTATTCAGAAATACCATTGGAAAATCATGGAGAAGAACATCGTGAAAATCGCAGTTATGGACATTGGCATGGGGTTCAGAAAGTCGTTGTCTGAACGTTTCCCATTCTCAAGTGATATAGAAGCAATCGATATGGCGCTTCTAAAAGGGGTGTCAAGGCATGCTGATGAAGGTCGCGGGCATGGACTTGTGGCAGTGCGAAAGTTTATCGAAGAGTGCGATGGAATGCTGACGCTTCGGTCCGGAACAGCGAAGCGGTATCTCAATGCAATGTTTGGAAGGCGAAAAAAGAGGAGCGACCTTACTTTCTTCCCGGGCGCGCAAATAAGTATCATCTTGCCGGAAGTGTAATCCAGCCTCGCTTTTTATCCTTGACAAAGGCTGTAATATGTGGTTCAATTGAATCAATTGAATATAAGAAAGGGCAGGCATGCGAAGGAAGACCAAGGATGATGAATTGAAGGTCGGCTACATCTACGACTTTATCAGCAATGAGCCGGTCAAGGCAACGCCTGAGGAGGTAGAGGCTGTCCAGGTGCTTTCACGTCGCTTGGTTGAGGATTATGGTTATCCGAAGTCTCATGTCCAGACGCGGCCCCAATACCGAGTAAGGAAGAGGCCGTCGGACGTGGACAAATCTTACCCAGTTGATATCGCGGTTTTTCGTTAGTCCAAGAAGACAGAAGGCGAATTGTTCATGGTGGCTGAGTGTAAAAAACGATACCGCACGGACGGCGAAGAACAGCTCAAGCTTTACATGGACATGTCCCCGGCCGAAGTCGGCGTCTGGTTCAACGGTGACGAGCATGAATATTTGCGAAAGATCCATCACAAGGACGGCTCCCGCACGTATACGCCTCTGCCTAACATTCCCCGTCACGGCCAACGGATCGAGGACATCGGGCTATATAGTCGCAAGGACCTCAAGAAGCCTTCCAATTTAAGGGCTGTTTTTCGCGACCTGCGCAACCACCTTGCCGGCATGACAACCGGAATCACCCGCGACGAGGCGTTGGCCCAGGAGATCATCAACATTCTGTTTTGTAAGATTCTCGACGAGCAGGAGACCGACCGGGATGAAACTGTGACCTTTCGGGCGGGCGTCGGGGAAGAGCCCGAGGCAGTACGCGAACGCGTACTTCAGCTCTTTGAGCGCGTGAAGACCGCGACCTATGAAGACGTTTTCGACAAGAACGATACGATCAGCCTCGACGCGGACAGTCTTTGCTACGTTGTCGGCGAACTCCAGAACTACTGTGTCATGGATGCAGATCGCGACGCTATCGGAGACGCCTTCGAGGTCTTCATCGGCCCGGCCCTTCGTGGGGCCGAAGGCCAGTTCTTCACCCCGCGCAACGTTGTCAAGATGATGGTCGAAATCCTCGATCCCAAGCCCGGCGAAAAGATCATCGATCCTGCCTGCGGCTCGGGGGGCTTCCTTATCGGCGCGCTTGAGCATGTTTGGACGCAGTTCCGTCTGCAGGCGAAACGCAAAGGCTGGACCGAAAAGCAACTCTTTAAGAGGGAGGTCGAAGTTGCAACGGACTGTTTTCGCGGAGTTGACAAGGACGCATTCCTTGCCAAGGTCTGCAAGGCGTATATGGCACTCGTGGGCGACGGCCGCGGCGGCGTGTTTTGCGCGAATTCGCTGAACCGGCCGGAGGAATGGCCGCACGGCCTCAGGGAGAAGGCAAGACTTGGTGTACTCGATATCGTGATGAGCAATCCGCCTTTCGGTAATAAGATCGTTGTCAAGGGCGAGTCTGTCCTGACCCAGTATGATTTCGGCTATAAGTGGAGGTGGGATAAGGCAGCCGGGCAGTTTGAGAAAACGTCTACTATTCATGAAGATCAGCCGCCGCAGCTTTTATTTCTCGAACGCTGCCTTCAGTTGTTGAAGCCGGGCGGGCGTATGGGTATCGTTATGCCTGAAAGCATACTGGGTAATCCGTCTTACGAGTACGTTATTTCTTATCTTCTCGAAAATACCCGGTTGATTGCCGTTATAACGATGCCCGAGTCATTGTTCAAAACGAGCGGGAAGGGCGGCACACACACAAAGGTTTGCACATTGCTTTTAGCCAAAGAAAAAACAACGGAACCTTATAATGTCTTCATGGCCGAGGCTAAGTGGTGTGGCCATGATTCCCGAGGCAATCCGACTATGCGAAAGAACGCACGAGGAGAAATGGAACTGCTTGATGATGTGCCGGAGATCACCGGACGATACCGGCAGCTTATGTTGGAAGGCGGCAGGGTCCAAGATCATCTTGGATTTGTTCTGCGCTCCGACAAGATCCAGAACCACATTTTGGTGCCGAAATACTACAACCCTGAGATTACGCGCGATTTGCAGCGGCTTAAGAAAACGCACGCCTTGGTAAGGCTGGGCGATCTTGTGGATGACAAGAAAGTATCCGTAGATACCGGTGTCGAGATCGGCAAGATGGCCTATGGGACGGGGCACATTCCGTTTATCAGGACGTCGGATTTGTCCAACTGGGAGATCAAAGCGGATTTCAAACACGGAGTCAGTCAGGCGGTTTATGAAGAGTATCGAGGACGGATAGATGTCGAGCCGGGCGATATTCTATTGGTGCGCGACGGCACCTATCTGATCGGGACGACAGCAATCGTCACGAAGAGCGACGTTCCAATGCTCTTTCAGAGCCATATCTACCGGATTCGAGTATTGGCGAAACAAGACATTGATCCGTGGCTTCTCTTTGCTTGTCTGAACGCTCCGACCGTGAAGCGTCAGATCAAGGCCAAACAGTTCACTCAGGATATTATCGACACATTGGGCAAGCGCTTGTTTGAAGTTGTTTTGCCGATACCGAAGGACGCCAAGATTCGGAAAAGAATCGCCGATGAGACACGTCGCGTTATTGAGACGCGTGTGCAGCTTCGTAACCGGGCAAGGGAAATTGCGTTTGAAGTTGAAGGGATAGAACGCGACAAGGGAAAAGAGATTGAGAGCATAGAAGAAATATAGCATGGGAGAGTGGCTTCCAAAAACAAGTGGCCAGTGCATGCACCATATATTTGAGGCACAAGATGGTGAGGTAGGAAAGGAGATAAAACGTGGAGATGATTCGCGTCAACTCACTAGCAATTGGATCTGTCGGCTATGATGAGCAATCCCTGAGAATGAAAATTACATTTGTTAAAGGGAAAACATACGACTTTTGCGGAGTGCCTCCATACATATACAACGGTTTATTATCTGCTAGTGTAGTGTCTCATAAATAGCTTTACAATATGGTGAATCTTATGTATAGTGAATATATGAGCAGAACGGCAGCCCCAATAATGTTATCACAGGAAGAACGATCCACAATTGGCATGTGGGCAA
>JAJZPM010000076.1 GCA_021811105.1 Nitrospirota bacterium | reverse complement strand
CAGGTCATAGTTCTTTTTCCGTCATGCCCGAGGTTCTCAGTCGGGCATCCATGTTTTCTTAAGAATGGATTCCCGCCTAAAGACTGCGGGACGGCCTAAATACACACACTTTATGCAACGTTAGGGTAAAGTAGCCTGTTCTCTTTTCCCCGTACCAACATTTATCTATTGATTAAAATCGCGGATTACTGGTAGAAATATATAGCTGTCAAATATGGGGAAAAGGGGGATCGAAGAGTGAAGAAAATATTACTACCGGGCAATGTCAGGATTAAATACCTGAGTCTCGGTGTGGTCTTTCTTATCACATTCGCATTATTTTCTGTTGTTTCCTGCGGGTCAGATAATTCGACGGTCAGCATGCCGGCCTCCGCTGCTCGCGAAATGGCTGCGTGGGACATCCAGATACGCGGGGTCTATGGTGAAGCCGGGGTGAATCTCCCGGGCGATTTTGTTACCGACGCCAACTGGGGCCTGAAACAGGTTGCATGTCAGGATGCCGGCTATGACCTGCAGCCCTCTGCCGGTCAGCCGGCCAGCCTCGTCGGTTATGTTACGGACGAATACTGTGATGGTTCGCAGATGGTTGTATGGGCGGTGATGGTCGGGGAAGAGTGCGTCTGTCTCTTTAAGGGCCATCGCATGGGTGAAGGACCGGTGCCGGGCATATATTCGGTGAGGTATACGTGCCGAGGCTAGGGAGGGGCCGCCTGTCACAGGGAAAGGGGGGATTGTTGACAACGTTCAGGACGGAAATAGGGATGTTGCCCTGTCATTTGTCGGGGGTCGTGCTCGGCTTAGTTGCGAGTCTGTTGCTGCACCTGTCCGCTGTGGATGCCGGGCAGCCTGTTCGCGAGTCGGCTGCGCCATCCCCGAAGATAGTGGAAGGCAGAGACGGCGTCAGGGATGTCTTCGTCTTGCAGGGCACTGTGTGGCAGAACCTGACAGCATTCAAACTGCCTCAGCGTATATACTCCTATGCTGCTTCTCCTGACGGGAGGTACGTGTTCGTCTGGCATGAGGCCAAACCGCCCCGTGTATTGACTGTCTATGACGTAAGCAGGCTTAAGCCGGTCAAGGATATCGTCCTCGGCTTCGGCGGAGAGGTGAGATGGAACCGGAAGAACGACATTATACATACCTACGGCTGCGGGTCAGGGTGCATGGCAGTCAAGGTCATCGATATCACGGGAGCTAAAGTATTCGAGGCAGGAGGCCGGCCTATGGAGATATCGCCCTCCGGAAGATATCTTGCGATATATACAGTCGGCTGGGTTGGTCAGCAGGATATTGAAGTATACGACCTCTCCAACAGGAACATGGTGGCGATGAGGGAGCCAATATTCGTCATCAACGGCGTCGGCAACCTCGAGTCGATAAGATGGAACGACGAGAAGAAGATCGCCATTGAGTACACGGAGTCTCATGTCGAAGATGAGAAGTATGTCAAAAGAGAAGTGTCCATCGATATGGGCGGGTATTGACTTGCTGACGGAGGCTTCCGGGAGAGCAGGCTGAGGTCTGACTGATACTCCGTACATCATTCCATTGATAAAGAGGACAGCCGCTCGTGAATGGCTTGCTGTCGAATGGACTTAATCGGCAATCATACATGAGATTCCGCGAGGTTTCATTTGCAATGTTCCGAGGCACCTTCAAAGCTCGAGAATAAAACCGTCTCTCCTGTGAAAGTCCGGTTCAGGGCCGCGATGCGCGAGCGCCCAGCAGGTAATTTTGCCGTCGGCCAGCTTGATGACTGCCGAGATGCCGACGCTGAAGGTTCGATCTCTTTGGACGATTGTAGTGAGATCGAGTTCCAGGGAAAGCCTCAGAACATCCGGCCGGACCTCTACGGAAAAGGGGAGTGATGCGAAAGCAGGCTCCTCCTGCATCCTCTGGCGATAGGAGCTGAACCGGTAGACATTCCAATGGCCGGCAGGCGAAAGATTGAACTCCCAGTAGCTATCGGAATTCTTCGGGCAGAGAAAGAACTCGAAACAGGTGTCCTCCCATAATTTACCCCGTCGGGCCGGCATATCCGCCGGGGCCGGGATTACGAGCTGCGTCAGCGGCCCCCTGAGATCGTACCGGACAGTCAACCTTTCGGCATCTCTTCCAGCGCTGCCGGTGATCTCGATGCCGGGCGGAAGACCGGCTGCCGGAAAAGGCACCAAGGAAAAGCTCGTACGCCTCATCTCAAGTCCCTGATGATCTTGCGGATTGCCGCCTCCTGCGATTCGATGCTTCCGGCGAGCCTGAACTGCACGAGCGCCCTGACAAGATTGTGTTCCGGCTGTTTGACCTTGAAATAGACATCGCCTTCCAGAAAGTCTGTGAAGAACCTCAACCCGAGCTCGAATGCGATCAAACGGACCGCATCGTAAAGGTAGGCAAAGTCATCCTCCGTGAGGAACCTCCGGGCGTCCGCCAGATAACCCCGGAAGATGGCCCGGCAAATATCCGTATCGAAGACAACCTCTTCCCATGCCATGGTCTCTTCTCCCGACCGGTTGCAGCCTGAACGGAGGCAGTCGCCGATGTCATAGTGGACAAGACCAGGCTTGACCGTATCCAGGTCGACGATGCCGGCTGCTTGTCCCGTGACTGCGTCAATCATGATGTTGTCGACCTTCGGATCGCCGTGGATAGGCCTAAGGGGGAGACTGCCTCTTTTCTTTGCGTCCTCAAGGACTTGCGCCCATCTACTCCTATCGTTTACGAACCGCACGCAATAATCAATTTCCGGCGATCCCGGCGCACTGTGCCGTGCAAGCACCTCGTCATAGTGGCGGAGGTATCGCGGAGTTATGTGGAACCCTTCGAGCGTGTCTGCCAGTTTGTCGGGAAGCAGGTCGCTGAGGAGGGTATGGAACATGCCGAGCGCATATCCGACCTCTTCTGCATGCCGTTCATCACTGATCGTTTCGAAAGACCTGCAGCCTTCAATGAAGCTGAGGCCGCGCCAGAAGGAACCGTCGGAGCCGCGCAGATGAGCTCTCCCATCACGCGTCAGGAGCACGGCCGGAATCTCCCATCTGCGGCTCTTGCCGGGGGGCCTCAGTTCCAGGCGGCTGCGCATATGTTCGGTTGCGATGCGCATATTGTGCATGACAAGTTCAGGGTCAACGAAAACGCGCGTGTTGATACGCTGCAGGATGAAATGTTTTTCCGTCCGGGCATCCAGCATTACCAAAAAGGTGTCATTGATGTTGCCGTTCCCTAATTCACGGATGTCGGCAATCCTGCCGTCGACCGCGAACTGTTCCGCTATGTAAAAAAGGTCTTCCATATATAAATCCCCGAAACTGAAAAAGTAATAATCCACAAAAAAGTATCCTCGCGCAAAGACCGCGAAGAGCGCAAAGTAAAATCAGGCAGTTGCCAAACCGAACGATCCACCTGATTGGCGAATATAATTAGAGTCTGTGTATAAACTCTCTTTTCCTGTTCGTCATTCCCGCAGTCCTTAGGCGGGAATCCAGTATTTTCAAGATGCGCTGGATCCCCGGGTCAAGCCTGCCTGCCGGCAGGCAGGCCCGAGGATGACAACTTCTTACTTTATGGACAAACACTAATTATCATCATAAGTTTTGGAATTTCTTTGCGATCCTTGCGCCTTTGCGCGAATAATTGCCGTTCTCCGGATAATGAAAATTTATTAATCAGATGTTAATGGTTTCTTAATAATGGGATCGTATACTTAAAATCAATATAGCTCCCTCCTTATAGCCCTGGCCCCCCGGGGCTTCTTTTTGTCTCTTGCCAGGCGCTCCATCAGAGCGTCCTTTTGAATGTAATGATCGAAAGGGTCATCATGATTGCGGTAAAGAGCGCGAGAAAGGCGATGTCACCCGAAATGGTTGCAAGTCCCGCGTTTTTGAAAAGGACCGACTTCAGCGCATCGACCGCGTAGGCCTCGGGATTAATCTTCGCAAAAGACCTTAGCCATCCCGGAAAGCTTGCCACCGGATAGACCGCTCCGCTCGGGAAGAAGAGGATGACATTGAGAAATCCGCTCAGGATGCCTACGATCCTCGGATGCCCGACTCGTCCTAAAATAAGGAACATCAGACTCAGGAGACAGAGCGTCGTCAGCACGATGATGATGAAGAGGGAAACGCACTGGTGGACCCCTCTTGACAAGGGTATTCCCGTGATCAGGACGCTCACCACAAAAATCAGGGTCGCGATCACCGTCGTGATAGAGAGGCCGCTTATGATCAGCCCGGCGACGATATGGCTCTTGGAGAGCGGAGTGAGGAGGTAGCTCTCGTCTATCCCCATGAACCTGTCCATGACGAGATTGAAGGCGCCGGTCGTCAGCGTCCCGAGGAATATTGCCATGATCACGACGCCGGGTACGAGAGACTGATAATAGTCGACCTTCGGGTATAGGTTGACGTCCCTGATGAGGACCCCGGTAGTCTTCTCCCGTATCGGCACATATTCGTCATGAATCGGACCGAGGGCCGCACTGACCAGATTGCGTATAGTCTCGGCCGATATGCCATCGGTGTTGTCGAGGAAAAGACCGACCTCGGGCCGGCCTTTCAGCGTCACCCTTGTGTCGAAATCCTCCGGTATGATGAGGGCGGCCTTATAACGGCCATTCCTCACGCCCTCGACCGCTTTATTGTCGTCCTGCATGATGACAAGGCGGAATGTTTGCGGACCTGCGGCGATCGCCGTCAGGTTTTCAACGACGCGCTTGGCGAAGGGACCTGTATCGTGATTGACGACTGCGACGGGAAGGGAGGTGAGTTTTCCCTGGAACGAATTCCCGAGGATCAAGAGGTAGATGATAGGCATGAGGATGCTCATTCCGAGCACCACGGGGTTCCTCCTGAATTTCTTCAGGTCCCTTTCTATGACGGCCAGCAGGCGTATCATGTTGCCGTCGCTTCCAATAACAAGGTTCGGGGATTCAAGGGTGTAGGGGCGGTCCTGTGTGGCCGCCCTTGCATCGGGCAGACACATGGGTCTGCCCCTACAAAATACCTGGCCCATTGAAGCATGTTTATCGTCATCGTCCGAATTTCTGCGGGATGCCGGCGCCGACGAAAAAGCTCACCTTCTTTGCCTCCTCTTCCCTGATCGACTTCCCAGTGTAGTATATGAAGACGTCCTCGAGGGACTGCTCATGGACCGTCGCCGAGAGGACCTTGCCCCCTGCCGATCTTACTTCATCGATGAGGGCGGGCAGGTTTTTTGCCCCGCTGTCGACAGAGACCCTGACGGACCCTTCTTCGGATTTGACCTTGTGGACGAAAGACAGCGTTTCGATCGCCGCGGTAATTTCCTCCGACGGGTGTTCCACCGCGAGCGTGATAACGTCGTTGCCGGGTATCTGCGCCTTAAGCTCCGCCGGGCTGCCGAGCGCGATGATCTTCCCGGTATCGATAATGGCGACCCTGTTGCAGAGCGCCTCGGCCTCTTCCATGTAATGGGTTGTGAGGAATATTGTCATCGAATCGCCGCCGATGAGTTTCTCGAGGAAATTCCAGACGACGCGCCTTGATTGAGGATCGAGGCCGATAGTCGGCTCATCGAGGAAAAGCAGTTCCGGCTTGTGCACAAGGACGCGGGCGATCTCCAGTCTCCTTCGCATGCCTCCCGAGTATGTGGCGACAAGGTCGTTCGCCCTTGCAGTGAGTCCTACCATGTCGAGGAGGTATGCGATCCGCTCTTTCCTTTCCTTAGCGTGGATGCCATAGAACCTGCCGTAAATGTCCATGTTCTCGTAGGCCGTAAGATCAAGGTCGCTTGTCATCGCCTGGGGGACCACGCCGATATGCTTCCTCACTTCCGTGGGGTCCTTTACGACGTCGCAGCACGAAACCACAGCCCGGCCGCCCGTGGGCCTCAGAAGGGTGGTGAGCATCCTGATGAGGGTCGTCTTCCCCGCGCCGTTGGGACCGAGAAATCCGAAGAATTCGCCCCGATCCACTTCGAAGCTCACGCTGTCGACGGCGGTGATATTCCCGAACTTCTTCGTGATTTCCGATACGGTGATGGCCTTTTGCTCTTGCATAGTACTCTGCTCCGCCAACCGGGCATCAACCTTTCAGCGGTATCGCGACTTCGACGGTCATCCCGGGCTTCAGGAGACCCTCAGGATCTTCTACGCTCACCTTCACCCGGAAGGTCTTTATGTCCTCTCTGCCGCGGACCACGTCTCTTTGCGTTGCGAACTCCGCGTAGCGTCCTATCTCCGAAACTTTGCCCTTAAAAACTTTGCCCGGCAATCCGTCTACAGTGACTGTGGCAGGGCTGTTCAGCACTACTCCGCCGATCTTCGTCTCGTCGATATCGGTCCTCGCATAAAGGCTTTGCAGGTCCACTATCGTCATGATCGTAACCCCGGGGCTCACTGTCTCGCCCGCCTCCATCGACTTGAAGATGACCGTCCCGGACACGGGTGTCCTGATGATTGTATCTTCCAGCTTTGTCCTGTAGAAGGCCAGGTTCGCCTGGGCCTCCTTGAGGCCTGCCTGCGCGGCATGCAACTGGCTCACTGCGGAATTGAGCTGGGCCCGGGCAGCATTGCTTTTTCCCTCTGCCGAATTTCTCTTTTCCCTGGAGGAATTGTATGCCGCGGCATTCATATCGTACGCCGCGACCGCCTGGTCAAGGGACTCCTTCGAGATGTAATCTTTCTTGTACAACTCCTGCGCGCGGGCCATCTCTTTTTTTGACTCCTCCATCTGCGCGAAGGCCTTTTCAACGTCCGCCGCGGCGCTCTTCATGTCGGCCTCTGAGGCCTTCATGTTAGCCTCGGCGCTTAAGACCTCAGCGGATGCAGCTGTTATGTCAGCCTTCGCCTTCTCGACCCCTGCCGCCGCCCGGTCGACCGATGCGCTCACGTCGCCGCTCTCCAGTTTTACGGCGACCTGTCCTTCTTTGACTGCATCGCCTTCAATGCAGCAGATCCACGAAACCCTGCCCGCAACTTTCGGAGAGAGATTCACCTCCACGCCGTCGATGATGCCAGTTGCCCGCAATGTCGTCGCGGGTTTTTTTGTGAGGGCGTTATAGAGAAAGACTGCCGCAAGAATCGAAAGAAGGACGAGGAGGGGGACCCCGGTCCGCACGATCGACTTTTTCACCGGATCCTCTTTTTAATGAGACGTACATAGGAAAGATGACAAATTATAGAATCTCCCCTTCCCCTCTTTGCCAAAGAGGGGCAATTTTCTTTCCTTTTTCTCCTCGGCGAACCCGCCTGAGTGCGGGGGAAAAGGGAGGATGGGAGGGATTTTCTGATAGATATATTCATACTGATGAACTCCCTTGGTAAGAAGCCCGCGGCATCTTAACGGACACCCATCGCCCTTTCGAGGCTCGCGCGCGCGACCTTATAGTCGTAAAGCGCCTGGTTATACCCGGTCTTCGCAACGGCGAGCGATACCTCGGCGTCAGAGACTTCGATAGGGTTGCCGACGCCGGCTGCATATCTGCCGTTGGCGATATCGAGATTTTCAGTCGCCTGCTTCACCGTGAGTCCGGTGTTGGAGATACTCTCTGCGGCTACTACCAGGTTCAGGTACTCCTGCTGGACATCCAGCAGGATGCTTTGTCTGAGCGTCTCTTCGTTGGCCTTTGCCACGCCGAGATTCGCCTTGGCCTCTTCGACCTGATTTTTTGTGAGGAACCCATTGAAGATCGGGAACGTAAGGGCGACCCCAGCGCTCCAGCCCTCACCAGAAGGGAAAAAGACGGTATCTGAGCGGTCATACTGGGCGTTGCCGGTCAGGACGGGATAGTAGCCCGTTTTCGCGAAGTCGATGGACCTTTCGAAAGACCGGCTTGCCGCGACAGCTGCCTTCAGGTCGGGCCTGTTTTTGTATGCTGTCTCGATCGCCTGCGGGAGCGCTATTTCGTATTTCTCGTAGGCGAGGTTGTCCTCAACGGCATAGTCGGGAGCGTCAGGGACCCCCATCGTATTGTTCAGGGTTACCTTCGAAACCTTCAGCGTGTTTTCAGACCTGATCAGTGCCAGTTTTGCATTGCTCAGGTCGACCTCGGCCTTGGTGACGTCGTACTTGGCACGAGTCCCTACCTCGTAGAACGCCTTTGCCTGATCGAGGTGGAGCTGGAACTGCTTCACCGTGTCCTGTGCAACGACCCTGTTCCTCTGCGCCCGCAGCACGCCGTAATATGCCTGCTTCACGTCGAAGACCACCTGTTCGATCGTGGTCTCGAGGTTCGAGCGCGACGCATCGAGGTTGAACTTCTGGATATCGACCTGAGAACTCGTCCTCCCGAAATCGTAAATGTTTTGGGAGAGCGAAACGCTGCCCGAGAACTGGTCGAAACTTTTCGTCACATTTTCGGCCGAGGTCCCGTCGATTCCTGTGGAAACCAGGCGCTGTGCACCTGTAATGGGCTTGATCCTGCTGTATGCCCCGGACAGGTCTATCTGGGGATAATAATTCGACTTAGCCTGTCCGACTCTGCTTTGGCTGGCGCTCACGTTGTTCCGGCCGGCAAGTATGGTCGGATGCCTCATCACCGCGATCTCGACGCACCGCTGCAGGTTGAGCAGTTCGTCCTTTTTTATGATGTCCTCAGCACCGGCATTGAGAGGGACAGCCAGCACAATAAACAGCATAAGGGAAAAGATCTTTTTCATGTTCATACAATATGTCCTCCCGGGACCTGTCTTTCAAGATATACTAACGAGTACGACAGTATGAAACCATTGTCCATAAAATCCCTCCTGCCCTCCCTTTTCCAAATCCCGAAAGCTTTCGGGACTCTTTGGTAAAGAGGCCTGCCTGCCAATAGGCAGGGGTAAGGTCTACGACTCGTAGAGGGAGACTTTCCGATAAACGTTATCTCCCTAAGGGGCTTCGTGATTCATCGTGCAACTACGACGCCTGCACTCCCTTTTCTACGGCAGTCGTCCTTTTTCCGATCCCGAAAATTTCCTTCACCTTTCTCTGCATCCTGTCCATATAGTAATAAACAACCGGTGTTATGTACAGCGTAAGGAGCTGTGAAAAAATGAGTCCTCCGACCACCGCAAGTCCGAGCGGCCTGCGGGAGGAAGCCCCCGCGCCGAAGCCGAGCGCGATCGGAAGGGTTCCCGTCAGCGCCGCCATCGTCGTCATCATGATCGGCCGGAACCTGACCAGGGCGCCCTGCAACTGGGTAAGTTCCTTCATCTTCGCCTCGAGGGCGACGGCGCTGCGGTATAGTTCTCCGGTATCGGGACTCTGGAGCGTGAACTGGTACTGACTTTTTGTCAACTGCCCGCCGATCCTGATCGAAGGAAGGTTCTGCATGAACATCCTGATGCCGGGGACCGTGGATACCTTCGGCCGGAGTTCCTGTATGATCTCGTCGGCCGTGAGCTTCCTCTCGCTGCGAGGCTTCAGCCTCATGAACATGCGGCCCTGGTTATTGGCGACGCTGATGCCGCTTGCGCCGACCGCGGACATGAAGGCATCCACGTTGGGGTCTTTCGCCACGATTGACGCGAGTTCACGCTGGTGCTTCACCATATCGTCGAAACTGCTTCGACGTTTCCTACCGCCGTCAGCTGTACAGGGACCGTCTTCTGGGTCACCGTCCCCACAGTGACAGGGACATTCGGCCTTTTCGGTAATTGACTTGAATTCCCTTTCGAACACGAAACAAGAAGCGCCGCCGATAGGGCAAGGACGACGAAGCCCGCCGGTAGCATGCTGGATTTCCCGTACCCTGGACCTTGTGTCATCGAATTCTCCTTCATCCCTTATATACGCTTCCAAAATGTGCAGCGCGCGCATAGGAGAGACATGTTAGCGCTCACTTACATTTTACTTTATGACAACGCCCGGTTTTTTGTCAATGAGAAATTCCCGGTGCAGCATTTCAGTGGTGATGCGCCGGCTGCGAACTTCTGACGGTGCAGTAGGTGGCGTTCGTTTCACATTCCGCGCACTCCATTTGTATCACGGAATGCCGGATGCCGAGGTCGGAGAGTCTGTGTTCGATATCCTTTCTTATCCCGTCGGCTTCGCTGATTTTCTGGTCGCTCACCTGCACGTGTCCGGAAAAGGCGGGTATGCCGTGACCGATGGACCAGACGTGGACGTCATGAACGCAGACAACCCCGGGAATCTCGGCGATCAGAGAAGAGATCTCCTCGGCGTGAAAACCCGCCGGGCTGAGTTCCAGAAATATCCAGAGTGCCTCCTTGATGACGCGTCCGCCGCCGATGATGATCATCATTCCTACGAGACAGCTCGCAAGGGGGTCGGCAAGCACCCAGCCGGTAAACTGTATGACGACGCCGGCCGCGATAACCCCAACCGACGAGACGGTGTCGCCGAGCACATGGAGCCACGCACTCTGGATGTTCAGGTCCTTGTGTCCCCTGCTGAGGATAAACGCCATCACGACGTTGCCGATGAGACCGGCCGTAGCCACGATCAGCATCAGTGAGGAATCGATGCGGGGCGGTGAGATGAGGCGCGAATATGCCTCCATGAAGATGAATATCGCCATTACGACCAGCGAGACGCCGTTGATCAGCGCAGCCAGAAGGCCGATGCGCTGGTAGCCGTACGTTGCGCGGTAGTCCGACGGCCGCTTCATGACCATCGCCGCAACGAGGCTCAGCCCGAGCGCAAAGGCGTCGGTGAGCACATGCCCGGCGTCACTCAGGAGCGCGAGACTGTTGCTGAGCAGGCCGCCGGCGACTTCCCCGGCAAGGATGATCAGCGTGACAGCCAGACTCCAGATGAGCCTTTTTTCAGCGGTATGAGATTTTGCCATTTGCTACTATTATAGCCTGATAGCGGCGGAGCAAGCGCAACTTTGCCCGGCAAGGTTAATCCGTTGGAGGGAAACCATTTTGCGCATGTCCCTCCCTCCCTAAGAAGAGCGAAACAGTCAGTCGATGAATATGTAGTCTGCGTCTGCGGAAGTGATCGAGGACCTTTTCGTCGCATCCGGCACTGCGGGCAGCACGATCCTTAATGCATAGGAGGAACTCTGTTTGACCTGTTCCGGAATTCCCCTCTTCCACGCATGCCCGATGCCCGACAGGACGACCATCTTCTCTCCCGGGTGCTTTTTCATATACCGGAGGAGGTGCCATGCCATCGACTTGTCCCATACCATCTGCGCCTCGCAGAAATGGACGAAGGAGTCCTTCTGCGCCCCATGTGCCTCATAGACTCTCTTGATGAAGTCCATATACTTCCGGTCCACATCACAGCTTATGCCGGGCGGCAACTGCGCCAATTCCTCCCGGGTAAGAGAAGCGAATCCGGTTGCGGCCACTTTTCTGGAGATGGCATCGGGCACGTTAAGTCCGACCATCGGGATGGAATGACTCCTCGCATAGAGGAAGATATCGCCGTACAAAGGCCAGGGCATTCGCCAATTGTCGTAATAGACCCTGACGAATTTCGCCTTATCGAGCTTTCCGTCGTTCCATTCGTCGAGGTCCTTCTGGCTGTCGGCCCTGAACATCTCGAACCCTATGCCGAAACGGACGTCTTTTTCATGAAGCGCACTGATGACATCGAGTTCGGCCTGATGGTCTCTCATGCTGTCATGAACTTCGCCGACGAAAACGATGTCGGCGTTCTTCAGGTCGTCGATCATCTCTGCGAAGGGGATCACCTTGCCGTCATGCAATCTCAATGCATGGCGGTATGCCGAGGCATCGCGCGAGGTGCAAGACACGGCAAGTAAAATACATAGCACCAAGATATGAAAATAAAAATGTTCCTTCGTCATGATCACATGCTATCGCATTCCAGGATGCGTTTCAAGTCTGCAGGCAGAGAACCTATAGCAAGCGAATGTTATGGAAGCAAAAAAAATGTTCGTTAGAGTAAAAATCCTCTTTTTTTTATTGACGGGAGTAGCTGCTTTATGAAGAATAAGTTCGACATTAATATGAGGGGCAATTCTCGGGGATATTTCTCTTTATAAACGCTGCTGTATGGGGGGACATACTTTTTTCAATCGCTTCCCGAGGGAACGTCCAGTGAAAGACACTGTCCATGAAGAAAACTAGGAATGGAGGCAGAGATATTATGAAAGCAAATGTTTTTTATCTTGTCGCGCTGGTAGCCGCACTGGTAATTACGTTTCCAAGTAATCTTCTTGCGGAGGATAGTCCGCAGAAGCCCAATAAAGTGGAAGCAAAAGACGACCGCGTTGACGTGGATGTTGAGGATGCGGAGATTCCAGATGTTCTGAAAGAGATTGAGAAAGGTAGCGGGATCAAGATCACTATCGGCGAAGCACTCACGGGGAAGAAAGTTACAGCCAAGTTCGCGGATAAGGATCTTGAAGGCGCGTTGCGAGAAATCCTTCGGGGCCAATACTATGTTCTTTCATATAAACACGATTTGGCAAACAAAGAAAAGAAGACCCTGACGGAGGTCAAGGCAGAAGGCGATGTCATCGGATCAAAGCAGTTAAAGGGGAAATTGATTACTGTCGAGATTCCTTATGGGAAGGGGCCCGGTGAGGTTAGAGCTGTGAAAGAATCGGAGGGCGGGAGCATAGGCCCAAGAAGCTTTGCTGTCGATGCCGAGGGCAAGATTTACATTTGCGATACCTGGAATGGAAGGGTTCAGGTTCTTTCTCCTACCGGGATATTTCTATTCACAATCCCTCTGAAAGACGATATCTTTGCAGAAGATATCGTCGTGGATGATAGAGGCTATATCTACATATATGACGGCAGCGTGAGAAAACTATACCAAATCGATGAGCTCGGAAAAGTTCTATCATCCATTGATGTTGAAAGCCCGCGCAGTGTGACACTCCCCCTGCACTATGCCAGAAGTGCAATCTACTTTGTAGACTGCTATGCTGATCATTGTGGTTATTTCGTTATCGGCAGGATTTTGTTGAACGGCTTGCTCGTCGGCCCGTCTGAAGAGGAGCGCATGAACCTAAAAGGGCAGGATCAGAGCACGCTTCGATTAAGCGGTAGGAAATATGAGGCGAGGAAATTCATCAGGGGATACAATACTCAGATAGACGTAATAGAGAAAGACGGGCTGACTTCCAGGATGCTTTCCTTGCCGGCAGCGGAAGGCATCTTGCATGGCCGCCTCAATATAGAAGATTCAAAAGGCAATCTATATTTCGCGCGGACATATCTTAAAGACAACTATCAATTATGGTATATAGACGAATTCGATTCGAAAGCCAATTATCTCGGCACCGCCCAAATTCCTAGCGGAAATGGATATGAATTCTGGGCGGTAAAGGAATTCGCATTAGGCAAAAATGGGAATATTTATAAGTTCATCCCCGGGGAAAAGAATTTAACCCTTCACATTTTTCTGAATGAAGAAAACTAAGAATGGAGGCAGAGATATTATGAAAGCAAATGTTTTTTATCTTGTCGCGCTGGTAGCCGCACTGGTAATTACGTTTCCAAGTAATCTTCTTGCGGAGGATAGTCCG
>JAJZPM010000017.1 GCA_021811105.1 Nitrospirota bacterium | reverse complement strand
GAACCGCACGGCTCCTCAACTCCGTCAATGTCTTATGATCAAGCCGCCGTGCATCAATATTCTTCACGGATATAATTATGCCACAACTTCATAATTATGTAAAGACTATTATGAGACGGTTAATAAGTAAAAGAGGGGTGGCTTTTTGGATCCACGGCAGGGACCTTCCCGGTTATCCTGCTTCACACGGCTGTATCGGACTTTATGACGAGGAGATGCAGAAGAAATATTACGGATATCCATGGGCGCCGGTGCTTGAAGACGCCAAAACTTTTTTTGAATGGGTTATATCTCCTGCGGCGGATAACGGGAAGTTCCAGGTGATCAAGGACGGCCCCATAATCGTTATTACCGGACAGTCACCGGCAGTTTCAAGAAAACGCTGATGCAGTCCCAAGAGTAGCTCGGAGATGATTTTTTCCTCTGAATTTCTTCTCTATATAGTTTTTTATTGTGTGGCATGCTACACCCTGCGCTGCCCCACTTATGTGTCATGTCACATCTTATTCCGTTCTATGTGATGACGATGTCTCGGGAATAACCCTGCGTAATTATTCAAATCATTTTTTTTTCTATTCTGATTCTTGCCCTTTGGTATGCATCCTGCACCAACTAACGGGGTCGGGGTTCGGCAGGTTTCACATGAAGGAAATGCCAAAGCATCTGCCCTCGAAATTTAAATAGAACAAAGGAGGTGATAGTATGTTGAAATGCCCCTATCTTGTGCGATGCGCGATGTCAAAGTGCCAAGCCGGAAATAAATCGTATATGCCTACTTTATTCGGGCTCCGGGAATACTGTGACGACAGCAAGAATTTCAAGAAATGCAATCTTTTCCAGAGCCTGGCAGGCGGGAAAAAGATGACGCCTGCGAGGCAATATCTTTATCGTGTCATGTAAGACAGCTGCCCGTTTTATTCCCTCCCTACGGGCATTATATAAAGAGGCCTTTCGCTATCGGTCATCTTGAGAAAGGTGGACGTGCATAATTTTTGATACTGCCCCGCACATTTGAAAATGAAAGCTGATAAAATGTTGCTATAAAGCAGCTATACTTCAGTTGTGAAAGAGTCTTGGGGTGAGCTCGATGTTGCCTTCCGGTGAAAGGTTCAGGTGTCAGATTCTTTCGTGGTCGTCCGTTGTAAGGGATGCAAAAGGGCTTTCATGGATAATAAAGGACTCCGGTTACGTTCCCGATATCGTCATAGCCATAGGAAGGGGAGGCTATATCCCGGCGAGGATAGTCTGCGATTACTTGACGATCCATGATTTGGCGGCATTCAAGGCCGAACACTGGGGGATTGCAGCCGTTCGAAAGAAAAAAGCGTTCATTAAATTTCCTCTAAGCGCAAATATTAAGAACAAAAGGGTGTTACTGGTGGACGATATTACCGATACGGGTGACACCCTGAGGGTTTCTTTGCAATACTTGACAGGGTTTGAACCGAAAGAGGTCAGGACAGCGGTGCTGATACACAAAACCTGCTCCAAAGTAGTACCTGACTATTTTCTGAGAAAGATCGTAAAATGGCGGTGGGTTATTTTCCCATGGCACCTTTGGGAAGATATGACCGGTTTTATCACAAGGCTGACGGACGAAGGCATCCGCCGCGAAAATGATATTAAGCGCGAACTCGGCAGGAGATACGGCATCAAAGTGCGGAGCGATATGCTTAGAGAAATATTGTCTTGCCGGGGTGACTGATTTAGAGGGGAATAGGCATGCCTTGACAGCGTCCGAAATGCTAGTAAACTTGGAACAGCAGTAGAATATTGGCATTCCAAACTGCGACCGAAGGCTTCCAAGGAGCGAAATGAACTTACAAGAAGAAATAGATGAGGTGGCTCGTCAATTATATGAAAGGAAGTGGGCGCTACCTGACGGGACAGAATGACTGTGTTCGCTGACAGAATGGATGGGGGGATCCAGCTCGCCAAGAAGCTAAAGCACTACAAGGCCGGCAAGGAGGTTCTTGTTCTGGCACTCCCCCGCGGTGGGGTCGTTACAGGGTTCGCAGTTGCCTGTGCCATAGACGCGCCTCTGGATATCCTTATAGTAAGGAAAATAGGGTTTCCGGGGCAACCGGAGTTGGCTATAGGGGCGGTCTCAGAGACTGGGGCCGTGGTCCTGAATCAGCGCATTATCTCCTATGGCGCAGTGACAGGGAAGTACATCGAAGATGCTATATCGGCACAGAAAGAGGAAATAGTCCGCAGGATAAAACTCTATAGGGGCGGCAGTCGGATTGAAAAGCTCGATGGCAAAACGATCATCCTGGTTGATGATGGCGTGGCAACAGGGGCCACAATAAAGGCGGCTATCGCGACGTTGAAAGAGGAGAAGATAGGGAGGCTGGTAGTAGCTGTTCCAGTTTCCCCGCGCGATACCGCCGGTGAGCTTGGCGCGATGGCAGATGAGTTCATCTGTCTTTACACGCCTTCAGATTTTCTTGCAGTAGGGAACTACTATCGGGATTTTGCCCAGGTAACTGATGAGGAAGTGGTGGAGATTCTGAAGGAATCCGAAGCGCTGCAGAAGGGAGGTAAAAATGACTGAAGAAAAACAGATTAAGATACCAGTTGATTCCGGTTTCGGATTGCGAGAAGTGGCTACTTCTGCGGCTTAGGCGTTACGGTCCCGGTCGCAGGATCGTAGTCGTATTCACCGAAGTCGACCGGACCGCCTATGAGACTTTCCACGTCCTTAAGCTCTGCGGGATACGATCCGTTTGCCGCATGGTATGCCTGAACGGCCTTCTTCAGCCCGTCCAGGGTGGCCAGGTCGGCTGCGTTCTGCGCGCCTTTGTAAGAGCCGATGAGCGCGTCACCGTATTCGGCAACCGGGTTCTTCGGCTTCTCCTTGCAGGCGGGAAAGAGCAGGAGGGCGAAGAGAATCGCGGCGAGGAATATCGTTGTCCCGGTCTGCTGCATGCCGCTATTCTACGCATGAAGGGCCCTGCCTGTCAAATTGTTCTTCCCGTGTCCGATCGCCTTCTTTCGGCGCGTTTAGGGTAAAATATATCCCATGAAGCTGTTCAGGAAGGCAGAAGACACGCAGCCCGATCCGCTCCTGGAGGATCTAAAAAATAAGATCGCCGACGCGGGGATGCCCTCCAATGCCGAAGAAACGGCGATCCGGGAACTCGAGATGCTCAGGAAGATCAGTCCCTCCACTTCGGAATACACCATAGGGCTCGCCTACATCGAATATCTCGTCTCTCTTCCGTGGAGTCTCAGGACCGAAGACAACCTCGACATCAAGCGGGCGGAGAAGATCCTCGACGAAGACCACTACGGGCTCCAGGCTATCAAGGAGAGGATGCTCGAACACCTTGCGGTCAAGAAACTCCGGATGAACCGCTCGCCCCAGATACTCGTCGTAGACGACGAGGAGGTCGCAAGACGGAACCTCGAACATATTCTTTCGAAGGAGAATTATTCGGTAGTGACCGCGGCCAATGGCGTCGAGGCGCTGGAACGGATAAGGAATACGAATTTCGATGTGATCCTCACCGACTTCAAGATGGAGAAGATCGACGGGATGGAAATCCTCGAAAAGACGAAGTCGGCGTATCCTCAGACACAGGTGATCATGATCACCGGCTACGCGACGATCGACACGGCGGTCGAGGCGATGAAAAAAGGCGCCTTTCACTATATCGCCAAGCCTTTTAAACTCGATGAAGTGAGGGCGATGGTCAAAGAGGCGGTCGAAAAGAAGGACCTGCAGGCCGAGGTCAAGGGGTCGGTCCTCTGCTTTGCGGGCCCGCCCGGGACCGGAAAGACCTCGCTCGGACGCTCGATCGCGCGGGCACTCGGAAGGAAATTCGGGAGGATATCGCTCGGCGGGATAAAGGACGAGGCCGAGATCAGGGGACACCGCCGGACTTATGCAGGGGCGATGCCCGGCAGGATCATCGAGGAGATCCGGCGCTCGGGCTCTTCCAATCCCGTCCTGATCCTGGACGAACTCGACAAAATAGGCCAGGACTTCAAGGGTGACCCGGCCTCCGCCCTGCTCGAGGCGCTCGATCCCGAACAGAACGCCCATTTCATGGACCACTATCTTGACGTGCCCTTCGACCTTTCGGGCGTTATGTTCATCATTACGGCGAACGTGGCGGACAACATCATGGATCCCCTCAGGGACCGTATGGAGGTGATCCAGTTCTCGGGATACACGGAAGAGGAGAAGGTGATGATCGCGTCGCAGTTCCTCGTACCGAGGCAGATCAGGGAAACAGGCATCTCGATCTATCCTCCGGAGTTTCAGGGCGATGCAGTACAGAAGGTCGTTCAGGAGTATACGCACGAGGCGGGCATCCGCGACCTCGACAGGCAGATCGCCGCGATCTGCCGGAAGATCGCCAGGGATTTCGTACAGCACGGCGTGGGTGCGCAGAACATAAGGATCGACAGGGGGATGGTGGAACGTCTGCTCGGTCCGCGGAAATACTACTTCGAGCAGATGGAGGAAAAAGACCGGATCGGGGTGACGACGGGGCTCGTCTGGACCGAAGTCGGCGGCGACATCATATTCATCGAGGCATTGAAGATGAAGGGAAAGCAGGAACTCATCCTGACCGGCTCCCTTGGCGGCGTCATGCGCGAGTCCGCCCAGGCGGCGTTAAGTTACATCAGGAGCAACGCGGCCAGGTCCGGCATCAGCGAAGATTTCTTCAAGGACCACGATGTCCACATCCATGTACCCGCCGGGGCCATCCCCAAGGACGGTCCGTCCGCCGGAGTGACGATAGCACTGGCGCTTATTTCGCTTCTGACCGGCAGGCCCGCAAAGAGGTCGGCGGCGATCACCGGGGAAATTACCCTGAGCGGCCGTCTCCTGCCGGTCGGCGGGGTGAAGGAAAAAGTGCTGGCGGCTCGGAGGGCGCGGCTGAAGACGGTCGTCCTGCCGTCCAGGAACAAGGTCGAGGCGGACAACCTGCCCGAAGAGGTGCGGCGAGACATAGAGATCGTTCTCGTCGACACCGTCGACGAAGCGGTGGACCACCTTCTGGTCTGAAGACGAAGAGCCGGGCAGACCGCCCGGCTCCTGAGGTGTCTATGTCCGGCCGCTCCTACTGCCCCGGCGACGAGGCGCGCAGGGTCCTGTCCGGCCGCTTTGCCGGTCTCGGCCTGTCCGTTTTCTCCTCTTCCCGCATGATCTCCCGCGCGGTCTCGTGCTCGCCCGCCTCGGCGAAGGTAACGGCCGTCATAAGTTTTTCGATTCTTTGCCATAGCGTCTTCATCTTCTTCTCCTTTCGTGCCGATTATCCATAATTTGGTCATCCCCTCACGACGAGTACGGGACAGGGCGCATAGCCGATCACCTTTTCGGTAACGCTCCCCATGAGGAGCCGTTTTACTCCTGTCCTGCCGTGGCTACCCATGATGATGACTTCGCTTTTAAACTTCCTCGAGAGGTCGGTGATAACTTTGTAGCTTTCTCCTTCTCTCACTAGAGCTTCTATCTTTACTCCTGCGGCTCCGGCACTTTGCTTCACCTCTTCGACATAGCCTTTCGCCTTTTCGACGAGTTTCTCGACCGCTTCGGGGGCCTGGGCCTGGAACTCCTCAGTCACGTCGACGACCGAGACCGCGCAGACCTCACTGTCGTAGGCCTTTGCGATGTCGATCGTCTTTTCCGTTGCGAGCCTGCTGTACCTTGAGCCGTCGGTCGCAACCATGATACGGCCCCATCCGATAGTCGTGTTCAAGGGGAAGACGAGGATGTCCCGCTGGCTGTTTCCTATGACCCGGGCAGTGACGCTGCCGACGAGCGCCCACTCGATCGGTTTTGTCCCGTGCCTCCCCATGACGATGAGGTCATAGTTTCCCTCCTCCGCGGTGTCGACAATGGTCTGGAAAGGTGTGCCCTCTTCGAGGACGGTCTTGATATAGGCGTCCTCTTCCTTTGCGATCTTCCTGGTGCCGGCCAGCACCTTCTCGCCTTCCTCCCTAAGCGCCCTGCTCACCTTCTCCTGAATGCTCGGTATCTGGAAGAGGTCTTCATAGGGAGGTATCGTGGTGATGACCGTCAGCCAGCTCTTGTCCATGAACGCGATCCTGCATGCCTGCCGGAAGGCGTTTTTGCTCGATTCCGAACCGTCGACCGCTACCAGTATTCTCCTGTATCTTCCCATGCCCGTTCTCCCTTTGGAAGAAGGAGGCGTTACGCCTCCTTCTTCACCTTGGCCTTTTTCATGCTGAGTCCGAGTCCGTCGAACATGTAGAATATGGCATAGCCCCACCACATCGTATAGGTCACATAGAACACGAGGAGACCGGAGAGCATGCCTGCATGGTCTACTACCTTGTCGCCGTCGATTTTGTAAAAGTTATACGCCGGTTCAATGGCCTTTTTCATCACGTCGGAGACCATTTTTGCCTCCTCGATCTTCTTTTCCTTCTGGAATTCCTTCATGATCTTTCCAAGGGCGTTGTGCCACTGCCTGAACATCTTCTTCTCATCGTCTGTCCCGTATCTGGCCTTGATCTTCTCGCCGTCGTTCCTGAACATGGCATCCGAATCCTGCAGCGCGGACTCTAGGACCTTGCCGAGGTCTCCTTCAATCTTAACGGATGTTCCGGTTACCTGCACCGCGGCGCCGGCCGCAGTGAATACTTTAAGGATATTCACGGCCCTCTTTTCGGCGTCGCCGGGCTTGTCTTCGGGTTTGTCCACTTTGATGCCTACAGCAAACATTCTTCCAATAAACCTCTCATTGCTCTTTGCGACCTTCGGGATAAAGTACGAAGAACCTTTTGAAAGCCTGTTGAAGCTGTCGTCCGCGAACTGCAGGCCGTTTTTCCCTCCGAAGACCGGCGAGAATATCATGAAGAGCACCGCGAGAAACGAGATTGCGAAGACAGCCCCCATGCTGAACATTTTTTTATTTCTTACTATCATGTTATGCCTCCTCCTTTGCAAGCACAGGGCTTACTTCCTCGCTCTCGCCCCTGAGCTTCCCTATATTGACTATGAATTTGCTGATGACCCATGCGGCAAAGAGCCCCACGACGACCCAGAATACGATATTCCCGGCCGACTCGATCATCTTCACCACGTCCTTCGATATGTTGATCACCTCGAGTTCGACGAGTTTCTTCGGAAGGGTCGCTGCCCTGTTGACGAAACCGGCCAGTATCGATACCGCATAGAAGCCCCTGATATGGATGCCCTTGACGACCTTTGTCGTAAGCGCGCCGACCTGAATGCCGATGAGCGAGCCAAGCAGCATGCCCATGGCCAGCGTGTAAAACACGTAACCGTAAATCGCATACTGGCCTATTGCGGCAAGGCCGGCAGTGAAGATGATCTGGAGGATGTCGGTCCCGACCGTGGTCATGGAAGAGACACCGAAGACGTATACAAACATCGGGAAAGTCACGAATCCCCCGCCGACGCCCATGATCGCCGCGAGAAGTCCGACGACGACGCCGCCCATCGCGACGATCACGCCCGAGATCTTCCTGCCGCCCGCAACATAGTCCTCGTCGAACCGGATGGCGGGGGGAATATTGACGTTCTGGACCTTAACGGCAAGCGTGGTCAGACCTGACGGACCGCCGTGTGCATCATGCGAGCCGCTGGAGGCTGTGCCTTTTCTTGATTTGAGAAAATCGGCAAGCGCGTAGAAGCCGAGGAAGCCGAGTAATACCGCGTATACGAGGCTTATGAACGCCTCGCTCAGGAGCGGGTCCCTGTCGTAAAGCGATTTGTTGATATACCCCCCGATGAATGTACCTCCACCGGACCCCACGAGAAAGGCTATTGCCAGCTTGGTCGATACGTTGCCGAGTTTTTTGTGGACCGCCGTCCCCATGATCGCCTTGGCGAATATATGGAAGAGGTCGGTGCCGACCGCCAAGATGCCCTTTACGCCTGCTGCCATGAGGGCAGGGGTGATGATGAAGCCGCCTCCCGCGCCGATACACCCGGTGATGAGGCCCGCGCACAGGCCGATCGCGATCGACACGAGGAAAATATTCGTAGAATAAAACGCGGGCGCGTATGCGGTCTTGCTTCCGATCATGTCGCCCGCCTCGAGCAGGCTGACGGCGAGGATCGGCACGATCGCGGCCAATAGGATCAACATCTTTTTACGGTTCTTGAGAATGGACATGGATACTTCATAGTCCCACCTGGCGTGCTGCATCGACGCCATCTTTAAGAATTCAAATACCCTTCTTCCGATGCTCATTGAATCAGTCCTCCTTGAAAAAAGATTTTTTTTGTTTACGCGATCGAGGGCATGCCGCCCTTCGATACCACCACTAGCGGACATTTCAGCTTTTTCCATGCTTCGGAGAGAGTCTTCTCTGCTGTTTTGCACTCGATATCGAGTTCCGGCGTAGACCCGATTACGACGAACAGGATATTCCGCCTCTTTTCGGTGTAGTCGAGGATCGCCTTCTTCATGCATCCGTCCCGCTTGACGAGCGTACAGTCGATGCCGGCCTTCGCGGCCTCACTCATGAACGCATCGAGCAGGACGTGGCGTTCGCCGGACCTGGTCAGATAGAGAACATCGATTGCGGTCTCGATACGTTTGCTCAGATTGAGCGCATACTTCATTACACTCCGGTCGATCGCCCGCTCCGAGGTCGCAAGGAGTATGGTGTCCCTGCCCTTTAGCAACTCCCTGGCCTTCTCGTGTTCGCCCGCTTCGGCGAACGAGATTGCCGACATGAGGTCGTCAAAGCGGCCCGTCTTCATGAATCGCCCTCCGGCACCAGGGGCATACGCTGACCGGGAATGATCTCTCCCTGGCCGCAGGCAGGAGACAGGGCCACAGCATGAGCCATGCACTGGCTGGCCTTCTCCAGTTCTCCCGCCTCGGTGAACGCCACGGCCGTGAATATTGTTTCCAGTCTCTTGAGGAACTCTTTCATTTCTGCACCTCCATTTGGTTTGCCGAACCATCGGTTCTTATGGCTATGGATAATCTCAAGAGCCGTGCCAGATCTTAAACGGCGTCTAACCCTTTGATCCCGAAGGAAAGTCGCGGACGGTGCCGATATTGGCGCAGGCCGCCTATCATTGCATAATGCAACGCTTAATTGCCGTTGGAGTACTCAGCCCCTTCTAATGCTTCTTTCGCAGGCGTTGCATAAGAAACTATGGTATTGCAATTTGCAATGAGGGGATGGTAGAATCGGCTATGATCAGGCTTGCCTCGAGCATTCAGAATAAAGTGAGGTTCGGCTATTACTTCTGTCTCTTCCTGATCATCTTCGTCTCGATCCTCAATTACTTCAACCTTACGAGGATCGACGGAAAGATCTCTTTCAGCTTCATCATCTCCGAGTTCTTCGACACGACGCTCGAGATGCGGCGGTTTGAGAAGAACTATTTCCTTTACCGCGACAACGAGGACTTCGCCGAGAACCTCCGCTTTACGAAGAAGGCCGAGGAGATCATCGCGAAAAACAGGGAGGGGATCCGGAGGCTGCAGATAAAGACGGACGTGGACAGGCTGGGGGACGATATCAGGGAATACAAATCGCTCATGCAGAGATACTACGGCATGGACAAGACGCGCGGCCTGATCGAAGCCTACGAAGTGGAGGGAAGGATCAGGGAGAGGGGGAAGAAGATCGTCGACGCGACAGAGGCGATATCCGTCGCCGAAAGGACGTATATTCAATCATTGATCGCCTCTTCCGGACGCGTCCTCATGCTGTCGATCGCGTTTCTCGTGATCGTAGGGCTTATCGTGGGCCATTATCTCTCACGCATGGTCGTCAGCCCCCTCAAACAGCTGGAGGAGGGCATACAGAAGATCATAGACGGCAAGTTCGACTCTCTCGCTATCGCTTCTTCCGACAGGGAGATCGTCTCTCTGAGCAATGCCTTCAGCAGGATGCTGAAGGAGCTCGAGCTCCGGCAGATGCGTTTCATCATGCAGTCCGAGAAGCTCGCCTGCCTCGGGACCATGGTGTCGGGCGTCGCCCATCAGCTCAACAATCCTCTTTCTAACATATTCAGTTCCTGCCAGATACTCCATGAAGAGATCGAATACCACGACGTCGGATACAAGAAGGAGTTGATGCAGCAGATCGAGAATGAGGTGGAACGGGCGAAGGCGATGGTCCTTTCCCTGCTGGAGTTTTCGAGAAAAAAGGAATTCAAGAGCAAGCCCATCGCGCTCAGGGGCCTCGTCGAAGATACGATCAGGCTTGTGCAGGGAGACATCCCGTCCAAGGTAGAGGTCCGGGTGGACGTGCCCGAGACGAGCTGGATCACGGCCGACAAGCAGAGACTCGAACAGGCGATCCTCAACCTCGTAAAGAACGCGATCGACGCGATGCCGGACGGCGGTACCATCTCGATCTCTGCTGAGGAAGACAACGAAAACAGGCTCGTGAAGATACGGGTGCGCGACACCGGCGTGGGGATGGACGCTGACACGGTCAAACATATTTTCGACCCTTTCTTTACGACGAAGGAAGACGGCAAGGGTTCCGGCCTCGGTCTCTATGTTGCCAGGGAGATCGTCGAGGAGCACGAGGGGTCCATAAAGGTCGTGAGTGCGGAAGGGGAGGGCACGACCTTTCTCATCAAGCTCCCGATGAAGGAGGCGCTCTGTGACGGCGCCGCTGAATGAGGACCGCCGGCGCGGACCCGCGCCGCCAAGGAGGGAACAGTGGAATACAAGACAAAGCTTCTGATCGTGGACGACGAACAGATCGCAATCAGGAACCTTGAGCATATCATGGTGCGCGAGGGCTACGCGGTCCAGAGCACGCAGAGCGGGCCGAACGCGCTGAAGATGATCGAGGACCGGCGTTACGACGTAGTGCTCACGGACCTTAAGATGGAGAAGGTCGATGGGCTGCAGATACTCAAGAAATGCAGGTCCCTGTACCCCGACAGCGAGGTGATCGTGATTACGGGATATGCTACTGTCCAGTCTGCCATACAGGCGATCAAGAAGGGCGCGTATGATTACATCACAAAACCCTTCAAGCTCGACGAAGTGAGGAAGGTGGTAAGGGAAGCGTCGGAAAAGGTGAAGCTCAAACAGGAAAACGCACGACTGCGCGAGCAGATCGAGAATTATCAGGGCAGGGTGAAGATCATCACCCAGGACGCGGAGATGCAGAGGCTTCTCGAGACCGCGCGGCAGATCGCCCCTACGGATTGCAACATCCTTGTCACGGGAGAAAGCGGCACCGGCAAAGAACTCTTCGCGCGGTATATCCACCTGTACAGCAGGAGAGGCGAAGGTCCTTTTTGTGCCGTCAACTGCGGCGCCTTCAACGAAGAACTCCTGGGGAACGAACTCTTCGGTCATGAGAGGGGCGCCTTTACCGGCGCCTCGGCGATGAAAAAGGGGCTTATCGAGATGGCCTCCGGGGGCACGCTCTTTCTGGACGAGATCACCGAGATGTCCCTCTCGATGCAGGTGAAGCTCCTGAGGGTCATCCAGGAAAAAGAGGTCCTGAGGCTCGGCGCCACCGCTCCTATGAGGGTGGACGTCAGGTTTCTGGCGGCCACGAACAGGGACCTTCAGGAGGTGATCAAGAAGGGCGGTTTCAGGCAGGACCTTTACTTCAGGCTGAACGTCGTGACGCTCCGTGTCCCGCCTCTGTCGGAGAGAAAAGACGACATATCTCTTCTTAGCTACTACTTCCTGAAGAAATATGCGACAGTGATGAAGAAAGAGATACGGGAGATTTCCCCGGACGTGACGGCGATACTGATGAACTACGACTTCCCCGGAAACGTGCGGGAGCTCGAAAACATCATCGAAAGGGGCGTTGCGCTCTCCAACGGCGGGTCGATAGAGATGGCGCACCTTCCCGAAGACCTGAGGGAACTGAGCATACGGACATTCAGGAAAAAGGAGGGCAAGATCCCTTCACTCGAGGAGCAGGAGATGACGTATATCAACTGGGTCCTGGGCGAAGTCGGCCATAACAAGACGATCGCCGCCCAGATACTGGGCATAGACAGGGTCTCGCTCTGGAGGAAGCTGAAGAAGTTCGGGCTCGACGGGGAATAGGACGGCGCTTCCCACATAGGGTTTTGGCTATACGGGATCGGGAAGGCTTTTCTTTAGAAAGGTTTATTTTCTCTTCCGGACCGGCTGGGGCGCCTTGCCGGTGATCAGCACCTGCGGGCCGTCCTCTATGACCTGAAATTTTCCTTCGTCCTTGCGCGGAGAAATGATCCATTCAAAGAGTTTTTTTGCATCTTCAAGGACCGGCTTCTTCGGGAAGTGATAGTACTTCTTCTGCATCTGCTCGTCATAAAGGCCTATGCAGCCGTGGGATGCGGGATAGCCCGGGATGTCGCGCCCGTGGATCCAGAACGCCACCCCGTCGCGATTGATAAAGAATCTGAGCGCATAATTCATCGGATAGAGCTTGTCCGTATCTTCGACATAATAAAGCGAAGATACGTGATCGCTGTGTATCGCAGTGACCCGGAACTTCCCGGCCGGGGTAGGGTTGTCTTTGCCGCCGGTGGCGACCGGCGCCGAGAAGACGAGATTGCCGTATTCGTATGCCCCGAGAAACTGTTCGGAGAGATCGACCAGGATAAATTTCGGTTCCTGTCTCGCGGGGTCGTATTCTCTCGGCATAGGAGTAAAGTCCCTGATATCATCGAGGTTCTTCGGTACCTTGATCGGCATGCCGGGATAGGTATGCCGCCTGTCTATTCTGTTGAAGCGTGCGACATCGGTCCATCTTCCCCCGAAAAGACTCTCGAGTGTCTCGCCCTTTTTCATCCGCCGGCATTCGCTCTCGATCCTGTCGTCGCTCGGATGATAAATCCTGCAGGGAGACGGAACGCTCTTCGCGCTGGAGGTCGCCGGGAACGCGAGTACCGACAGCAAAAGGCAGACCGCCGGCAGGACAAACATTGCCCTTCTTCGATCAACAGTCCCTCGGTCCTCTAAGAGGCTGTCCCGGCGATGCATAGAATGAATCTCTCCTGAATTCTAATATTTTTTAAAAGGGCTTATTCACTGGCGGAAGTTTCTTTTTATTTTAACAGATTTTCCCGCACTTTTTTGCGCCATAACGCCGTGGCCTTCGGAAAAACCGAAACGCCCGGTCAGGCAAACCGCTCGCCGTCGATCACTTTGAAGTGTTTCTCGAAGATCTTCCTGAAATGGTATCCATAGATAGAGAAGGTGATGGCGAGGGGAAAGAGGCGGGGTCTCGTAAAAAGCGACCAGAAGAAAAGCTTCCAGTAATAGCAACGCTCCTTGCCGATTATCCCGAGGCGGACCGTTGATTTGATCCCGGCCTTGACGTAATTGAAACGGAAATGATACGACGAAGACTGCGCGGGCCGGTATTCCCTGAGAAAACGCCTGACCCTGGCGTAGTAGTGCTTCGGGGAGTAGATCGTGTCGACGATTTCCCTGTATCCGCTGATGAGGGCATTGTAGTTCATCTTGGGCATGAAGTTGATCGTGCAGTCCGTGTTGTCGCCGGTCGGGGCATGGAGCAGTCTTCCTTCTCTCTCCAGTCGCCGGTAGAGGTGCGTGCCGCTAGGCGCGTTCAGCAGGCCGACCATGGCGGTGACGATGCCGCTTTCCTGAATAAAACGGATCACCTGATGGAATATCGACGCAGGGTCCTTGTCGAAGCCGACTATGAAACCGGCCTGCACTTCCAGCCCTGCCTTCTGGATCTTCTTAACACAGGCGATGAGGTCGCGGTTCTTGTTCTGGACCTTTCCGCCCTCGTTCAGGCTCTCCTCGTTCGGGGACTCTATGCCGACGAAGACGGTGTCGAAACCGGCCATGACCATAAGGTCCATGAGTTCCCTGTCGTCGGCGAGGTTTATCGAGGCCTCGGTCGAGAGTGTGAACGGCCGGTCCCTCTTCTCCATCCATTCGATGATCGCAGGAAGGACCTCCCTCTTCAGCTTCGCCTTATTGCCTATGAAGTTGTCGTCTACGAAGAAGACCCCGCCTCTCCATCCCCGCGCATAGATATTTTCGAGCTCCGCGATCACCTGCTCTTTGTCCTTGGTTCTCGGCATCCTGCCGTAGAGCACCGTGATATTGCAGAACTCGCAGTCGAACGGGCAGCCGCGGGAATATTGGATATTCATCGACGCGTAGTATTTCGTGCCGACGAGGTCCAGTAGCGGTGCAGGGGTGGTCCTGACGTCCGCCCAGCCGTCCGCGTCATAGATCCTGCGGGCCTTGCCCTGCGCGAGGTCCGCAAGGAAAAGAGGAAGGGTCAACTCTGCTTCGTTGAGAACGAGGTGGTCGACGTCCCCGAATTCTTCAGGGGCGGCAGTAAAGAGAGGCCCGCCGGCGACGACAGTGGCGCCGAGTTCCTTGCACCGCCGTATCGCTGCCTTTGCCGATTCCTTCTGTATCGACATGCCGCTGAGAAAAACATAGTCCGCCCGGAGAATGTCGCTGTCCCGCAGTTTCTCCACATTCATGTCGACAAGCTTCTTCTCCCATTCCGCCGGCAACATCGAGGCAACGGTGAGAAGTCCGAGCGGAGGAAGGGTCGCCTTTTTCGAGATGAATTTTAGAGCGTATTTGAAGCTCCAGAACGTGTCCGGATATTCCGGATAGACAAGAAGTATATGCATGTGAATGATTTCTTTTTTGTTCCGGATCACACCCGCGGGTGACGTTGCCTGCAGGGACTGACCGTGTCTTTTATACTCTACAGCTTCTGTTCTCCGAGTGTCAACAACCGCCGGGCCAAAACTCAACCCGAGGCATTTCCCCCGTCTCCGGTTTGAGGCTTCTGCATTTAGGACTTATGTTCCCGGATCAGGGTTGATACGCCGACTTGTCCCCGATATCGTAGTGTGCCGGCTGAAAAACTTTCCGGAACATGAAAAGGAGGAGCAGTCCGGCAATCAGGGCGAGACCATAGGAGGCATTCTTTTGGCTGAAGAGGCCTGCCGAGTAAAAGAAGATATATGCAGGCATGAGAAAGGCTAACAGATATCCTTCTGTAAGCTGGAAGCAAAACGCTTCTTTGGCGGTCACGAACCCGAGACAGAGCGAGATGGGGATCAGGAGAAATGCGCCGTATGGGCGGCCGCCGAAGAGCACGGCAGCGGGGTTTCCCTTGCCAAGGAGGAAGAGAATGACAAGGCACGCCGCGGCAAGGTAATAGATCTTCTTGAGGATCCTGTGGAATTTTCCGACATAGAGATGGATGAAGAAGACGCTCAGCCCGACGCTGAAGTAGAGGGCGAGGAGCAGCAGATCGGCCGCAAGACCGGAATAGATTATCCGCGTATCGAAGAGATCCGGGTTTTCGAAGGCGAACATTGCAACGGCTGCTGCTGCACAGACGATCACAGTCGACAGAAATATTCCCGTCCGGTACAGAACCACCGTGATCTTGTCTTCCCTGGTAAGCGGCTGGTAAAACTCTCTTTCGCCCATACTGAAGTATAGCATACCGGCCCGAGCGCTTGATAAGACCCGCCGAAAAACCCTGTGATGTAGGAACATGCCATATTGCGCGCAAGAAGATATATGCGAATGTTATTATAGTCTCAAAATAGGGACGACAATGATTCGTAAAATCCCACCTGACCTCCCTTTGCCAAATCCCGAAAGCTTTCGGGACTCTTTAGCAAAGAGGGGGAGGGGAGATTTTCAGGATTATTGTGGACCCTTAGTAATTATTCCATTTAGGGAGGCTTCATCATGCCTAAGACGACGATCCAGGATTTTATGAAGAAGAAGGCCGGGGGGAAGAAGATCACGATGCTCACCGCCTACGACTATCCCTTTGCCCAGATAGTCGACGAGGCCGGCGTTGACGCAATCCTCGTCGGAGACTCGCTCGGCATGGTGGTGCAGGGGCTCGAAAATACCCTCCCTGTTTCGATGGACGAGATGATCTATCATACGAAACTCGTGACCCGCGCAGTGAAGAACGCGATGGTGGTGGGAGATATGCCGTTTATGTCCTATCAGACCGGTGTCGCAGACGCGGTGCGGAACGCCGGCAGGTTTCTCAAAGAGGCGGGGGCCGCAGCAATAAAGCTCGAAGGAGGAGCGGAAGTCGCCGATCAGATCAGGGCGATGACGCGTTCCGACATCCCGGTGATGGCCCATATCGGACTCACGCCGCAATCGATACACAGGATGGGCGGCTATAAGGTCCAGGGAAAGACTGAAGAGGCCGCGAACAGGCTGATCGAGGAGGCCCGCATTGTGGAGGACGCCGGCGCCTTTTCCCTTCTTCTCGAGGCGATCCCGATGGCTCTGGCAGAAAGGATCACGGCGGAACTCTCGATCCCCACGATCGGCATAGGAGCAGGCCCGCATTGCGACGGTCAGGTGCTGGTGCTGCATGACGTGATCGGCCTGTTCGAGAGGTTCGTGCCGAAATTCGTGAAGCGCTATGCAAACCTTAAGGAGTCCGCGCTCAAGGCCGTCAGGGAGTACCGGGAAGAGGTCGAAAAGGGGATCTTCCCCTCCGAGGAAACGAGTTTTAAATAGCCGGCATAAGCAGCGCGGCAGACAGCCTGCGATACTCCGGTCAGCATTGCTACCCCCCGATCGGTGTCTGGACGGTTTCGACCCTTATCTTCAGGAGGCGGCGGCCCTTCATGCTGACGATCGTGAACTTGCGTGAATCCGTGCTCAGGGTATCTCCGGTCGAGGGAAGCCGTTGGAAACTTGAGAGAAGATATCCGCCTAGCGTGTCGTATTCATTCGATTCGGGGATGTCGAAATGGTAATCTTCGTTGAGGTCCCTGATCGCCATAGAGGCGTCGACAAGCATGGCGCCGTCCTTCAGCGTCTGCACGCGGACTTCGGTGTCGTATTCGTCCCGTATCTCGCCGACGATTTCCTCGAGCAGGTCCTCGATGGTTACGAGTCCCGCTACTGCGCCGTACTCATCCACGACGATCGCCATATGCAGCCTCTTCTTCTGCATCTCCCGCATCAGCGTGCTTATCTTCATGCTCTCCGGAACGAAGAGGGCATAGTGGAGGAGGTTCGATATCGCCACATCCCTCTTGTAGGCGAGTTCGTTGAACACGTCCTTACTGTAAAGGATGCCCTTTATGTCGGAGCGGTCTTTATCGTACACAGGGTAGCGCGAGAAATTCTCCTCCGCGATCCTCGTGATGATCGTTTCAGCCGGCTCCTTAACGCTGAAGGCGACCATCTCGGTAGTGGGTACCATGACGCCCTTCACCGAGATATCGGTAAACCGGAAGACGCTATGGATGAGTTCCTGCTCGGTCCGCTCGAAGATCCCCTTGTCCCTGCCTTCCTCTATCAGGAGTTTGATCTCTTCCTCGCTGATGAACGAGCGCTCGGAATAGGCCTTTGCGCCGAAGGGGCTGAGGATCAGGTTGCTGCTCTTGGTGAGTATCGTCACGAAGAAGGAAGAGACCTTCGCGATCAGGGCTATCGGACGGGCCACAAGGAGCCCTACCTTTTCCGGGTTTCTCAGCGCGATCGATTTGGGGACAAGTTCTCCGATAACCAGGGTGAAGTACGAGATCACCGCGACGGTGATCCCGATCGACAACACCTCGGCGGCCGACGAGATAAAAGGAACGGGAAAGCCGGCAAGAAGGGGTTTCAGCAATTTTACCGCTGCGGCGCCGCCGATGGCGGACGTGATGGAGCCCATGACGGTCACCCCGATCTGGACGGTGGCAAGCAGCTTGTCCGGCTCCGACTGAAGTTTCAGGAGCGCCTCGGCCCTGTGGTTCCCCTCTTCCGAAAGCTGCCTGACGAAGGATTTTCGCGCCGTGACTACGGCGATTTCCGAGGCGGCGAAGAAGCCATTCAGGACCAGGAAGACCAGAATAAATAATATCTCGAGATTCATCTCTCTGTGCTTTTATTATACATCAATATCCGAATTATCACAGACCGCGATATCCGCAACGCCGTCGGGAAGATTTTCATACCCCCAGGTCGCCGAGGACGAACTGGGTGATTGCAACCGCTGTAATCGCGGCCGTCTCCGCCCTGAGGATCCTTTGGCCGAGTGTCGCCACGAGAAATCCTTTTTCCGCTGCCGAGGCAATTTCTTTTTCGGAGAAGCCTCCCTCCGGGCCGGTAAACAGAGAGATTGAGCCACGGGCGCCACACTGTTTCAGCACTACGCCGAGTTTGTCTCCTCCCCGTTCCCAAAAGATAATGCCGCTTGCGGGGGGTCCCGGGGGCAGTCCTTCGAAATCCGCGGTTTGATGAATGCGGGGGACTGAATTCCTCCCCGCCTGGCGCGACGCCTCTTCAGCGATCCTGGCCCACCGGGGTATCTTCCTCGTCTCACGGAGTTGGCTCCTCTCGGTGACCACGGGGATGATCTCCTGCACTCCCAGTTCGGTCGCCTTTTGCACGACGAGGTCCATCTTCTCCCCTTTGAGCAGCCCCTGGAGAAGCGTGATATGGAGCGGCGAATCGGTGTTCCGGTCCATTTTTTCGATAAGCTCGACCAATACTTCCCTCGCGGCGACGCCTGTGATCTTCGACGAGTAAGCGTTCCCTTGGTCGTCGTATATCAGCAGGCGGTCGCCCGGCCTGCAGCGCAGCACGGCAGAAAGATATTTCGCCTTTTCTCCTTTGATCGAAAGAGGGCCGTCATGCACGTCCACGGAGGGCAGAAAGATCCTCGGCATGGGAAATCAGTGTTCGACGCCGGTGAAGAGGTCCTTCAGTTTTTCCTTAAAGCTCTTTGAGACCTCGTCGCCGTTGATTGAGGCGAATTCTTCGAGGAGTTCTCTCTGTCGGGGGGTGAGTTTCTTCGGTACTTCGATGTACACCTTGACAATCTGGTCTCCCCTCTGGTGACCGCCCACCCTCGGCGCGCCCTTTCCCTTCAGATGGAAAAGCCGCCCGGAAGGTGTTCCGGCGGGCACTTTTATCTTCGCCGTGCCTTCAAGCGTGGGGATTTCAATCTCCCCCCCTAATGCGGCATGAGTGAAGGAAAGCGGGACCTCGCAATAGATCTCCGTTCCGTCTCTCTTGAAGAAGGGATGCTCCTCAACGCCGAGCACGATGTATAGGTCGCCCTTGGGTCCGCCGTACAGGCCGGGCTCGCCTTCTCCGTATATTTTGAGCCGCGAGCCATTGTCCACGCCGGCAGGGATCTTGACGTTTATGCTCTTTATCTTCTGGACCTTCCCCTGACCCTTGCAGGCCTTGCACGGGTCGGTGATGATCTTGCCTTTTCCGTAACACTTGCCGCAGGTCTTCGAGACGCTGAAAAAGCCCTGCTGAAACCGGATCTGTCCGGTGCCCCTGCAGTTCGGGCAGACCGCGGGCTGTTTCCCGGGCTCCGACCCCGAGCCCCTGCAGGTCTCACAGTCCTCCCACTTCTGAAATTCTATGATCTTTTCGATGCCGAATACCGCATCCGAAAGGGTTATGTTCAGATCATACCGGAGGTCGTCGCCTTTCGAAGGTCTCTGTCTCCTCTGTCCGCCGAAGGCGCCGAAGAAATCTCCGAAGATGTCCTCGAAGACGTCCCCGAACCCGGTCCCCGCCGCGAATGGACCGTATCCTGCCCCGCCCATGCCCGGTCCTTCGGCCGAACCGTACCGGTCGTAGTTCGCCCGTTTCGTCGGATCACTCAGGCAGGAGTATGCCTCGTTGATTTCCTTGAATTTCTCCTCGGACGCCTTGTCATCGGGGTTCCTGTCCGGGTGGTATTTCATCGCGAGTTGCCGGAAGGCCTTCTTGAGTTCGGCCTCCGATGCGTCCCGCGATACCCCGAGTATCTCGTAGTAGTCTTTCATTGTTTATCAGATGTTTTTCAGCATATCTGTCCCCGTTGTCTCGTAACATAACGGTGCATACGCCATGCAATAAAAAAGGTCCGATGCCACTGGCCCCGGACCCTTTATTATACCCTTTTCTCTATTTCTTGTCTTTGTCCACGTCTTCGAATTCGGCCTCTACCACCTCTTCCTCACCCTCTTTTTTGGCCTGCCCCGCACCGCTTCCGTCTCCCTGCGGCTGTGCGCCGGCGGACTTGTAGATGTGTTCGGCCAATTTGTGAGAAACAGTGGTGAGACGGTCCGTCGCAGACTTGATCTCGTTCGGGTCGCTGCTGGAGTCTTTCACCTTGCGGCAGTTTTCGAGAGCCTCCTCTATCTCCCTTTTCTCGTCGGCAGAGATCTTGTCGCCGTAATCCTTCAGCGACTTTTCGACTGTATAGACGAGTGTATCCGCGGTGTTCCTCGCCTCTGCGAGTTGCTTCTTCTTCCTGTCCTCGTCCGCGTGGGACTCGGCGTCGCGGACCATGTTCTTGATCTCGCTCTCGTTGAGACCGCTCGATGCGGTAATCCGTATGGACTGCTCCTTGTTTGTGCCGAGGTCTTTTGCAGAGACGTGGAGGATGCCGTTGGCGTCTATGTCGAATGTCACCTCGATCTGGGGGATGCCCCTGGGCGCCGGCGGGATGCCGATCAGCTCGAAATTACCGAGCAGTTTGTTGTCGTTCGCCATCTCCCTTTCGCCCTGGAAGATCTTGATCGTGACTGCCGGCTGGTTGTCGGTCGCAGTCGAGAATATCTGGCTCTTCTTCGTCGGGATGGTCGTGTTCCTTTCGATGATCTTCGTGAAGATCCCTCCGAGGGTCTCGATCCCGAGCGACAGCGGGGTGACGTCGAGCAGCAGCACCTCTTTCACGTCACCCTTCAGGACCGCCGCCTGGATCGCCGCACCCACCGCGACCACTTCGTCGGGATTGACGGTCTTGTTCGGCTCTTTTCCGAAGAAGCTCTGCACTGTCTGCTGTACCTTCGGCGTCCTGGTCTGGCCCCCGACGAGAAGCACCTCGTCGACGTTCTGGGCGGAGAGATTGGAATCCGAAAGGGCGTTCTTGCACGGCCCGGTCGTCTTTTCCACGAGATCTCCGACCAGTTGCTCGAGTTTCGCCCTCGTTATCTTCATGAGCAGGTGCTTCGGTCCTGTTGCATCGGCCGTGACAAAGGGAAGGTTGATCTCGGTCTCCGTTGCGGTCGAAAGCTCGATCTTCGCCTTCTCGGCAGCCTCCTTCAACCTCTGGAGCGCCATCTTGTCTTTCTTGAGGTCTATCCCCTGGTCTTTCCTGAACTCCTCGACGAGCCAGTCGAGGATCCTGAGGTCGAAATCATCGCCGCCGAGGTAGGTGTCCCCGTTCGTGGACTTGACTTCGATGACGCCTTCCCCGATCTCGAGGATCGAGATGTCGAAGGTGCCGCCCCCGAGGTCGTAGACCGCGACTTTTTCCTCCTTCTTCTTGTCCATGCCGTAGGCGAGCGCAGCGGCAGTAGGCTCGTTGATGATCCGCAGTACGTTCAGGCCTGCGATCCTTCCGGCATCTTTTGTCGCCTGTCTCTGACTGTCGTCGAAGTAGGCCGGCACGGTAATGACCGCCTCGGTCACCTTTTCGCCCAGATAGTCCTCAGCCGCCTGCTTCAATTTCTGGAGGATCATCGCCGAGACCTCGGGGGGAGAATATCTCTTCCCCATGATCTCGACATGGGCGTCCCCGTTCGACACTTCTACTATCTTGTAGGGGAGTCTCTTCTTTGCGTGATCGACCTCGGGGGAGTTGAACTTTCTGCCCATCAGCCTCTTTATCGAAAAAATCGTGTTCTCGGGGTTAGTGATCGCCTGCCTCTTGGCGATCTGCCCGACCAGTCTTTCCCCCTTGTCCGTGACCGCCACCACGGAAGGGGTCGTCCTGGTGCCCTCCTGGTTCGGTATCACTACGGGTTCGCCTCCCTGCACCACGGCAACGACCGAATTCGTCGTCCCAAGGTCTATTCCGATTGCTTTTCCCATTTTATTACTCCTCCTCTATGTTTTCTTCTATATCGTATTGTGCTCTTTGTGTACTGTCTTCATCTTCCGCCTCTGCGGCCTTCTTCGGTTTTACCGACACGGCGACCAGGGACGGCCGCAGTACCTTGTCGTGATACCGGTACCCGGCACGCAGTTCCTCAGCCACCATTTTTTCTTCCATGTCCGCCCGCTCCACCTGGGTCATCGCGTGGTGCACCGCAGGGTCAAACTTCTTCCCCACAGCTCCTATCCTCGTAAGGCCGAATTTTTCGAGTGTCCTTTGCAGTTCCTTCAGCGTGATTTCGACGCCCTGCACCACCCCGGTCTTGGGATCGCAGGCGCCGTGTTTCAGCGCGAGCTCGAGGTTGTCTATCGCCGGCAGAAGCGCGTACAGCAGGGATTCGTTGCCGTACCGCACCAGTTCTTCCTTGTCCTTGTTTACCCTTTTCTTATAATTATCAAATTCCGCGTATAACCTCAAGTACTTGTTGTTGAGTTCCTGGAGGGCCTCCGCATCGGCCGGAAGGCGCGGTTCGGGAGTTTCCTCCCCGGTCTGCTCTTCCTGGTCCTCCGCCACAACGAGTTCCTCGTCCGGGTCCTCTCCAGGGGCATTATCAATGGGTTCACGTTCTGCCACAATACTCTCCCTTATTTATATGACAACATTTCGGTGATATAGGCGGCCGTCAGGTCGACGATCGAGATCGCCTGCAGATAGTTCATTCTCGTCGGACCGATTATGCCGACGGCGCCCATCGGCCTGCTGCCTTCCTTGTAAGTCGCTGCGACGATGCTGAATGTCTTCATCTCGTCGAGCGGGTTTTCGGACCCGATAATCACCTGGGGCCCGTCCTCGTCCGCGATTTTGTCGAGGAGCTTGATGATGATGTGCTTGTCTTCGATCGTCTTCAGGAGTTCCTTTATCCTGTCGATGTCGCAGAAGTCGGGCAGGGCGAGGACCTCGGACAGTCCGGAGATATATACGTTGCCGGGCGAGGCGGAAAAAACCGCGCCGCAGATCTTCATCGCTTCTTCGACAAGGCTGTCGCAGAGCACCTTCTCCCTGGCAAGTTCCTTTACGACCACCTTTCTGATCTCTTCGATCGTCCTGCCGGAAAAATGGGAGCTGATATACGCGGCGATCCTGTTCAGGTCCCTTTGGGAGAGCGCCGCGTCGACCGAGATGATCCGGTTCTTGATCAACCCCTCGTCCGTGAAGAGTATCACCGCGACCTGGCTGTCCCTGTATTTGATCAACTCGATTCTGTCGAGCGTCGTGATGCCTGTGTTCGGAGACATGGTGACTCCTATGTAATGAGACAGGTAGGACAGCATCTTCGAGGCCTCGTCGAGAAAGGCGTTGATGTCCTTCTTGAGAAGTTCGAGTTTCCTGTTTAGCTCCAACAGGAAGTCCTTGTTGATAAGACGTTTCTCGGAACGCATCGAGTCGACGTAATACCGGTATCCTATGTCTGTCGGGACCCTCCCGGCTGACGTGTGGGGCTGCTGCAGGTATCCCATCTCCTCTAGGTCCGACATAATATTGCGTATTGTTGCCGGGGAAAGGCCGAACGAGAATTTCTTCGTTACGACCCTTGAGCCGACCGGCCCCGGGGCGTTAATGTAGCACTGTATTACCGCGAATAGAACCTGTTTTGTTCGTTCATCAAGCATGGCTTAGCACTCTCCATTGTCGAGTGCTAATAATCTAACAATTATTATTTGCGGGTGTCAAGTGCAACGCCCAGCCGTGTTACGCCCAGCCGTTCATCTTCCTGTAATCTTTCCTTCCCTATAATGAAATCGTAAGCTGAAATCAAATGCGGTTTACGATTTTTGTAAGAAAGGAGGTGACGGACATGAAAAGGATGATGACAGTCATCGGAGGTGTTGTTCTAACAGCCCTTATCGCCATCGGCGGGGTTTCCGCCAAGCAGGCAAAGCACGCGGGCAGCATCCAGGTCAAAAGCGATGATGAGGCAGCCTTTGCAGGAATGGCGAAGATATCCCTCGATTCAGCCGTAAATGCAGCAATGCAAGCAGTTCCGGGGAAGGCGCTGAAGGTGGAACTGGAAAACGAAAACGGCTACCTCGTCTATGGTGTCGAGATCGCAAAGGCTGACAAGCAGGTTGTGGATGTGAAGGTCGATGCGGGCAACGGGAAAGTCCTCAAGATTGGGACCGACCAGAAGGACAATGAAGGCCGGGAAGGAGAAGACTCCGACAACGGTCGCGAAGAAGGAGACGAAAAGTAAGAACCAAAGGGGGCGGAAGTTTTCCGCCCCTACCCTAAATGGGAAATAAAATTGAGTTATGGTTCCCTTATATAGGGGAAGGAGGAAGAAGCCGTGGTCATAAGGGTAGAAAACCTGATTAAGAAATATGACGAACGTACGGCACTGGACGGTCTAAATTTCACTGTTGAAGATGGTGACATTTACGGATTCCTCGGCCCGAATGGAGCGGGGAAGACAACTACCATCCGCATCCTGACGGGCATAATCAGGGCCGATTCGGGGCAGGTAATTATTGAAGGACATGATGTTTTCAGAGAAATCATGGAAGTAAAAAGACTTGTGAATGCCCTACCGGAATCCAACGGCTATTATGAATGGATGACCGCTTATGAATATATCGAGTTTTTCTCCAATCTGTATGAAGAGAAGAAATCAAAACAGGGCATTTTAAAGCTGCTGGATGATGTAGGACTTAATGGAAAGGAAGGCCATCTCATCCGTAGCTTTTCCCGCGGCATGAAGCAGAGACTCGGTATTGCGCGGGCGCTTATTAACAGGCCAAAACTCTTGTTTCTTGATGAGCCTACAAACGGCCTTGACCCAAAGGGCAGAAGGGATATTCATGACCTCCTGATAGACCTCAATCAAAAACAGGGTACAACCATCTTTCTCTCCACCCATCTATTGGACGATGTGGAAAGACTCTGTAACAGGATAGCCATCCTCAATTACGGGAAGATAGTCAGGGCAGGTGATCTTAGAGAGATGAAGGGCAAAGGGACAATAGAAGATATCTTTTTCCTGTCCACAAAGGAGGGGGCACAATGAAGACAATATATATCATGCAAAAAGAAATAAGGGAGAGTGTCTTAACTCCAAAAGGCTTTTTATGGTATATCTTAACATCCATTATTTTGAGCGTCCTGAGCTACCTCTTTCTTACCAATAGCGAATTAAGCCTCCTTGACCAGGGGCAAATGCTTTACATGATCATGAACTTCGTTACTGCTCTTGGGATCCTGATAGGGCTTATATTCGGCGCCGATGCCTTTGCCGGAGAAATAGAAAGAGGGACACTTGAATCGCTTCTTTTAAGTCCGGTTAACAAAACAGAAGTTGCCATGGGAAAGCTCGGGGCTGCGCTGATAAACTGGGGGATAATCTTCGCAATTTCTCTGCCCTATCTCTTTGTTGTGTGCAAAGGCGGGCAGAATCTCCTTTTCGGTATTGTCTATCTCGCCATCCTTGGAACGCTCCTTACCATTACCTTTTCCGCCTTTTCCATGGGGCTTTCGGCCAGGATAAAATCCATGAAAAACTCCCTGATCATCTCATTTTTTATATTTCTGCTTGCAGGGTCGCCCATATTTCTTTCAGCAGCCCTGAGGGGGACATGGTTCGGCAGAATACTCGATCTAATAAATCCCTTTGCTGATGCCATCAATACCTTTGACAGCGTCGTCATAGACAACCAGGGTTTCGGCTATCAGACAGGCCGTGTCGCTATTATCTGCGGCTACACGCTGCTGTCTTTGTGGTTTTTAAAACGAAGCGTATCGAGGCTTGAAATGTGAGGTGATGCAATGAAAAAGTCTTCCCTACTACTATCAATAATTTTTATGGCAATTATCGTGAATTACACGCCTGCCTCTGCGGCAAGCCGCATTGCTGTTACCATTAATCCACCGTCGATTCAGGCGAATATGGGTGATACAATAACTTATACGGGAACAATAACCAACAGTTCAGACGTTGAGGTAAGCAATATTATCGCCTATATCTCATTGGCGAATATTACCCAGGGTAAGGAATCCCCCATGGACCTTGAGGACTGGAGCGCCAACAAGGCGGTCAAGATCGAAACTATTCCGCCGCATGGGACATACGAGGGCAAATGGCCGATGCGACTGATTGATTCCGGCAGTTATGTGGCGTATATAACAGTAGTGGACAAGAACGACAACACCCCTGTGAGCAGCATGATGTCGCGCCTTGAGATACAAAGGATACTCAGGCTTAATCCTCATAATGTGCTGCCGATAGCCATTGGTGAACCTATCCTCATCGGGCTGATTTTTGCTGCAATTGCACTCAGGAGACGGAAGGGGATAGTATAAACGGTGCGCATACTGATTGTTGAGGATGAAAAATCTCTGGCCGATATTATCAAAAAGGGGTTAGAGGAAGAAGGGTATGCAGTGGATGTCGCCTATGACGGTGAGAATGGACTTTTCATGGCAGAGAACGAGCCATCGGACATCATTATCCTGGATATTATGCTGCCTATCGTCGACGGCATCACAATCCTTAAGAGTATTCGCAAGGCAGGGATTAAGACACCCGTTCTTATGCTCACCGCAAAGGATGCCGTGATGGATAAGGTATCAGGACTGGACAGCGGCGCTGATGATTATCTGATAAAACCCTTCCATTTCGAAGAGCTCCTTGCAAGAATGAGGGCGTTGCTCAGGCGTGCTTCCGAGGTTAAATCGTCCGTTATCGAGATAGGAGATCTTGTTATCGATACTGCCTCCCACCAGGTAAGAAGGAGTGGCGGACCCATTTTGCTTTCGTCCAAGGAATACGCCCTCCTTGAGTATATGGCGGTTAACAGGGACAAGGTACTGAACAGGACCGCCCTTACGGAGCACCTTTACGACCAGAACTTTGACCTCGACAGTAATGTCATTGATGTCTTCATCAACCGCATCAGGAATAAGATAGACAGGGGCTCTAAGCAAAAGCTCATTCACACCCTTCGCGGCGCCGGATATATGCTGAAGGGATAAAATGTTTACCTCGATAAAGTCTAAGGTCATCTTATTCTACATGGTTGTTTTGTTTGTGACGCTGTCACTGCTAGGGATATTCCTCTATTTCAGCCTCAGCAAGATCGTTTACCACTCCCTCGATTCAAGCCTCCTTTCCAGGGCAAAGGCGATAGCAACCTTGATCAGCACTGACCGCGATGAAACGGAATTTAACTTTTCGGATGATGTGATGTGGGAATACAACTCACCAAAATCAAATAATTTCTTCCAGATACGCCGATTTAACGGGACCACATTAGAGAAAGCAGCATCTTTGGGGAATCTGGAACTTCCATTCAGTGCAGGGGAAATTGGCATTGCTTTTAAGACCATCCTTTTAGGTAAGAAACCTGTCAGACTTGTCAATTTCCCTGTCCCGGGTGAGCGCGATCCCCAAAATCCGGCAACGCTCAATAAGCAGGGAATCATTGTACAGTGCGCCGTAAATATGCAGGACCGGCTATATCTGCTCAAGAGTTACGGGATTGTCCTTTCTTCCTCGGTTATTTTCATCATAGTAATCTCCGCAGCCGGAGGATTTCTGATAGCGAAAAAGGCTCTTACCCCCATAAGAGAGATCTCGGAGAAAATAGACGGCATCTCAGAGTCGAACCTTTCCGGCAGGGTAAGCACTGAAAGCGTCCCGAAAGAATTAACAGTGCTTGCATCTTCTTTTAACCGCACCTTTGATCGGCTCGAAAAGGCGTTCACCCGCCAGAGGCAGTTTGCTGCTAACGCCTCCCATGAACTGAGGACCCCGCTGTCGGTTATCCTGAGCCAAAGCGAAATACTCCTGAGGAAAGAGAGAAGTGCCAGGGAATACCAGAATGCCCTCTCGATTATCAGCGGGGCAGCGACGATAATGTCGGAGATAGTCCAGAAACTGCTTGCGCTCGCCCGTTTAAGTACCGATACAGTTGAGCTTACCCCTGAAGCGATTAATCTCGGCGAACTTGTGCGTGATTCGGCAAGGCTGCTGCGTCCTCTTGCTGAACAGAAAGGCGTCAGCATACACATGCCGTCGGTTGCTGAGGCGAAGATTATTGGAGACCGTACTGCATTGCTGGAGCTTTTCAGTAATCTTATCGAGAATGCCATTAAATACAACGTACCCGGAGGAAAAATAGATATTTCCTTTATCGGAGAAGCGGGTTATATTGTGACTGAAATACGCGATACGGGAATCGGCATACCGGCAGCCGACCTGGATAAGGTATTTGACCGGTTCTATCGTGCTGGCAAATCCCACTTAAAAGATCGGGGCGGTATCGGCCTGGGTCTGAGCATCTGCAGGGAAATCGTGAAGCTGCAGGGGGGCAGGATGCAGATCGAGAGCATCGAAGGCGAGGGGACCAGAGTATCTGTTCATCTGAAGGCGGACGAACATGTCGGGTAAGCGCGCGCAGCTCGCTGCGGGGGAAGCACGAAAGTGAAAAAGGAATCTATCATGCGCGGATCACCGTTGCCAATAAAGAGATATCTATATCTGATCGTTGAGAGGGGCGGGGGTATTTTACTTGTGCCGTTCCTGCTGTTTCTTCAAAGTTGTGCCGGGTATCAGCCGAAACCGCTGGACCGGGCCGCGGTTTCAGAAGGGCTCAAGTCTCCGGATACGGAATCTGTAATCATCCAGGCAAAAGAGATCAGGCATACCATATTGAAACCGACCGAGATCGACTTCAAAAGAGGACTCTCGGCAGATCAGGCGGCTGTCATGGCCGTTATTACGAACCCTTCCCTCCGTGCCGAGCGGGACCGGAGGGGGATTGCGGCAGCACAGCTTTTGCAGGCGGGCATTCTTCCCGACCCTACATTTGCCTACAGCCTCGATGTCCCGACAGGCGGAAATACCCGGGGGACTGTGAGCGCCTACGGTCTGTCGCTTGACTGGCCTCTTACATCCCTTATAACCCGGGGGGCTCAAATCGATGCGGCCCGCGCACAGAGAGCCTCAGTCGACCTTGATATAGCATGGAAGGAATGGCAGGTGGCAGAGTCGGCAAAGCAACTCGTTTACAGGCTCGTTTACCTGGAAAAACAGCTCTCCGTCTCCCGCGAGGAAGAAAGAAAACTCCGGACGAATCTTGAGGCGATCCAAAAGGCGGTGGGACTGGGTGATATGACGATACTCGATTTGGAGGCGGCTGAAGCCGCCTTTCAGAGGGTGCGCGCCTCGGTCCTTGATGTCGGCAGACAGTCAGAGCAGGAAAAGCTGGCACTTAACAGTGTTCTTGGCCTGCCTCCGCAATATAACACTAAACTACAGAAGGATATCGCATTGCCCTCCGCGGAAACCTTTCCTCCTCTCGAAAAGATTATGGACGGGCTGGAGAACAGGCGTCTTGACCTTATTGCGCTCAAGATGGGATATCAGAGCCAGGAGGCCAACCTCAGGGCGGCAGTGCGCGCCCAGTTCCCCGCCATCAGTATCGGCCCTTCTCACTCCCGGGATACGGGGAATGTTGTAACAACCGGCTTTTCCCTATCGATCAGCCTCCCTTTCTTTGATCGCAACCAGGGACACATTGCAATAGAAAAGGCGACCCGTCAACAGCTCTTCGATGAATATATAAACCGCGTCTTTGAAGCGAGGGCCCAGGCTGAAAGCATTCTTGCGAACATGAAGTCCGTTGAAAAGCAGATCGACGCAGCAGAAAAAACGATAGAGTCGTTAAGAAACCTGGTCCGGACTTCTTACAACGGGTTCCTCGAGGGGAACATCGATGCTCTCAGCTACTACAATGAACTCGACAAGCTTTTTACCAAACAGCTGGACCTCCTCAAGCTGAAGCAGGACCTATCGGATTTCTATATCGCCCTCGAAATAACGGCGGGTCGATATCTCGGACAGCGCGGGGAGAAGGAGGACCCGGAATAATGAAACGGCCCATAAGAAATATCCTTGTCGGCATTATCATCGCCTGTATCCTGGTTGGTATCTTCTTGTTCTATCACAAGAGGCAAACGCAAGAAGCAAAAAGTACCGGCAGCCCGGAGGGAACAGACAGTCCTGTAGCAAGCGTTAAGGTCATCCCTCTCAAAAGAAACGCAATAGCTCTTACCGTTTCAGTCTACGGAGAAGTCGTTCCGGCTCCAGGCGCAACACAGGTGGTTTCCATTCCCTATGAGAGCCGGGTTCGCCATATCATGGTAAGCAGCGGCCAGAAGATTTCCCTGAAAGAAGTCCTGATTGAAGTCGAACCAAGTCCCAATACCTATCTTCAGCTTGAACGGGCACAGAATGATTATGAAACCTCAGAACAGAACCTGAGTCACGTACAGCAGATGTTTGACCTCAAACTGGCAACGAACACCCAGCTTCTTCAGGCTAAACAGGCCTTCCAGCAGGCCCAGCTGCGACTGAAAAGCCTGAGGCAGCGGGGTATCGGCGTAAAAAAGTTGATCCGTACGGATGTCACGGGGCTGGTGAGTAAGGTCTATATACAGGAGGGTGCGATCGTCCCCGCAGGAAATCCGCTCATGGACATTGTCGCACAGAACCGTCTTGAGGTGCGGCTGGGGGTCGAACCAGCTGACATCGGCCGGTTGCATCCCGGCGAGCCTGTTTTGATTACCTACGTAGACGTGCCTGTATCGGAAGGTACTACAGGGAAAATCAGAAAAATATCACGTGCCGTAAATCCAACATCGCGTCTGGTGGATGTATTCGTTAACCTGCCGGAGTCATCACGGTTTCTGCTCGGTGAATACATCCTGGGCAGGATAACCGTGGCGTCTTCGAAGGGTCTGGTCGTGCCCCGTGATGCGGTGCTTACGGAAGACGGCAACCATTTCCTTTTTACCGTCAGGGGGGGGCATGCGGTGAAGCATATAGTTCAGGTCGGGCTTGAAAGCGGAGGGGAAATCGAAATTTCCGGCACCGGCCTGAAGCCGGGAAAACAGGTCGTGGTTGTAGGGAACTATGAATTAAAAGACGGAATGCCGGTCCGGATAGCGGAGTCCCGATGACCCTCTCCGGCTGGATCCAGTATCACCGCCGATCGATCCTTTTTCTTCTGGCGGTACTTATGCTTGGCGGGATCGCAAGCAGCCGTAAACTTCCCGTGTCCCTGTTCCCGAACGTCAGCTTTCCCCGGGTGGTTGCCGAACTGGACTCCGGAGACCGTCCGGCAGACCAAATGGCTATTGAAGTGACCTGGCCTGTTGAAGAGGCCGTGAGGTCCGTGCCGGGAGTCGTCAATGTCCGCTCGACAACAAGCCGCGGCAGCGCTGAAGTCTCCATAAACTTCGGCTGGGGCGTTGATATGGTTGCGGCAATGCTTCAGGTTGAATCTGCGATAAACCAGATAATGCCATCCTTGCCTGCAGCTACGACTTTCAGGGTAAAACGAATGGACCCCACCGTAGACCCGGTGCTGGCCTACAGTCTTACCTCCGATACCCGTTCTCTGACGGATCTTCGCGATATAGCGTTCTATCAACTCCGCCCTCTTCTCTCTACTGTAGAGGGCGTAGCCAGAGTCCAGGTCCAGGGAGGCAATCTGGAGGAATACCGCGTCACGGTCGATCCGGTCAAGCTTGCATCCTACGGTCTTTCCCTTTCCGAGGTGGCCCGGGCGCTTTCCGTAGCAAACGTCATAACAGCAATCGGACATCTTGAGGACCACTACAAGCTTTACCTGGTCATGTCCGATACCAGATTTTCAGGGCTTGACCAGGTCCGCAATACCGTGCTCCGCTCCGGAAAAGACGGGCCCGTGCTGCTGGAAGATATAGCCGCTGTCAGCCGCGACAGGGCGCCCCAATGGACCCGGGTCACCGCAGATGGCCACGATGCCGTACTGCTTAATGTGTATCAGCAGCCGGGTGGAAATACTGTCCGGATAGCCCGTGAGCTGAAGGCAAAACTGGCGGCCTTCAAAAGTCGGATACCGGCCGGAGTCAAAATCGCCAACTGGTACGACCAGAGCCGGCTTATTATTTCCTCCGCAAGCAATGTCAGAGATGCCATATTGATAGGAGTTGCCCTGGCGGCCCTGATACTTTTCATCTTTCTCCGTAACGTGAAGATCACGCTCATAGCAATTATCACGGTGCCTGGCGTGCTGGCCGCTGCTGTGCTTCTGCTTTACGCATTGCACCAGAGCTTCAATATCATGACGCTCGGAGGCATGGCTGCAGCCGTTGGGCTTATCATCGATGACACTATCGTTATGCTGGAGCATGTTGTCAGACGCCTGCGCGGCAATCCAGGCGACCACCACAATAAAGTAATGCTGGCCGCAGGCGAGTTTACAAGGCCTCTTATGGGCTCATCCGCCTCAACGGTCATCATCTTCGCGCCGCTGGCCTTCCTTTCCGGAGTGACAGGCGCGTTTTTTAAGGCCCTGTCGCTGACCATGGCTGCCAGCCTTTTGATCTCCTATTTTGTGGCGTGGCTTGCGGTCCCATTGCTTGCCGACCACCTGCTGGCCCGGAAAGACGCCGACCAGAAGGAGGGCGGTTTCGCCACAGAGAAGGCCCATAAAGGATATGAAAAGATAATGGGCCGCTTCCTTGGTCGCCCGCTGCTGGTGCTCCTGCCGGTTGTCCTTCTTGTTTTTGCCGGATGGATAAGTTACAAGCATCTCGGTTCCGGGTTTATGCCGAAGATGGACGAAGGGGGGTTTATTCTTGATTACCGGGCGGCACCCGGGACATCATTGACCGAGACGGACCGCCTTCTCAGGCAGGTGGAGGATATCTTGCGTAAAACGCCTGAAGTCGACACGTACTCCAGGCGCACGGGACTCCAGCTTGGAGGCGGCGTAACAGAGGCCTATCAGGGGGATTTTTTTGTGCGGCTTAAACCTTTTCCTCGCCGGTCAATCGAAGAAGTGATGGACTATGTACGAAAGCAGGTGGAACGCTCTGTGCCGGGATTGCGTATCGAAATGGCCCAGCTGATGGAAGACTTGATCGGAGACTTGACCGCAGTGCCCCAGCCGATCGAGATAAAGATATATTCCGACAACGGCATACTCCTGGGGCAGCTGGGCCCCAAGGTCGCGGCCCTGATAAGCACTATCCCAGGCGTAGTGGATGTGGACAACGGAATCGTCCTTGCGGGTGACGCCCTTGACATCAGGGTTGACCGGGTGAAGGCCGCACTTGAAGGTGTGGACCCGGAATCCGTCACAAAAGACCTCGGATCCTTTCTGAGCGGTCTTGAGACCACCCAGGTGCAGAAGGGACCCAAGATGGTAGGCGTGAGGGTATGGATTCCGGAGAGCTTCAGGACGAATGAAACGGACATCCCGAAGCTTCTGCTGGGGGCGCCTGACGGGCATCTTTTTCCGCTTGGCAGGATTGCGACTATACGCGCAATTACCGGGCAGCCGCAGATAATGCGCGATGACCTGAAAAGGATGATAGCCGTTACCGGCCGCATAAGTGGAAAGGATATGGGCTCCGTTATCCGGAATGTGAAGGAGGTGCTCAAAACCCCCGGATTAATCCCAAACGGTGTCTATTACAGCCTTGGAGGACTTTACAGACAGCAGCAGATTGCCTTTAGCGGTCTGATGGCCGTATTTACCGCGGCGGTTGCGCTTGTTTTTCTCCTTCTGCTTTTCCTTTACGAAAGTTTCCGTGTGGCCCTGGCAATTCTGTCAACTACTCTTCTGGGCATGGCCGCGGTATTTATCGGCCTGTTCGTTACGGGGACCGAGTTGAACATCTCATCCATGATGGGCATGACCATGATCGTCGGTATCGCAACGGAAGTCGCCATATTTTATGTATCCGAATATTATGATATGCCGTATACCATGGAACGGAAGGACGCATTGGTCACCGCCGGCAAGAACCGAATGCGACCTATCGCTATGACCGTCCTGGCGGCCATCCTCGCGCTGTTGCCGCTTGCATTGGGGATTGGTCAGGGCGCTGCAATGCAACAACCGCTCGCCATAGCGATTATTTCCGGGCTGTTCATTCAGCTTCCTCTCGTCTTAATCGTCATGCCTGTTATCTTCAACGTCCTGCAGGCGAGAAAGAAGTGAAGGCTTAGTGTAAAGACTCTCGGCGGATGCGAGGTCGCTTCTAATGAACGTGAAATCCTCTCAGCATCAGGGCACTATTATGATGTTGAGCATCAGGCGCATAACGCATCCATACCACTGAGGACAGGTCACAGACGCGAGAACTTTATGCCGGGAACATCACCCTCTTTTTCTCAGAAAAAAAATGACCAGCCCGACTGCTATCATAGCAGAGCTCAGCAGCTGGCCCATGGTGAACGGTCCCAGGATATAGCCGAGCTGTACGTCCGGCTCTCTGAAAAACTCCAGGGTAAAACGGAATGTTCCATATAGTATGATGAAGAGCGAGGTGAGGACCCCGGACCTGGAAATCCTGTTTTTCAGCAGCCAGAGAACCGTAAAGAGGACGACGCCCTCCAGAAAGAACTCGTAGAGCTGCGAAGGGTGGCGGGGCAGAGGCCCGCCACCCGGAAACACCATCGCCCAGGGGACATTCGTCACCCTTCCGTAGAGTTCTCCGTTTATGAAGTTTCCAAGCCGTCCGAGGCCGAGCCCTATCGGCGCGGTGACGATCACAAGGTCCGAAACCTGCCAGAAATCCACCCTGTATTTGCGGCAAAAAAGAATACCCGCCAGTATGCTCCCGATAAGGCCGCCGTGGAAAGACATGCCGCCGTGCCAGACCGCGAATATTTCGAGTGGGCGACGAATGTACGCCGCCAGATCGTAGAAGAGCACATAACCTAATCTGGCGCCGAGGAGAAGCCCCAGGATGAGGTAGGAGTACAGCGAGTCGACGAAGTCCTTTGCGAAATTGAGGCCCTTTTTCTTTATCTGATAGCGGACAAGCAGAAAGGATGCCGTAAAGCCCAGCAGGTACATCATCCCGTACCACCTGACGGAGAAGGGGCCTATGCGGACAATGACAGGGTCGATGTGAGGATAAGGGATCACGCGCTATTCCGCCTGCCTCACCAGCCGAGTCTCCCCGACATCAGCCTGGAGTACATGTCCTTCGGCAGGAAGGCAGATCCGTGTATCTCGCGGCTGTAATATTTTGTCCTGATCCTGTCTTTGCGCCTGATCTCCCGCGGATCGAGTTTTTTCGAGCCCACGGAAAAAGACCACCAGTTGCCGGCATACGTCGCGAGTGAGGCCGTGTAGAGGTCGACCACCGGGAACGCCGCCTTCATCGTCTTTTGCACCTCCACCACCATGTCCTTGTGAAAGTGCAGGGATTCGGAGAGCGTCACGAACATGCCGTCTTCGGTGAGACAGTTGTTGATCGCCCTGAAGAAATTCCTCGTGAAGAGGCTCTTCGCAAACCCGACGATATCGGTGGAGTCCACGATCACCGCGTCGATGTCGGACCGCCTGCCCCTGACGAATTCGGCGCCGTCCATGCATTTGATCTCGACCCTTTTGTCCCCGATGCCTGAGGCGACGCCGGGGAAGAATTTCTTCGACACGCCGATGACGTCTTTATCTATTTCGATAAAGAAGACCTTTTCGACAGACTTATGCTTGAGGACCTCACGCACCGTGCCGCCGTCGCCGCCGCCGATTACGATCACCTTCCGCGGGTCCGGATGTGCGTTCATGACGACATGTACGAGCATTTCATGATAAAAGAATTCGTCCCTCTCGGTGATCTGGACGACACCGTCGAGCACCAGCACCTTTCCGAAGAAGGGGTTTTCGAAGACCATGATGTCCTGGAACTTGCTTCTCTTGTGGTAAAGGACTTTCGAGACCTCGTAGGAATACTGTATCGGCGCGTAGGGGTCTTTCTCGAAAAATCTTATCATGATCTCCTCCTAAATAAGGATAGTCTTCGGGATCGAAAAACCGTTGAATTCCGAGGCGTACGAGATGGTATATGCCCCGCTCGAAAGGATCAGTATCCTGCCGCCTATCGGCGGTTCCGGCAGAAGCACGTCCTTGTCGATCACGTCGAAGCTGTCGCAGCTCGGCCCGGCAAGGGTCCATTTTTTCACCATGGTGGAACCCTCGACTATATACCGGTACTTTATCCCTCCTACACTCTCCATCAGCCCGTTGAACACCCCCACGTCAATGTACAGCCATTCATCGTCACCACGCCGGGCCTTTCCGGCGACTCTCGATACGAATATACCGGCGTCTCCCACGACAGCCCTGCCGGGCTCGATGAAGACTTTGACATTCTTCGGGAATTTCTCGTAGATGAGGTTGTTGACGTTCTTGTCGATTGAGGGGATGTCCACAACGCTCTTCGTATAGCGTATCGGATAGCCGCCGCCGATGTTCAGCACCGATAGCCTGATCCCCCTGTCTTCCATCCTGTCCCAGAGTATCTTGGCCTTGTCGAGGGCTGAATTCCAGTTGTAGATGTTCGTGCATTGAGAGCCGACATGGAAGGTGATGCCTACGGGGTTCAGCCCCTTCTTCTTTGCGTAGAGGAGAAGCTCTTCAGCCTCATCGAGTTCGACCGCGAATTTCTTGCTGAGCGGCCATTCCGACCCTTCGTTCGGGACCGTGAGCCGTACATACACATTGCAGCCGGGGACGTAGTCGCGGAGCTTCCTGACCTCGTCTTTTGAATCGAATGCGTAATAGGGCAGGTTGCATTCCGCCAGCATGCGCAGGAACCTGAAGGACTTTATCGGGTTGCTCGTGATGATGCGCGACGGTTTTACCCCGATAGAGAGGAGAATGGCGAGCTCGCCTTCGGAGGCGATCTCGAAACCCAGGCCGAGGCTGTCTATCAGCTTGAGGACCTCGATGTCCGGGTTTGCCTTGACTGCGTAGAAGACCTTCGCCTTCCGGATGTTCTTGCCGATGGCGCGCACCTTCTTCTTCACAATTGCTGTGTCGATCAGGAGGTACGGCGGCTCGAGGTCCGTTGTCTTCAGAAAGGCGAGGGCCTTTTTGATCGTAGATTTCGCCGCGATCTCGGTGTGGGTCTTGTCTATCCTGAACCTGCTTTTCATATTTTGTTCTCTCGTTTTGTCCGAACAATTATTTAAAGACATTTGGGCAATAAATTGCAACCTGCCCCAGTCCAATATAAACAACAGTTAATGTACCACGGAGGCACAGAGACACCGAGTAAACACCCTGGATAGCGAAAGTTCTTGTGCCTAGAAGTTTTATCACTTTTCAACTCCGTGACTCGGTGTCTCCGTGGTCAATCGCTCTTTTTTAGGATTATTTCTGGTAAACTTTTCTATGCAGATCATCAAGGTGGACAGTCTCGTCAAAAAGTTCGGCGCAATCACCGCCGTGGACGGGATTTCCTTTGAAGTAGAGGAGAACACGATCTTCGGCTTTCTCGGTCCGAACGGCGCCGGAAAGACCACGACGATCAGCATTCTCTGCACGCTGCTCGCACCGACTTCCGGGACCGCATATCTCAACGGCCATAACTGCCATTCCGAGTCGTCCGAGGTGAGGCGGTCTATCGGGATTGTCTTTCAGGACAGTTCGCTCGACAAGGACCTGACTGCACGGGAAAATCTTCTCTTCCACGCATATCTCTACGATGTCGACAAGGCCGAGAGAAAAAAAAGGGTGGACGACGCGCTGGCGTTTGCCGAGCTGTCCGACAGGGCCGATAATCTCATCAAGACCTTCTCGGGCGGAATGAAGCGCAGGCTCGAAGTGGCGAGGGGGCTGATCCACCGTCCGAAGGTGCTCTTCCTCGACGAGCCGACGCTCGGCCTCGACCCGCAGAGCAGGTCGAACCTCTGGGAATTCATTACGGACCTGCCGAAAAGACATAACGTGACGATCTTCATGACCACCCACTATATGGAGGAGGCGGAGGTCTGCGACAAGATAGCGATCATCGACAAGGGAAGGATCATCGCATCGGGTACTCCCCAAGAATTGAAGAAGATCGTGGGCGGGGATGTGATCTACCTTAAGACCACGGACAACCAAAAAGCGGCGGGTCAGATCAGGGAGCTTTTCGGCGTCGAGGCGTCAGAAAAGGACGGCGAGATATTCATCTCCGTTCTGAAGGGGGAGGCCTGCATACCGGACATCATCCGTGAGATCGGCGAGAGGGTACTGTCGGTGAGGATGCAGAGGCCGACGCTGAACGACGTCTTCCTGAAACTCACCGGTAAGGAGATACGCGAGGAGTACGCCTCGGCGGGAGACGATATCAAAGAAGCGGTACGTTCCTACAGGAGGCGGCATGATAGAGGCTAACGCCGTTTACGTGATCGTGGCAAGGGAGTTCAAGAAGTTCGTCAGGGAAAGGAGCCGCCTCGTCTCGACGATCGCTAGACCTCTGGTGTGGCTTTTTCTTGTCGGCGGCGGCATGTCGAGGCTCGTGCCGACGGGCCGGGGGGTCTCATACATGCAATTCATTTTCCCGGGCATACTCGGAATGACGATCCTCTTCAGCTCGATCTTCTCCTCGATTTCCATCATCTGGGACAAGGAGTTCGGCTTCATGAAAGAGATCCTTGTGGCCCCCATATCCAGGTTTTCGGTGGTGATCGGAAAGGCGATGAGCGGTATGCTGCTGTCGACGATACAGTCGGTGATCATCCTCGCCTTTTTTCCGTTCCTCGGTCTCCGGATAGGCCCGCTGGAGATTATCGGTATCGTCTTTGTCTGCGCGGTCCTTGCCTTCGCCCTCTCTTCATTCGGGATCGTGCTCGCCTCTTTTTATGAGAGTTACGAGAGCTTCAGCGTAATCATGAACTTTATCGTGATGCCGATGTTCTTCCTCTCCGGTGCGATGTATCCTGTAAAGGTCATGCCGCCGGTGCTTCAGTATTTCACGAAGGTGAATCCACTGACCTTCGGCATCGACGCGCTCAAACACCTCATCTTCCCGCTCGAAAAAGGCCCAATGAGCCCTGATTTCCCGTTCGTCATAGACCTTCTGGTCATTGTTGCGGCATCCGTGTTCTTCGTGACCATCGGCGGGAAGGCTTTCGAACGGAAGGGGTAGCCGCCAGTATGGGGCTTGACTTCGGGATTGTCGTCCATGGCGGTGCAGGTTCGCCGGAAGACCTTTCAGACGGGTGTAAGTCCGCATGCCTGGCCGCATTCAGAATTCTTGAGGGAGGCGGGCCGGCCCTGGATGCCGTGGTCGAGGCCTGCCGCGTTCTGGAAGACGACGGCAGGTTCAACGCCGGAAGCGGCTCGGTACTCAGGATCGACGGTAAGACCGTAGAGATGGACGCCGCGGTCATGGATTCAGGGGGGAATCTGGGAATGGTCATAAATATCAGGGGCGTAAAGAACCCTGTGGCGGTCGCGCGCGGCGTGGCGCTGACCCCGCACGTCGCGCTTGCGGGGACGGGGGCCGAGGCGTTTGCTGAAAAGATCGGGGTCGCCGCGCTGCAGGAAGTATCGGCCCAGGCGCTGAAAAGGCACGAGAAGGTCAGCGCGCTCCTGAAAGAAGGAAGGTTGGGAGAGATAAACCCTCTCTGGAAGGATATCGGACCATCATTCTTCGACGGACTTTCCTGCGACACGATAGGCGCAGTAGCGGTCGACGGAAACGGCGTCTTCGCGGTTGCGGCATCAACGGGCGGCGCGGTGCCTATGCTGGTCGGAAGGGTCGGGGACACCCCGATGATCGGGTGCGGTTTCTACGCGGGTCCGGCCGGTGCGGTCGCTGCGACGGGAATAGGTGAGGAGATCATAAGGCGGATGCTCGCAAAAAAAGTGTATGACGGGTTCGGTGAAGACGGATATGTACAGTCGGCATGCAGAGACGGAATCGGGCTTTTTGCGGCCGAGATTCCGGTCGGTCTGATTGGGATTTCGGGAAAAGGTTATGCGGTGACCTCAAACAGGCCGATGGCGCACCACGCGATGGTGAGGGAACACTGATGCTGCCAAAGAGGACGTTCCCGTGGTCCTGAGAGGCAGGATTGAGTTGTCGGTCCCGCCTGAAGCGGTCTGGCCCTTTCTGGCCGATCCCAGGCTCATCGTGCTCTGGAACGAACGGATGAGGACGATCATTCCGGTATCAGCGGGGAAGTGGGCTGCCAATTCCCGTTTCAGAATGCGGTATGAAATCGGTGCCGGGCCAAATAACTTTCTTTGTGAGATTCTGGAGTATGAAAAGCCTGTCAGGATGGTGATCCACCTGAAAGGAGGGACCCTGCCGGCGCACGGATATCTCCAGGAAGTCTTTGAACTCAGGGGATCGAAAGAAGGGACGCTGATGAAACATGAGATTGCGATATACGGAAATAAAAGGAATTTCCTGTACGGGGCCGCACTCTTGGTTTCTCATCATCTGCCCCGTTCGCGCGGGAAAAGATGTCTCCGGAAGCTTAAGGAATTGGCGGAAGGCGGTGTCCCACCGTAGGGGCATGGCATGCCATGCCCCTACGGCTACATCCTTTCGGGAACATTCATCCCCAGCAGAGAAAGTACAAGCTCAAGCTCACTAAGACAGAGCTGCGACAGAGCTAGCCAGGATGATTGGACGGCAGGGTCCTTCTCACTCAGGATGTGGCACTGCTGATAGAACCGGCTGAATACCTGCGCGAGGGTGTAGACGAAGTCGCAGAGATAATTCGGGGAGCGTTCGGCGGAGGCGTTCCTGATTTTTTCAGGGAGCCACGAGAGATTGAGCATCAGTTCCCGTTCGACGGGGACGGTGGGCGCCAGAATCGGCCCCGGGTTCAGGCCTTCATCCTTCGCCTTGCGCAGGATGGATTTGATCCTGACGGCCGTATAAAGTAGATAGGGGCCGGTCCGGCCCTCGAACCTTGAAAAGCTTGCGACATCGAAGACGTAATCGGACGTCCGGTGATTGCCCAGATCGGCAAACTTCAGCGTCGCAATCCCCACCTGGCGCGCGATACCCTGCCGCTCGGCCTCGTCAAAATCTTCAGCGATGCGGTTCTCCCGCATCCTGACCAAGGCGTTTTCGGTCACCATGGAAATCAGGTCTTTTAATTTCATCACCCCGCCTGCCCTTGTCTTGAAAGGTTTTCCGTCCGGACCGTTCATCGTACCGAATGCGATATGTTCCAGTCCTGCGTTGCGGGCGAATGAGACAATACGCGCGGCGCGGAAGACCTGCTCGAAATGCAGGTGCTGACGCTTGTCTACGACATAAAGGACCAGATCTGCGTGCAGTTCGCCGGTCCGCTCTTCGATCGTCGCCAGATCAGTGGTCCCGTATAAGTAGCCTCCTTCGGATTTTTCGAGGATCAGCGGTGGTACCTCCTTCTTGTCGGAAGGGGAAGAGACCGGTATTACGACCGCCCCTTCGCTTACCCGGGCGTGGCCTCTTTCCTTCAGTTGTTCGATCATTCCGGGAAGCCGGTCGTTATAATAGCTCTCGCCCCTCCAGAGATCGAAGGATACGCCGAGCTTTCCGAAATCGTCCTTCAAGGCGTTGACGGACACGTTCACGAAATGGTTCCAGAGCGCGCGATAGCCGGGCCGTCCCTGTTGAAGCTCTGCTGTCGCCGTCCGCGCCGCTTCCATCTCTTTCTCGTCGCCTTTACAGCGGGCCGACGCAACCGGATACATCTCCTCCAGGTCGTCTATGGTCACCGGCGTCTTATCCGGGTACGGGCCGGCATAGGAAACGTCGAAGTACGGAAGTTCAGGCTGCCTGCGCCTGAGCTCGCATATGAGCATTCCCATCTGGAGGCCCCAGTCTCCGAGGTGAATGTCGCTTGTGACGTTTTCACCCGTGAAGCGGAGAAGTCTCTGCAGGCAACCGCCTATTATCGTCGAACGGAGATGGCCGACATGCATAGGCTTTGCAACATTCGGCCCGCCGAAATCGATGACAACGTTCCTGGGTTGCGACGTCTTTGCGCAACCTAAGCGGTCGTCACCAGCCATTTCTTCCATATGGGAGGCCAGGAATGCATCGGTAAGGGTGAGGTTGATGAAGCCGGCACCGGCTATGGATATATCGGAAAATATTTGTCTGTCTTGCAGCGCCTCTATGACCGCCTCGGCAATAGCCTTGGGGTTTTTCTTTTCCGACCGGGCGGCAGCGAGCGCGCCGTTGCATTGAAACTGGCCTAAATCGGGCCTGTCGGAAATAATGACCCTGCTGAGCCGGGGATCAAGCCCGCATGACTCAAAGGCCCGTGAGAACATAGTCGTCAGTTTCCCGATCATGGATATCGAAGTCACAGTATCTCCTTGCCTGCTTTCCGCTTGTGTTTATTCCGCCTGCCGAATGCCTTCTGAATATTTCGGGGCGCATCCGGAGGAAGCATGCAGCAGCATTAATTTTACCAAAGCCGGTGCAAAGTTGCACAGTATCATCTCCGAAATTTATTGACAGGGAATGGACGGTATTGCTTTAATATAACGCCATGATCGAAAAAACGAAAAAGATATGGATGGACGGAAGGTTCGTCGGCTGGGACGATGCAAACGTCCATGTGCTCACCCACACCCTCCATTACGGTCTTGGGGTGTTCGAGGGGATACGATGCTACAGGACCGATAAGGGCTCGGCCATCTTCCGTCTTCAGGAGCATGTCGAGCGGCTCTTCGACTCGGCGCACATCTTCATGATGGAAATGCCTTTTTCACGCAAGGAGATCGCATCGGCGATCATCGAAACCGTCAGGGTGAATAAGATACGGGAATGCTACATCAGGCCGCTCGTTTATATAGGCTACGGGGCAATGGGGTTGTATCCTAAAGACAATCCGGTCAGGGTTTCGATCGCGGTCTGGCCGTGGGGCGCGTACCTCGGCGACGAGGGGATCAGAAACGGCATCAGGGTTAAGGTGTCTTCTTTCACGAGGCACCATGTCAACGTGGACATGACGAGAGGGAAGGTCTGCGGTTATTATGTCAACTCCCAGATCGCCAAGAAAGAGGCGATAGCCTGCGGGTATGACGAGGCGCTCATGCTCGACACCGAGGGGTATGTATCGGAAGGCAGCGGAGAGAACGTATTCATCGTCAGGGACGGACGTATCAAGACTACGCCGCTGACCTCCATCCTGGAAGGGATTACGAGGGAAAGCGTCATACAGATCGCGAAAGACCAAAAGATACCGGTGATCGAGGAGCGCTTCACGAGGGACGAACTCTACATTTCGGATGAGGCGTTCTTTACCGGGACCGCCGCCGAGGTGACGCCGATCAGGGAGGTCGACGGCAGGAAGGTCGGCAGCGGAAAACGCGGGAAGATCACCGAAAAGCTGCAGTCGGTCTTTTTTGACGTAGTAAAGGGGCGGAACAAAAAGTACGCCTCATGGCTGACACGGATCTAAGAGGGCTTCCATAGAAAAAAAGAAAGGCCGGATAAAATCCGGCCTTTCTTTTTTAAAGAAAACAAAAAGGGCTATTACTTCTTATGGCACTTCCCGCAGTCTTTCTTGACGCTGAATGCCTTCTCGCCGTTATGACATGCGCCGCACTCTTTCCCTTCGTTCATCTCCGACATCTTAAGCTCGGTCTTTTTCATCGGGAAGATCTTGGTATGGCAGTCATTGCACTTGAGACCTTTGTCTGCATGCACCTTGCCGTCAAAAATGACTTTGCCCATAGCGCCGTCCTTGAATTCGACGGTCTTGCCCGCCGGCACTGCGAGTGCACTGCCCACAAATGCCAATGCGATGAATACTGTCAGTATCAGTGTTACTATCCTCATCTCTTCACCCCCTTTCGTAATGGAATCATTAGTCCTGAAAAACAGGAATCAACATACGCAGGCGATATTGTAACAGGAACGGGTCACTAATGTAAAAGCCGGAAAGCTGCGTTCTCTGTCCACACTATAATGCAAAAAAAACAGGCTGTCAAGCAGAAAAAAAAGGGGGCGTTCATTGCTTTCTTAAATCGCAACGTGTTAAAATTTTTAGAAAATTCAGGAGAACGGCATGTCTGAGAACATAAAAGTAGGTTTGACCTTCGATGATGTCCTGTTGTTGCCCGCCAAATCCGAAGTGCTGCCCAACAGCGTTGACGTCCATGCCAGGCTTACGGGCAGGATACGGATCAATATACCCATTCTGAGCTCCGCCATGGACACGGTTACGGACGCAAATATGGCGATCGCTGTTGCCAGGGAAGGCGGAATAGGGATCGTCCATCGGGCGATTAACCCCGAAAAACAGGCCCTCGAAATTGACAAGGTGAAGAAGTCGGAGAGCGGGATGATCATCGATCCTATCACCGTCTCCCCTGATGCGCCGATATCCGAGGCGGTGGCGCTTATGGAGAGATACAAGATTTCGGGCGTGCCGGTCACCGTCAACGGGAAACTTACAGGCATTCTGACGAACAGGGACCTGAGGTTCGAGACGAAATTGAGCAGAAAAGTCTCGGAGGTCATGACGAAGGAGCGCCTCATCACCGCCGGTGTCGGCACGACGCTCGAAGAGGCGAAGGGACTCCTGAACAAGTACAAGATAGAAAAACTGCCGATCGTCGATAGGGAATTCAGGCTGAAAGGACTCATCACGATAAAGGACATCGAGAAGAGGAGGAAGTACCCGAATTCATGCAAAGACAAACTCGGCCGCCTGATGGTCGGCGCCGCGGTCGGCACCGGAGAAGATACGATGTACAGGGTCGAACTGCTCGTGAACGCGGGCGTTGACCTGGTCGTAATCGATACGGCGCACGGTCACTCGAAGTCCGTTATGGTGACGCTCCGTTCGATCAAGAAGAAATTCGGCATAGAAGTCGTCGCGGGCAATGTGGCGACTGCCGAAGGGACACTCGACCTCATCAAGGCGGGCGCGGATGCCGTGAAGATCGGTATCGGCCCCGGTTCTATCTGCACGACGAGGATCGTAGCCGGCGCGGGAGTGCCTCAGCTTACTGCGATCAGGGACTGCTATGCGGTTGCCAAGAAGTACAAGATCCCCCTTATCGCCGACGGCGGGATCAAGTATTCCGGCGATATCACGAAGGCGCTTGCCGCCGGGGCGGACGCGGTGATGATCGGGAGCCTTTTCGCGGGGGTGGACGAATCCCCGGGGGAAGTGGTCCTTTATCAGGGAAGGAGTTACAAGGTGTACCGGGGCATGGGCTCCATCGGCGCCATGGAACAGGGCGCAAAAGACCGCTATCAGCAGGAGGGTGTCGAGACGAAAAAACTGGTGCCGGAAGGCGTCGAGGGAAGGGTGCCTTACAAGGGTACTCTCGCGCAGAGCGTGCATCAGCTCATGGGCGGTCTCCGGTCGGGCATGGGGTACTGCGGTGCGAAGAACCTTGCGGAGCTCAAGAGAAAGGCGAAGTTCATCAGCATTACCAACGCGGGCCTGAGGGAGAGCCATGTCCACGACGTCATCATTACGAAGGAAGCGCCGAACTACAGACCCGAATGGTGACAAAGACGTCATTGGTTACGGCAGATGCAAAGCCATGTCCGTCATGCCGGACTCGATCCGGCATCCAGCGTCGTTTCCTTTGCTGAGGGGAATACAGGGGGCTGGATTCCCGCCTTCGCGGGAATGACAGACACTGGGTTTTGCCTGTGAATCTTGTATTAACGCGGCGGCGGGAGACTCTATTTAATCATGCATGAAGACAGGATATTGGTGCTCGACTTCGGTTCGCAGTATACGCAGCTCATCGCCCGCAGGGTGAGGGAGAACAAGGTATACTCGGAGATATTGCCCTTCAACGTGCCGATAGAAAAGATACGGGAGTTCCGTCCGAAGGGGATAATACTCTCGGGAGGGCCTTCGAGCGTCTACGACGATGGCGCGCCGCTTCCCGATGATGAGATCTTCGGCCTGGGGGTGCCGGTGCTCGGGATATGCTACGGGATGCAACTGATGGCCCATACCTTGGGGGGAAAGGTCGCGAAGGCGGCAAAGAGGGAATACGGACGGGCCGAACTTCTCGTTGACGATGATGCGGATTTGCTCTGGGGCATCATTCCGAAGACAAAGGTCTGGATGAGCCACGGAGACAGGATCGAGGCTCTCCCCCGGGGTTTTTCCGCGATAGGCCATACGGACAATTCGCCGGTGGCGGTGATGGCGGACAGGAAGAAAAGGTTTTATGCCCTTCAGTTTCACCCCGAAGTGGTCCATACCGATGAGGGCATCCGCATCCTGCATAATTTCGTGTTCGGTATCTGCGGGTGCAAGCCGACGTGGGAGATGTCGTCCTTCATCGACTGGTCGGTCTCGGACATCCGTGAAAAGGTCGGTGCAAAAAAGGTGATCTGCGCATTGAGCGGCGGGGTGGACTCTTCCGTCGTGGCCCTGCTGGTGCACAGGGCTGTCGGCGACAAGCTGACCTGCATCTTCGTCGACAACGGTCTTCTGCGAAAAGGGGAGGCGGAGAAGGTCAAGAGGACCTTTGAGGACCATTTCCATATCAGACTGATTTACGTCGACGCGAGGAAGAGATTTCTCGATAAACTCAGCGGGGCGACCGAACCGGAGCGGAAGAGGAAGATCATCGGCAACGAGTTCATCTCGGTCTTCGAGGACGAGGCAAGAAAGATAGAGGATGCGGAATTCCTTGCGCAGGGGACGCTCTATCCCGACGTGATCGAAAGCGTCTCCTTCAAGGGACCTTCGGCGGTGATCAAGAGCCATCATAACGTGGGCGGACTGCCCGAGGTAATGAAGCTGAAACTGATAGAGCCGCTCCGTGAGCTGTTCAAGGATGAGGTGAGGGTGCTGGGGGAGGAACTCGGGCTGCCGGAGGAGATATGCTGGCGGCATCCATTCCCGGGGCCGGGTCTTGCCATAAGGTGCATCGGCGAGATCACTGAGGACAGGCTCGACATACTAAAGGAGTCCGACGCGATCGTGCTGGAGGAGATAAAATCAGCCGGTCTGTACAGGGAGATCTGGCAGGCCTTCGCCGTCATACTGCCGATAAAGAGCGTCGGGGTGATGGGGGACGAGCGGACCTATGAGAGTGTTGTCGCGGTGCGGGCCGTGACGAGCCTCGACGGCATGACTGCCGACTGGGCGAAGATACCCGACGAGTTGCTGGGCAGGATATCGAACAGGATCATCAACGAGGTCAAGGGCGTCAACAGGGTCGTCTACGACATCACCTCGAAGCCCCCCGGCACAATCGAATGGGAATGAACGGGCGATTGCCCTGGTGCATACATGGACATAAAAACCTATCTCAGGGACAGAAAAGAGTCTGTAGATTCCTTTTTCCGGAGATATTTTAAGGAGCAGAGGAGACCGGAGGTGCTGCGGGAGGCGATGCTCTACTCGCTCTTCGCCGGCGGAAAAAGGATCAGGCCCATTCTTGCGATGGCGGCTTACGAGGCATGCGGCCGGAGGGGCGCGGAGATTGTGCCTTATGCTGCGACCCTCGAACTCATCCACACCTATTCACTGATCCATGACGATCTCCCGGCGATGGACGACGATGACCTGAGACGGGGGAAGCCGACTAACCACAAGGTATTCGGCGAGGCGGTCGCGATACTCGCCGGCGACGCGCTTCTGACCGAGGCGTTCTGCATATTGTCCGACCCTTCCTTCTGCCCCTCCGTCAGGGGAGACGACCTGCTTCAGGCTTCGAAGGAGATTGCGTCGGCCTCCGGAGCACAGGGCATGGTGGCGGGCCAGGTGCAGGACATTCTTTCGGAGAACGCGGAGCCGGACGGCGAGACGCTGCAGTTCATCCACCGGCACAAGACCGCGGCGCTGATCCGCGCATCCGTCAAGGTCGGCGGCATCCTTTCGGGGAGCGGCGGAGAGAGGATCGACGCGCTGACGCGCTACGGTGAAAATATAGGGCACGCATTTCAGGTGGTTGATGATATACTTGATGTAGTGGGAAAGACGGAGGAACTTGGAAAGACCGTGGGTTCTGACGAGAAGATCAACAAGATGACGTATCCCCGCCTGTACGGCCTGGAGCAGTCCCGCGGGATCGCAGAGCATCTTGTCACTGACGCGCTTTCTTCACTCGATATTTTTTCTTCGGAGGCAGCCCCCCTTCGGGAGATCGCCCGCTATCTGCTGGCAAGGAGGAACTGATGATTCTCGATTCGATCAACTCTCCGTCCGACATCAAGAAACTCAAGCCGGAGGAACTCCGGAAACTGGCGAAAGAGCTGCGAACGACGATTATCCAGACCGTCTCGGTCAACGGCGGCCATCTCGCCTCGAACCTCGGCGTCATAGAGCTGACGCTTGCCCTCCACTATGTCTTCAACTCGCCGGAGGACAAGATCGTATGGGACGTGGGGCACCAGTCATACGGCCATAAGCTGATCACCGGCAGGAGAGATTCGTTTCCCACTATCAGGAAGGAAGGCGGCATCGCCGGCTTCCCCAAGCGCGAAGAGAGCGTCCACGACGCCTTCAACACCGGCCACAGCTCCACCTCGATATCAGCGGCACTCGGCATCAGAGAGGGACGCGACAAGAACGGGGAGAAGTTCAAGGTCGTCGCGGTGATCGGGGACGGTGCGCTGACCGGAGGACTTGCGCTGGAAGGGCTGAACCACGCGGGACATCTGAAGAAGGACCTGATCGTGATCCTGAACGACAACGAGATGTCGATCTCCGAAAACGTCGGCGCGCTGTCGGCGTATATGAACCGCATCCTCACCGGCGAGTTTTACCGGAGGTTCAAGAAGGAGACGAAGTCCTTTCTCGAAGGTATCCCCAAACTCGGCGCACCGATGGCGAAGATTGCGCAGAAGTTCGAAGAGTCGGTCAAGGGACTGATCCTGCCAGGCGTGCTCTTTGAAGAGCTTGGGTTCGATTACGTCGGCCCGATCGACGGGCACAATATCGACCTTCTCATCGACACCCTGAAACGGATAAAGCCGTCGACCTCGCCGACACTCGTCCACGTGATCACGAAGAAGGGAAAGGGATACGAATTTTCGGAGAAGGACCCCTGCGTCTTCCACGGGATAGGACCGTTCGAACTCGAGACAGGATCGCTGATAGGCGGGAATGGCGCGACCACATACAGCGCCGCGTTCGGGAAGGTTCTTTCGGACATCGCCGCGAACGACAGGCGGATCATCGCGGTTTCGGCCGCGATGAAGGAGGGGACTGGACTGGAGTGCTTTGCCGGAAAATATCCGGACAGATTTTATGACGTGGGGATTGCCGAACCCCATGCGGTGACCTTCGCCGCTGGACTCGCAACGCGGGGCCTGAGGCCGGTGGTGGCGATTTACTCGACGTTTTTGCAGCGCGGATACGATGAGATTATCCACGACGTCTGCCTGCAAAAGCTTCCGGTAATTTTTGCCATCGACAGGGCCGGGATCGTCGGAGAAGACGGTCCCACTCATAACGGGCTTTTCGACGTCTCCTACCTCAGGCATATCCCCGAACTCGTCGTGATGGCCCCGAAGGACTCCGCCGAGATGAGAAAGATGTTCGAATTTGCGGTAAAGCATGAAGGACCGTCTGCTATACGCTATCCGCGGGGGAAGGTTCCTGAGGCAGACCTGCCGTGTGAAGATCTCAGCCTCGGGCGGTCGGAGACATTGAGGGAAGGGGAAGACATCGCGCTGATCGCACTCGGCAGTTGCGTCCTGCCTGCGCTGACCGCCGCGGAGCGGCTCGAAAAGGCGGGGGTAAATGCCACAGTGATCAACGCACGGTTTGTGAAACCGATTGACGGCGAGATGATCCGGGAGGTTGTGTCGCGGGTCCCGAGGATCGTCACGATCGAGGAGAACGTGCTTCAGGGAGGTTTCGGGTCGGCGGTGATCGAATATCTGTCAGACGCGGAGATCAATCACGTGAAAGTGAAGCGGCTCGGTATCGGCGACAAGTTCATCGAGCAGGGCAAGCCCGGCAGTCTGAAGACGAAGTACGGGATCGACGCCGACGGCATCTTCCTCGCCGCACTGTCTTTCGTGAGAGAACATACCTTCAGCGCCTGAGCCGCTTTCCGCCTGGCTGCCAACCGAGGTACTTTAGCATTGTGTCATCAGCTTTGAAATAGCTGTGGGTGACTCCGCGGATATCAGAGATACCTGAATCTCGCAATGGACTTGGATACCACAAAAACCCTCAGATTGTTAGAGTCAGGATCTACCGGCGTGACGAAGAAGCCCATGCGGTTCGGGTCATAACCCAAAGTCACGCCGACAAGCACCTCGCCGTCGGAAAAGATCACCTCCACCCTGCGGCCGGACGCTTGCGGCCCCCCGCCAAACGCTTTCTTCTCGTTATAGGGCGGATTGCCGGCGAAGTCCTTCACGAAGAAAATTGCCTTGAGCTCAGACACGGATATCTCGACGCCCTTGTCCGAAGGCTTGCTATCTGCCGGGCGGAGATGAAAAACCGGCTTGTTCGGAAAAAAATCATTCGTGAACCCTTTGATGATTCGTCCATTGAGATACCGAATGACGACCTTCACAGCTTCCATTCTGCTCTCTCCTTATTAATAGAAATGCGTCTGCTCAAATACGCCAAAAAGGGGTCACCCATTAATATTAATCTATGCAATATTAGCAGATCAATCTGCAAGACCAAGGCCCCCAGAACTAAGGCAAAAGCCCCTCTCTTTTCCTGAACACTAAATCTTTTTCTATTATTGCCGATAAATAGAAAAGCTCGGGCAAGGATAGAAGACTCTTTTCGTTGTCTATCCTCAGAAACAAAAAAATTATGACGAGGAGGTAGAGAGACATGAAGAAGATTACAGTAGTGTTGGCAGTTGCCGCCGCTTTTCTGTTGACCTGGAGTATTGCAGGCAGTGCGGATGAAATCAAGGTGGGCGCCGGGGCAGCACCGGTCAGTAATGTCCTGGAACCGGTGAAGGAACATTTTGAAAAGGCCTCCGGGACAAAACTTGTCATAATCGCTTCAGGCCCGAAGATCGCCCTTTCAGACCTGGAAAAGGGGGCTGTGGATGCCGCAGCAGCAGGCCTGAGCTTCGATGACTGGATGGCCCTGATGAAGAAAGACGGGACCGAGGTAAAGGACCCATCATCCCTCCATCAGTTCACCATAGGAAAGGACAAAATTATTATAATTGTCCATAAGGATAACCCTGTTGCAAAGCTTTCCAAAGAGCAACTCAAGGGGATTTTCACCGGCAGGATAACCAACTGGCAGGAGGTGGGGGGCAAGAACATGCCGATCATCGTTGTCTGGGGCAAGCTCATCCCGGGAACGAACAGCATGTTCGAAGAGCACATGCTCGACGGGGAAAAAGTTGCAACAGAGGTTCTCGATGCCACAACAGCTACGGATGTCAGGCAGAACGTGGCTGCAAACCCTGAGGCAATAGGAATCGGCCCCATGACTATCGTGGATGAGACGGTCAAGTCTCCGGAAACCCCCGAGGTTTCGAGGCCGATAATACTGGTGACAAAGGGCAGCCCTTCCCCTTCGGTTCAGAAGCTCATCAATTTCATCCAGGGTGAAGGTCAGAAATATATAAAGTAGCGCAGAGACGGGGCGTAAAAAAAAAAAGATACTGCGGGCTGACTTCTACAAGCACCGCGGAGATTCGCCTACGGGAAGGTAAGAGGCTAGACAATGACCATTAAGACCAAATTGACTCTGAATGTAGTTATCGTCCTGTTGATCGTCTGCGCCGTCGTTGCCACGAGTGTGACAGGGATGGTTTTCGTGAAGAGCAGGCTCTTCTACCTGACGCAGCAGAGCACCCCCTTTCAGTTGAGGACCGTTGATTTTCAGAGGACGATGCAGACCGTCACAGCTGATCTCATCAAGGTGGGCACCGCTTCGAAGATGGAGGAGTATCAGGCTTCCCGGGAAGCAGCCTTGAAGTCCCTGGAGGAGTGCAGCCGTGCCCAGAATTCCCTCGAAACACTCTCCGGCGGCAGACAAATCGAGGCCTATGACGAGGTGGATAGGATAGCGCGGGATGTTTTCACAATAACAGAGGGAAGACTACTCGCAGAAAAAGATGCCGGCGCAGTCGCTATCTCCATCTCACAAAAATTAAAAGAGACCATGCAGAGGCTAAGGGAGTTGGACGCGTCGATAAAAAGACTCCAGGCTAACCGTTCAGGGGCCTTCGTAACGTCCATGAATGATACGAAGGGCATTTCGTCCCGGCTCAGGAAAATAGAATTGCTGAAGGCGAGTCTCAAGGACCTCCAGATCGCGTACTTCGAAATACGGCAGGCCCGGGAGAAAAAAGCCCTGATCATAGGCCGGGGCAAGTCTAATTCGGCGATCAGCAAGACCCTCCAAAACGACTACCTCCGGGGAGACAAGAACCTCCTGTCAAATGTGAAAGCCATTGAGGGGAAGATTTCAGAGCTGGTGAACCTTCAGATGTCCCTGATCAGTCAGCAGAATACCGATGCAAAAGACCGGTACGAGGCGGCGAATAGAGAGGCAGGTGAAAAGATCTCGTCTCTCCTGCTCACGATTGAGCAGGAGGAGATATCGGCAGCCGACAATTACAGGAAAGAAACCGACGGGCAGGGGACCATTTTTGCGCAGGCGTCGACGGCGAATAGCGTGCTGATAAGCAATTCCGAGCTCGTTGCCCTGGGATTCTCGGTGGAGGGTTTGTCGACCCGTCTTTTTACTCTCACGAAGCCGGAGGAGGTGGAGGGTGTCGATGCCGACCTCGGAAGGGTCTTTGAGAGAATCGACTCAACCAGGAAGAACCTGGCAACGGCCCTGGTAAAACTTGATGCAAAAGAAGAGATGAAGGGGCTCCGCAATGCGGAGGGCTCCTTGATGTCGATCAGGACGCTTCTCATGGCGAAGGACGGTGTTCTTGCCAAGATCCGCCATCAGCTTGCCATGAGGACCAAGGCATTCGAGGCTACCGAAAGACTCAGGGACACTGTCCAGAAGCAGGCGGAGAAGGGGAGAGAGTCCGTTACCGCAGCCCGGGGTGAGCAGGAGAAGGCCATCGGGACCGTGAACAGGATGGTTCGTTTCAGTATCATCTTCATCGCAGCCATCAGCATCGGTGCGGTCATAGTGGGTGTTGCCTTCGGCACATGGGTTTACCGGTCCATTGCACAGCCCCTTGGCGATCTCATGCGTGTCTCCAACGACGTAGCCCAGGGCAATCTGAAAAATGAGATCAAGGTGAAGGCAGAGGACGAGGTCGGCATTGTTCAGTCAGCCATGGCGAAGATGGTCACGAACCTGAGTGAAATCGTGGGCAAGATCCGCTCTGCCACTGGAAGTCTCGCCAGCAGTTCCGAGGAGTTGTCGGCGACTGCTGCAGTGCTCGGAAAGGGTTCGCAGGAGCAAACAGTGCAGATTGAGCAGTCAGCGACGGCTATGAATCAGATGTCGCAGACGATCATGGACGTGGCGAGGAACGCCATGGACACCTCTGATGCTGCGCAGAAAATGAACGAAACAGCACTCCAAGGGAAGGAAGCCATGGGCACAACCGTAAAAGTGCTGACGCACTTTGTCGATACCGTGAGAGATTCAGCGGACAAGATTGAATCGCTGGGTCAAAAATCGGCCCAGATCAACGGCATCGTCACTTTAATCAAGAATATCGCCGATCAGACCAACCTCCTTGCACTTAACGCAGCCATAGAGGCCGCCCGGGCAGGGGAACAGGGAAGGGGGTTCGCAGTCGTGGCCGACAGCGTCAGGCAGCTCGCAGAGAGGACGGCCCAGGCCACGAACGAGATCGGGCAAACGGTGAAGATTATGGACGCAGAGATCGCCGATTCCGTAGGAATAATCAGAGAGGAAAAGATGTTCACCGAAAAGGTCCTCGCTGATATTGAATCCACCCTGGCATTAATCGACAGGATGGTCTCCTATGTTGGGAATGTGACCGACAGGGTGCAGAGGATTGCAACTGCCACAGAAGAGCAGTCGTCAACAGCTGAAGAGGTCTCTCAGACCATGGAAACCATAGCCGGCGTGACGCGCCATCTGGGCAATTCAGTTGCAGAAATAAAGCGTTCATCAGAAGACCTTTCGCAACTCGCCTCTGAGCTCAACGCAATGACGGGATGGTTTGCGACATGAAAGGCGAGCCCCACCTTTTATAACGTAGGGGCGTATCGCGATACGCCCCTACCTGCTTACCCCGTTGCTCGGTCTGTCACGACGCTGTCAATAAGCGTCTCCATTCCGTTACAATAAAATTCATGATCCAGGTCGGCAATCTTTCGAAGTCGTACGGCGCGCAGGTGATATTCGACGACATCGGCTTTACGGTCAACTCCGGCGAGCGGATCGGCCTTGTCGGCAGGAACGGCCACGGCAAGACGACGCTCCTTAAGATGATCACCGGCGAGGGAAAACCGGATTCCGGCGTCATCGGCGTCCCCAACAACTATAGCATCGGCTATCTCTCTCAGCACCTGAGATTTACCGAAGACACGGTTCTGAAGGAGGGCTGCCTCGGACTCAAACCTTCGGACGACGGAAGGGACGAATCCTACAGGGTGGAATCCATCCTGATGGGGCTTGGTTTTCCGAAGGAGGATTTTTCACGCGATCCACTCGAACTGTCGGGAGGCTACCAGGTGCGTCTGAACCTCGCCAAACTGCTCGTTTCGGAACCGAACCTTCTTCTTCTGGACGAGCCGACGAACTACCTCGACATCGTCTCGATCCGCTGGCTAACCCGCTTTCTCAGAAGCTGGAAGGGCGAGCTGATCCTGATCACCCACGACAGGGATTTCATGGACAGTGTAACCACCCATACCATGGGCATCCATCGGCAGAAGGTCCGTAAGATTGCCGGTCCGACCCAGAAGCTTTACGATCAGATCCTTATGGAGGAAGAAGTATACGAACAGACGCGGATCAACGAGGAGAAGAAGCGAAAAGAGGTCGAGCAGTTCATCAACCGCTTCAGGGCTCAGGCGACGAGGGCGAGCGCGGTCCAGTCGAAGATCAAGGCCCTGCAAAAAAAAGAGCGCCTTGAGAAGATGGCCGGGATCAAAGACCTTGATTTCTCGTTCGTGCCGGCGGCCTTTACCGGCAAAGCGCTCCTCGAAACGAAGGACGTCTCCTTCGCCTTCGATCCTGAAGGTCCGCCCCTGATCAGCCGGCTCAGCCTTACTATCGGGAAAAAGGACAGGATTGCGGTCATCGGAAAAAACGGACGGGGCAAGACCACGCTCCTGAACCTGCTCGCAGGGGAGCTGCGGTCCCTCGACGGCTCGGTTGTGCGCCACCCTCAGACGAAGATCGCCTATTTCGGACAGACGAATATCGAGCGGCTTGATCCTGCGAAAACGGTCGAGCAGGAGATACTCGACGCACACCCCGAGTACAGCCGCAAGTCGGCGCGCACCATCTGCGGCATCATGATGTTCGAGGGAGATGCGGCACTGAAGAAGATCAGCGTCCTTTCGGGCGGGGAGAAGAGCAGGGTGCTCCTCGGCAAGCTTCTCGTGGGCCCCTCGAACCTCCTCCTTCTCGACGAGCCGACGAACCACCTCGACATGGAGTCGGTCGATTCCCTGATCGAGGCAATAGACGCATTCGACGGCGCGGTCATGATCGTCACCCACAGTGAAAGGATCCTCAAGTCAGTTGCCGAGCGGTTGATCGTCTTCGACGATGGCAGGGTGTCTGTCTTCGAAGGGACCTATCAGGACTTTCTGGCGAAGGACGGCTGGAAAGACGGGGAAGATGCGTCAGTGGACCGAAAACAGGCGACCGAAGGGAGGGGCAACGGCGGAAACCGGAGAGATCTGCGGAGGATAAAGGCGGAGATCATCGATAGCCGTTCACGGACGCTGGGGCGGATTCAGGTCCGAATAGCCGAGGTCGAAGAGGCGATTACTTCGCTTGAAGACCAGATGAAAAGGGATACGCAGGGGCTTGTAGACGCTTCGGTGAAGGGAGCCGGTGAAACTATCAGAATGCTCTCGAAATCCATGCATGAAGCAAGGGGAAGCATTGACGCCCTCTTCGACGAGCTCGAAAGGCTGACGGACGAGCTCGGGGAGAAGACAAGGGAGTTCGAGCAGCAGCTCGCAGAGTTGAATGAGGTGTAGTGACTGACGATCAGGAAAGAACAGACGATGCTTTGGGGATAACGAGATGCGCACGGTGCGGCCACAGGCTCGAAGGCGAGGTCGAGTGTCCGTTCTGCGAGATCGTGCAGGAGTCGAAAGGGATGAAGGCGCTTCCGAAATGGATCTATATCACCGCCTGTTTTCTCACCTCACCTCTCAGCATCTACTTTGTCGCAAGGAGCGAAAGGCTGAATTCGATGGAGAAGATCCTCTCGGTATCCGGCTGCTTTTTGTGGGCAGGGCTTTACTATTTCTTCTGAAGAAGCCTCCCCCGCGCACTTTATCCCATCAGAAAAAACGGGGCGTGGTTCGAGGTGAAGACAGGCGGGTCTTTTCTTAGTATGGTGGAGACCGGCCTGCTGCGCCTGAATTCATTCTCCAGGAAATTTCTCACAGCCCTGCGGTCCCAGCCGGAGGGATGGACAAAATCTGTGTAGAGGGACAGGTCGCCCTCATAGAAACCGCTTACCGCAATGCCGGGCGGCACTGCGTTTACCGGCATATTGAACACCGCAATATTCATAAAGCCGATCTCATCCCTGTGCCTGACGGTAAAGTCGAGCGTTTTCCTTGCAGATGGAAGGGTCTCTTCCGGGGTACCGAAGAGGAGATAGACATAAGTCCCGATGCCAGCCTTCTTAAGAGTCTTCAATGCCGCGGACGCGGTATTGAGGTCGATCCCCTTTTGCATGCGGTCGAGGACGTCCTGATCTCCCGACTCGAGCCCGAGTTTCAGCATGACACAGCCGGAGCGCCTGAGCGACATACAGAAATCAATGTCGGTCAACTGCCTGCTGAAACGGGCGAAGCCGTACCAGGGAGCCCTAGGTGGATTATCGGCAAGAGCCTTCATCAGAGAAGGACTGACCGCATTGTCGAGCAGGTGGATGAGTGCCGTATCTGTCTCCGGCAGAATAGCTCCGAGGTCCGCAAGGACCCGTCGCGGAGTAAAGGGTACATAAGGGTTGCCCTCGGCATTTTCCGGGCAGAAGGAACATCTGTTCCAGTAGCAGCCTGCCGACGCGCTGTAGGGAAGGACTGGTCCGGGCGAAAGATAGTCCGTCATGGCGAATGCGCGGTAGTCCGGTCTGAAGAGCCTCTGCGTCGTCTGATCGGCCCCCATCATCGAAAGAAGCGGCCCTTCCCCCGGGCCCGCAACGAAGCGGTCGACGAGTCCCTGAAACGGGTCTTTCCACGCAGGCCCGCGCACCCAGGAGGTGACCAGGCCGCCGCCGAGCACTATCGCCGCCTCAGGCAATATTTTTTTCAGATGCCCTATCATCGAAAAAGTCGTCAGCGCCTGGCTGAGATAATTCAGGGAGAAACCGAAGACGGACGGTACGGATTCTTCGAGCAGGCCTTCGATTCGTCGGCTGAAATAAGGATAGAACGGATCGAGTTCAGGGTGTTTCGCGGCAAAGATGAGGTCGGCCGATCTGAGCGGCGAGAGGTCCTGCCGCTGATAATTCGCGAGCCCGAGGGTAACGCGCGTCCCGCGGCAGGAAGATTCCATCGCGCGGGCGAGGTCCATGACCGCTCTTTTATAACGGTCCGGGACCCGATAAGACGCAGCATCCCTCACCACCATGAGATTCTTCGGTACGTTCCGTACTGCACGCCTTGTCCATGTGTCCAGCCCGTCCGCAGAACGGCAGGAAGCTTTTTCCAAAAGATGAAGAAGACCTTCGAGGTTTGCGTCTACTACCCTGTGCGATATGTCGTATGCGCTTAATGCACCGGACAGTCTGGCGATACCCGCGGGAGGTTCCGAAGGCTTTGCAACAGGTGGATGGATAAGGATCATGTCGGACTCTTCTTCTTTTTATTCAACAGGGAAGATCACCTGGAGGACCCGGTCGAGCTCTTTCAGGGCCTTTAAGATCCCGGCCGCTTCCCGCGGGTTCAGTTTCGGAACGTCGACACCGGATAGAAAACCCTGCAACGCGTCGAATGCCGAACGCACGTCAAGGTTGTCGTCCATCTTTGCCGTAAAGATCTCCCGTACTTCAAGGGCCGCAGCTTCGTCCGGCGAAGAAGAAGCTTTTCCCGATATCTTCTTCACCACGCCCCTGCAATCTCTCAGCTTCCCGGCCGCCTTCTTCATATTCGACTCTGTATAATTCAACCTCTCCCTGTAGTGTCCGTAGATCAGGAAAAACCTGACTTCCTCCGGGGTATAGCCCTTTTTCAGGAGCGTATCAACATAGTAGATGTTCCCCTTGCTCTTGGACATCTTTTGCCCTTTCACATGCAAGTGCAGGCAGTGGAGCCAGAACCTCGCCATCGGATGAGGCCGCACCGATTCAAGTACAGCCCGCGAATAGTCGTGGTGCCTGATGAGATTGTCGATCCCGCCGCAGTAGACCGAAAGCGTCTCGCTGAAGTGGCGCGCCACCATGCTCGGGTCCTGCACGTTCCAGGAAGGCCTTCCCTTCCCGATTTCCGTCTCCAGGCAGACTGCATCGCCCTCCCTGCACCCGTGCCAGAGTATGAAGTCGCCGCGGTTCCATCTCATGCCAGGATAGGTGTCTTTGTGAAACCGCCTCTTTTCTTTCGGCCATTTACTCATATCGAGACCGTACAACTGCCCGAACCCCGGGAACCGCGTCGGATCGAAATAGATGTTGCCTTCATGACGATACGCGACCTCGCGTGAGAGGAGCTTTTTGATGATCTCGACCGACTGGCCGATGCTCTCCGAAGCCCTCGAAAGGTAATCGGGTATCTTCATCCTGAGCAGCTTCATCTCTTTTATGAAGACCCTGAGATTTTCGTCTGCAAGATGCCCGACGCTTGTCTTTCTCTTTGCGGCCTCCTCGATAGCCTTGTCCTCGATATCGGTAATGGTCATCCCCCTTTTTACCGCATACCCCGAATACTCGAAATACCGCACGAGTACGTCCTCGAACAGAAAGGTCCTGAAATTGCCGACATGCGACCTCTGATAGACCGAAGGACCGCAGGTGAAGACGGTAACGACTTTCCTGTTGACCGGCCTGAAGGGTTCGATCTTTCTTCCGAATGTGTTGAAGAGTTTCAGCATATATTCCCTTTTATGAGTCCAATATTTAGATAACTTTACCGGAAAATCTCCCCTCGCCCCTCTTTGCCTCAGCCCCGGCTGATCCGCCGAGGCGGAAAAGAGGGGTAATCCCTCCCTTTGGCGAAGGGAGGTTAGGAGGGATTTTATAAAAGTTTATGTCACTATGTACCCGCTTATATAACTATTCTACATGAAGCTTCTTCCAATGTCCGTGCCGGAAGCGCAACGCCATGAGTGTCCCCTGGAAGGCCATCGAAGTGATCATGGCCACCCAGACACCCGTCGCCCCGTAGCCGAGCACGAGGGCTAACGCATAGGCGAGGGGAAGCCTGATGAACCACATCGCGACGATTATCACCCACATCGTCCCCTTTGTGTCACCCGCCCCTTGGAGTCCCCCGCCGAGGATGGCGCTCATGGCCATGAACGGCTCGGAGAGCATGTTGAATCTGAGGTAGCGGGTCGTCTCGGCGATTACCGAGGGGTCTCTTGTTACGAGAGAAGCAAAATGTTCGGCCCAGACGAATATGATGACCGCCATTAGGCTGATGAAGACCATCCCGACCTGCGAGATCTTCCAGCCCGCCTTTTCTGCCCTGTCGGCCCGGCCCGCGCCGAGGTTCTGTCCGACCAGCACAGATGCGGTCATATTCAGGGCGAAGGCCGGCAGGTAGATGACCGCCTCTATCCTGAGGCCGTTCGTGATCGAGGCCATGGCAGTGATGCTCGCCCCACCCAGCCTGCCAAGAATGTTGTAAAGGACTATTGAGTCTGTTGCGCGAACATTTTTCAAATGAACAATTTCCCAAAACGAGAGAGATATTTGTTAAGAGCAAGCATGTTGAGAGCAGGTCGAAGTCCTATCACGGCTGTGTAGCCGGGAAACGAAAGG
>JAJZPM010000016.1 GCA_021811105.1 Nitrospirota bacterium | reverse complement strand
GGGTGAATTCTATGTGCTTGCACGTGCCGAGATTATTGATGGCGTAATCGGGACAGGAGCAATAGTTGTCCCCGGGCTTGTCTCCCCGAATGGCGAGTTTGTAAGTCTTTCCGGACACAGGATTGGCAAGAGAGAATTCGGAGAAGACCGGATGGTCTCCTGTATTCTTGAGCCGGAAGCTCTGCTGCTCCGCGAACTGCCTCCTCAAAAGCCGCTGCCACTCCTCAAGCTCGAGTTCCTCCGGCTTATGAAGGCGCGAGACCTTCAATTTGATAGATTTGAACTTTCTCTTTCGCAATTTTCTCGCGGCTTGCTTCAGGTCTTCAGAACTGCCTTTTCTTATTGATTCCATGGAACACACCCCATTGTTAGACTTGGTATTTTATCACAAGCGCCGCTTGAAAATATCGTTCACCTCGGATTCGGTGCGCTGCTCTCGCGCAGAGTGGCTGAGAGAGTATTGTGATCTGCGAAAACTCCGGTAGAAAGAACGAATGGTTGCATGATCATCATTATGAGAGTGGCAGGAGAAGTCGCCAACTATTATGGGGTGCCTGAAAACAATTTGCTAATTTCCCCGGTCATAAGTCGCAACGTGACAAAATCGTGACAAAATAGAGCGAAAAAGGTATAAATTCGTCGAATTATACATAAAAATATCAAAGACCCAACTATCTGATAAAAAAGAAGTTTCTGGTATTTTCAAGCACTTGTAATGATCTCATGTTTTAGAATGGCATTCAAGAGGTCGACGGTTCGATCCCGTTCAGCTCCACCAAAACTTATTTTTTGTAACGCTTACCGTATCATAAGCATTCAAGAGGTTGTCCAGGCTCCTCGGCGCCGCCATTTAATACTCCGGCAACTAAACAGGTGAAGGTTCCACAAACTTGTCGTTCCGGCTTGTCCGGAATCTTTCTTGTTTTCAGCAGGATTCCCGACGCGCTAGGTTCAGTATCCTGCGACAGGTGTCTTTCAGCCCCTCTCCCCTTTTGTTGACATTTCCCCTGTCAAGAAATAATCTACAGTTATGACATTTATGGCTTCACGGAGGCTCCATTGCGCCGGCAGTGCGCGGCGCAAAGAAGGTCCCCGGATAGTGCTTGCCTTTCTTATCTCCTTACTGATCAGCGGTCCCGCGGAGGCCGCCTGTATGAGTTGCCTCTCCCATACCGGCAACAGCTATACGGAACTGGCCTGCGAAGGCGATTCCAAGTTCGATGTGGTCCGCAAATGCGGCAAACCCGATTATGAAGAGGAGAGCTCCCAGGTGACGGCCGGCCAGTTCGGTTCGACCAGGGAAAAAGGGACAAAGCAGGGAGGGTTCACCTCCTCTACCGAGAGGATCGAAAAACTCTACTTCAATTGCGGACAGGGCAGGTTTATCAGGATCCTCACCTTCAGGGGAGGGACTCTTGTCACGATCGAAAACGGCGACAGGGGGTCCGGAGACCAGAGATGCTGGTAACCGGATATCTCTCTTATCGGTGCATATGCATCGGTTTCCCGTCCGCGTGACCCAGATGGTGCAGGTGGCGCGCAGGGACCTCATGCCTGAGCAGAGCCGCACAGAGCAGCAGGCCCACAATCAGTGCCGTCTCGACTTTTACGCTGCGCATGAACCGGGAGGCGACCTTGCCCCCGTTCCCCTCAAGCTGAATCCTGGGGAAAAAGCGTATTGCGATGCGGGTGATGACTCCACGGCCTTCTGCTGAAGTTCCCGCCCACTCCTGTAAAAGAGGAACGCTGACGTAACGGTTGAAGGCGCCGAAATTGACGAGCAAGAGAAATAGGCCGGTCTTCGCGATAACGATAAGTCCAAAAGTTGATTTCCAGAGCGCCTCGAAACTCCCGACATACGAAAATCCGTTGTAAATAGCGGTGATCGCGACAATTCCGACCGCGAACCCTGCGATAAGTGAAAATCTGCGGGCAACCCCGGCGACCCGGGGCGCTGTCCGGTTATCATCCGGTTTTACAATTTTCGGGAGAAGAAAGAGAGAAAGCACGAGAAGGCCGCCGCCCCAGACAGAAGTGGCGAGCAGGTGAAGCCAGTCCGTTATTTCGGGAAGGCTGAAGTCGCCTGCATCCGAGGCGTGTCCCGATGCGCTTTCGGTCGCAGCGACGGTGCCTGCCAGGACGAGCATGAATACAAGGAATACGCGCGAATCCCGGCGCTGCCCGAAGACCTTCAACGAAATCAATAAAAGGATTTCGGCAGCAATGCGGATAATCCAGACCCTGCCGAAGTGAGTCCGGAAGAGAACGACAGGCAGTATCGGGAAAACCGAAAAAAAGGATGACCCGCTCATCTCTACTGCGCGCACAAATAAATTTGAGGTGGTACAGGCGATCATGACGCCTACGCCGATACCGAACCATCGCCACATGTCGGCGAGACAATCTCCATGGGCGGAAGCGGTGTCGGGCGGGGGGGGAATTACCCAGATGCGACAAACGAGGACCCCTATGCAGAATGCCAGGGAAAGAAGCTCAAACCATCCGGGGATTACGTGCAGAATGGAGATCATCGGGTGGCGGTCCTTCGCATTGAGCGCCGTTGGGGTATTCGATCACCGATCAGAGGCTTCTGTCTCATTTGATTGTGAACGTGTATTGTCCCTGCGTCCGGTGCCCGTCCCTTGCCACGACGTTCCAGATCACGAGATACGTGCCGGGAGGCAGCTTGGGCAGACTCACCTCAAGAAGAGTCGGGTCAGACGGGTCTACCCGACCGTCGCCCTTGCTTACCATCCTGCCGTCCATGTTATGGACCATGATCGTCGAAAAGGCCGGCTCCAGATCGCCGTCGAACCAGATGCGGACCTGTGCGGGGGGAGAGGAGATCGTCGAGCCGACCTTAGGGTCCGAATGGTCGGGAAACGCGTGCGCCCACAACGCCTCAGGCAGTCCCCAGAGCAGGACAAAGAAGATGATAGCTATTCCGGTCCTGAGATTCGCGGATCTCATAGGCTCACGGGAAAATCGGCCTGCCGATGCTCTTTGGAAAGAGATCATCGACATACAGATGGATCAGACCCAGGACCCCGACGGCACTCCCTGAATTCGAATTCACGGGGACCTGCGCAGCGATGCCGAGCTGCACGGACTTGCCGGCCCAGACGATTCCCGGGTTGACCGTTCCTGTGGTCTGTCCTTTGCAATCCGCGCTCATGCAGGTCTCCATAGGAAACTCTACCACAAGTACCATGCGCTTAAAAGGGTTCCCGAGCCCTATGTCCTTTACAAAAGACTGAAGGTAGATGAGACTGTACTGCACGGTGAATGCCCAGGTAAGGGTCGTGGGGTTGCGCTCGATCTCGGTTTCTTCAGTCTCCGGATTGACAGAGACGTTGCCGGCCCGGGTCGGGAAGTTCGGGCCGACGACCCCGGTAATCGCAAATGGCCTGAGGAAGCCCACCGACTGGGGCAGGTCGCCGAAGCCTTTTCCGAAAAATAACGCAGGCGAAATCGTCGTAAAAGACTCGGCTATCTGGTGCGCGCCTGTTCCTCCGATGTCGAAGTCCGTGCCGGCAGAAAGGATCAACTCATGAGGTTCGTTCGTGAGGAACTGCCACTTTGCTCCTATGCCGAGGTTGTCCCAGCCGTTTGCCGAGCTGCCGTCGTCCGCGCGGAGGTGCAGGTATGCCTCATGGAATTCCAGCCCGAAGTTAGGCAGGATGCGTTTGGAATAGTCGATATCGATTTCCGTTGTCTTAGCATCCGGGCCCTTTGCACGGTTAATCAGGATCGAAAACTCATCCGAGATGAACGGGTCGTCGACCTGAAACGTGGTAGGGAAAAACCTCTGGCCCGCAAATCCGTGGGCCCAGGATGAAGCCGGCACCAATAGTACGCACAACAGTGCCACGCCGAATGCCCGGCGTAAACATCCCGCTGTTGAAATTCCCGCTATGGTTCCCATCGTTCCTCCTAAGATGTTGCGCTATCTTAGAAGTGTACCAATAAATTGGCACGAGGTCTAATCAAAGCCTAAAACATTACCTGTACACCGGCATTGATAATCCACGTGGTTTTCATCTGCAGGCCGTTCAGATATTGATAAATGGGCACTCCGCCTTCCACTCCGAAGCTGAGTGAGCCCATCTGAAAACTGGCTCCTATCAGGCCGTCGAGCCGCTGCCCCCCGTAGTTGTCAGCGTCTGCGTCAGGTGTCGGCGCACCCATCCCCGTCACAGGATGAATAAGTTTGTCGATTTCGGGGTCCTTTCCATGAATACGTCCTGTGTCGTTGAAGGCGAGGCGCACCCAGGAACTGAGGGGGCCGAATGCATGCTGCAGCCAGCCGGTCACCTTGAGGTTGTCGCCGAGGCTGTAACCGTTATCATTTGTTCCTATGCGGTAGGTGTACATGACCTGGCCGCCCCAGTTCCACTTCGCGTCGTCACTGAGGTCATTATATGTGAGGGCGGGCTTCAGGTCGTATGTGCCGGATCCGAGCTGCATGTCATAAGGGGCCCGATATTCCTTCCGCATCATTACTACCGTCTCGTCGATGCTGCCGGTGGGGAGGCTGATGCCGAGACTGCCGACCAGGTATTTGTTGATCTTGTATATCCCCCTCAGTTCCGTGTCGCTGAAGCCGCGCGTGGTCATGGGGTCCTCTCGTGTGATCATTTTCCCGGGACCCATGTCCATCAGCATGCCCATGGAGTTTACCTGATAATTCGCCATTGCCATAACAGTCAGCCGGTCGGTGATCCCGTACATCAGCATGAACATGTGCATGTCCATGGTCATATCTGTAGGTATCATCATGTAATTATACGGCTTGTCCCTTTTGAACCCGACGCTGTTCAGGTCGACGTCCGATGTGCCGGCGCGCAGTCCGCTCATGTTCATATGCATGAGCTTGTATGTCACCATCCACATCCCGGCCGGATGGGTATGGTAGATATCGTCGCCAAAGGCAGGGTTGAAGAGCATCTGGGCGCCCGGGCCCATGTGCATACTCATATCGTGGCCCATGTGAGCATGATCCATTCCAGCGCCCTTATCCAGTTCCTTTTCAGTCGCCTGCATGGCTTGGTCGAAAGACGCTATCTCACCGCCGTTTTCCTTCACGAATTGATGTGCCTCTTCCTCCGTGGCAAAGGCCCATTTTGGGACAGCGGTCATGACGCCTTCCTTGCTGCCGCCGATCACCCATGTCGCGGTCCTCGCGTCCGTCAGCTTTTTCGTCGTGTAATCCGCGACCATTATGGACTTTACCTGTCTGTCTTTGTTCTGCCGCAACTCGATGGCTGCACAGTGGATGCTGCAGACTCCCGCGGTGGTCCCGTCAGCATAGACAATCAGCATTCTGCTGCGGGCGAAAACGGTCCGGTCCATCCCGCATTGATTGCAGAGTCTGGGATTTTCAACGGGGTCCGCAGCGCCGCCCGCGTATGAGGGCAGCGTACAGAACAGCTGAAGCACAACAGATAAGACCGCAAAAGATGTGGTGATTGTTTTGAGCAGTTTCATTCTTTGAATCTCTCCCTTTTCTATCAGGCTTAAAGCCCTTATTTTTCGTTGTATCTGCATCCAGTCCAGCGAATTCCCCTGCAGGTACCTCCTATCACACTCAAGAGGACCATCCGCTGCAGGTGTACTTCCCATAAGGGGACGGAGGCATAGCCTCCGCCCCGATCAGGATTCGAATACTGCTTTTAATGCCCTCCTTTAAGGAGGTCTAGCCAAGTGCCAAAAGGCCCGCTCCGAAACCATCGTATTATGAAAACCTGGTTTTTTCCCTCCCCGACCTCGGTTAAAAAAAGGGGACCCCGCTCCGGAAGATCTCCGGAACTGTCGGTGATAATCCGAAGCGGAGTCGAGTATAAGGGGAGAAAGTCCATAAAGTACATGCCGGCCCAGGCATAAAAAACCGCCCAGGTCGGAGAAAATCCAACTCGCTGACTTCGGAATGAAGGGGACTAAATTCTCGGAGGGTGTTCTTCTTGTGTTGCGATTAACAGAGGATGAAACATAAGGGAGGTAATCCGGGTGAAATCGACAAATACTGCAGATATTATTATGCACGGGCTTTCATGAATCCCCGGCATCGTGGAGTTTGCGGATACTGCCGGGTTTGCCGCATCGCAGACGTCCAGCGTAACGAGAAATGTTCCGCCGCCGGCTGGAGATGGGGCGACGGACAGCGGCGCAACAATCGAGACGGTCAATGCAAACAGGATCACTAGGGCTCGGGCTTTCATCTGCCTGTTATTTTTGGGGATGCCCTTTTATTTGTCAACATCAAATTATAATTATAAGGTGGAGATGGGAGGGCCGTTCATGTGGCGCGCCCTTCCGATAAAGAGCTTCAGCCCGGTCGCCTTGTCAAGGGAAAGAGTCCTCTCGATTTCCTGGTTTCTGCCCTTCATCAGGGGCTTGGCGCTATTTGTCGCCGCTACCCTGCTTTTTGGAACCCCCTGATATCAATCTGCGGACAAAAAAAACGACCCCCAGAGCGATAACGATCCAGGAAACCACCATAATTATGGTTATCCATGTCCCGGGGCCGGGCCCCTCATCGATGTGTCCGGGACGCCCCCCGTGGGCATACGCCGCCGATGCCGCACATGGTAATGCCGCTGCTATGGCAGCGGCCAGTTTATGCCTGCCCGCAAAAACTATTTCCTTTCCTGTTTTTGGCCGGCGGGATAAGTTCATACCATAAGATATCGCTGTTTTTGAATGGCGTCAACAGTTTAGGCGTAGCTTGACATATAGTTGCAAACAAATTTTTACAAAACCGGAGAGGGACGCGAAAAAATGACTTGCAGTTCTCCTCGGCGAATCCGCCGCTGCTCGTATCCATTGATTTTCACCTCTTATTACCCATAAAATGTAAAACCATGGAAATCAGGATATTGAACGGAAAAACGATAGCGGCTGAAGCCGGCAAAAGCATTTATAAAACCTTGAAGGACAATGGAGTATATCTTGTCTCTTCGTGCGGGGGTAAGGGGGTATGCGGGAAGTGCCGCGTAAAGCTCATCGAAGGTAGTGCCCGGATCGAATCAACGGGTAAGCTCCTGAAAAAAGAGATCGAAGAGAAATTCGCGCTCGCCTGCAAGACCATACCGGAAGGCGACGTTCTCATCGAGATCCCCGAGGAATCGAAACTCATCATAGGGGACAAGATCGCGCTTTCGAAGACGAAGGACCTGCTGGAGTATCTGCGTTCGATCGATTCGGCGCTTACCCCTGCTGTAGGGAGAATCGTCCTCAACCTCGCGCCCCCGTCGATCCAGGACAATACGGGTGATCTCGAAAGGCTCAAAAGGGCGCTCGGCGAAAAAGGTATCCATGATATGGTTTTCTCCCATGCATTCATCCTTGCCATGCCGAAGGCCCTCAGGGACGCGGCGTGGGATGTCTGTCTTTCCTATACTGAAAAGCACGAAGCGATAGGGCTTTCTGCCGTATGCAAGACGCACCATTACGGGGTTGCGGTCGATATCGGGACGACAACGGTCGTTGTATATGTGGTGAATTGTGCGGACGGTACTTTGGTCGACGCCGGAATGACCTATAATTCGCAGATGCGGTACGGCGATGACGTGATCACGAGGATCGTCTATGCGACGGAGGGAGCGGGACTTCAGGACCTGAGAAACGCGATCGTGAACGACGTGAACGACCTTTTGGCGCCGATCATAGAAAAAAACGGGATCGATGTCGAAGACATCGATTCTGCGGTTATTTCGGGGAACACGACGATGACGCAACTCTTCTGGGGGCTCGATCCGGCTTCCATCAGGGAAGAGCCCTATATCCCGACTGTCAACAACTATCCGGTCTGGAGGGCGGGCACCGCCGGGCTGAAGATAAATTCTCAGGCTCCGGTGTATACGATGTCGAACGTGGGGAGTTATGTCGGAGGGGATATCGTGGCGGGAGTCCTCGCCTCGAAGATGTACAAGAACCCTGAGGTCGCTCTCTTCATGGACATCGGGACGAACGGCGAGATCGCGGTAGGCAACAATGACTGGATGATGACCGCTGCGTGTTCGATGGGGCCGTGTTTCGAAGGCAGCGGCATACGGCACGGCATGCGGGCGACGGAGGGGGCGGTCGAGTCGGTAAAGATCGACCCATCGAGTTTTGAGCCGTCGCTCGGCGTGGTCGGAAACACCACTCCCTCAGGAATATGCGGCTCAGGCATGATAGACGCCATCTCGGAACTCTTTTTCTCCGGCGCGATAGACCAGAAGGGCAAACTGAGGAGAGACCTCGGCACCGACAGGATCAGGACCGGCGAGGAAGGGCCGGAATTCGTCCTCTACCGCGGAGAGCGGAAGGACATCGTCCTTACCGAGGTGGACATTGAGAATGTGGTCCGCGCGAAGGCGGCCCTCTACGCGGGCGTATCAGTCTTACTGAAGGAAGTCGGACTTTCGCTGGATATCGTAGAACGCATTTATATCGCCGGCGGCTTCGGCAATTATCTCAATGTGGACAAGGCGATCATGATCGGCATGCTGCCCGACCTCCCCAAGGAGAAGTTTGCCTTCATAGGCAACACTTCCATCGCAGGGGCTTATCTCTGCCTGTTGTCCGGACAGATGCGAAGGGAGGCGGAGGAGATCGCCTCAAAGATGACCTACATGGAACTCTCGGTATCGAGGGGGTTCATGGACGAATATATGTCTGCCCTTTTCCTGCCCCACACCGATATCGGCCTCTTCCCGACCGTGAAGGGTATATATAAGAAATAACGACAGCCTCCAAATAATGCGGACTTTGATCAACAAAATCCCTCCTGACCTCCCTTTGCCAAATCCCGAAAGCTTTCGGGATTTGGCAAAAAGGCCTGCCTGCCAGTAGGCAGGGGCGAGGGGAGATTTTCAGGATAATGCCTTTTCAATTATAAGACTTCGTAGCTATGTATTCACCAGCATATTGTCGATCAGTCTGGTATTGCCGAGTCTGACCGCGACCGCGAGCAGTACTTCGCCTTTTATCTCAGCGACTGCATCCAGCGTTTCAGGATCATAGACACCAGCATACTCTATCGCGGTTATCAGCGGTTCCCCTGAAAGCACGGCATGCATCATTTCCCTGACTTTAGCAGGAGAGTGCTTGCCGGACAGTATCGCCTGCGACGCCTCGGTGAGGCACCGGAACAGGGCAGTGGCTGCATGGCGCTGTTCAGGGTTCAGGTAGGCGTTCCTCGAACTCATTGCGAGACCGTCGTGCTCCCTTATCGTCGGACAGACGACGACCTCGGTGTCGAAGTTCAGGTCTTTTACGAGCCTCTTAATCACTACGCTCTGCTGGAAGTCCTTCTGGCCGAAATATGCCCTTGTGGGGCGCACGATGTTCAACAGTTTCGAGACGACGGTCGAGACCCCTTTAAAATGGTCCGGCCTGAATTCCCCGCAGAGCTTTCCGGAGATCTTCTCGACGTCTACGAACGTCGAGAAGCCGGTGGGATACATCATGCGGTCATCGGGCAGGAACAGGACATCGGCCTCAAGTTCCCTTATTTTTTTTGAGTCGCCTTCGATATCGCGGGGATATCTGTCGAGGTCCTCCGCAGGACCGAACTGAGTAGGATTTACGAAGATACTGACCGCGGTCACGTCGTTTTCCATTTTTGATCTCTTTATAAGACTCAGATGGCCCTCATGAAGGGCTCCCATCGTTGGCACGAAGCCTATCGACCTTCCCTTTTGAAGATGTTTTTTGCAGGTGTCCTGTATAATACGCGGTATTCTGATCAGTTCCATATGCGGTGCTTTCACGGGTATTGTATCACAAACGTCCGGTCCGGAAAGAAGCGATGCAGGGACATGATGAGGTTGACGGCAGGCCGGTTTCATGGTACATATGATGACAGAGGAAGCGTTACCTTTATGCAAAAAAAGGTGGAGCCAGGCGTGCTGAAAAACGCCATAGAATCGGCAGATTATTATCCTATTCACGTAAACGCAGGCAGAACCTTCTGTGTAAGCTTTCAGAGGTTTGTCTCAAGTCTTCGGGTACTAGCGGAGCCTCGACTATGGTCGTTTTTCATCGCGCCCAGCTCCTTTCTTATAAGACTTTTTGCAGACTGCGTTGTTAAGAAATGAGGTTTTCCGGTGAAATACTATTTCAGTAAGACCCTTAATACGTCTTTCGAAGAAGGACTCAAAAGGGTGGCTGAGGAGCTGAAACGGGAAGGATTTGGTATCCTTAGCGAGATTGATGTGAAAAAGACAATGAAGGAAAAACTCGGCGCCGATTTCAGGAACTACAAGATCCTCGGCGCCTGCAACCCCTCATTTGCACACAGGGCTCTTGAGATCGAAGACAAAATCGGTACGATGCTGCCCTGTAACGTGATCGTCCAGGAGCTTGCAACCGGGCAGATCGAGGTGGCAGCCGTTGATCCTGTCGCCTCTATGCGGGCGGTCGAAAATCCGAGGCTTGGGGATGTTGCCGGACAGGTGAGGGAAAAGCTCAAGAAGGTAATAGATAACTTGAGATGACGTTGCTGTTACATAAGGGCAAGGCGAGCATGCTGAAAAAGTCCATAAATTCGGCGAATGTTTAAAATGATTCACGTAAACCGGCCTGGCACTGAGTTACTTCTAGGCGGGGATTGAGAAATATCATGGACTGCGCTGTGCCTCAGATTATGGACCTTTTTCAGCACGTTCGCCACTCCTGCTTTGTAGTGGGTACGTAACGTTAGGGAGAACTTGATAAAACAATAAACTGAAGGTTCAGGAGGTGGAGTATGCCGGTAAGGAAAGCAGAAGCGATTTGGGAAGGCAATTTGGCGAAAGGGAAGGGGACGATAAAGACGGGAAGCGGGTCCTTTGAGGGGCCTTACTCATTTGCATCCCGTTTTGAATCCGGAGCCGGAACGAACCCCGAGGAACTCATAGGCGCTGCCCATGCCGGATGTTTCTCCATGGCGTTTTCGCTTTTCCTCGAAAAGGCCGGATTCAGCCCCGAACGCATTCACACCGATGCGAACGTGCATATCGACAAGGTTGGAGAAGGGTTCAAGATAACCGTGATCGAACTCGATACGCAGGCTAAGGTCTCAGGGATAGACGAAAAGAAATTTCAGGAACTCGCCGAGACGACGAAGAAGGATTGTCCGGTATCGGTGGCTCTGGCCGGAACAGAAATCAGATTAAAGGCGACATTGCTCAGCTGATACCCGATTCTCGCGGCACATCTGCCTTTGCGCAGGGTTTCCCGATCAGGACAGAGGATTCGGAGTTGCCCAATATCCTTCTGGAGACGCTCCCCATCATGCCCCTCATTCCCCTTAACCCCCTGCACCCTACGGCGATCATGTCGGCCTGAAGCGTTTTCTCCATGCTCAATATTTCACGCGAGGGGTCGCCTGTCCTGAGCAGGTAATCGATCTTACTGAAGCTGCCGCCCAGAGACGTTCGAGCCTGTTCAAAGATCCGCTCCGACTTTTTGTAGGTGGACGGTTTTGCCGTGAGCTCTTCGCGTACTTCCTTCATGTATTTTTCAGGGATGTCCGGTACGAAGGAAAACGCGGTGTGCAGTACCATGACCTCTGTTTCGGCCGGCAGAGGCAACGAAGCAAGAAATTGTCCTGCGGCATCGGCGGTCGGGGACCCGTCTGTGGCAAAGATGACCTTCAGATTGCCTGATTCCTTCCACGAAGGGCGCTTAAATACGAGGACCGGTATCGTGGAATTGATTGCAACCGCCCTTGTCGCGCTGCCGAGAAACAATATCTGGACCCCTTTTACCCCCCTTGCCCCCATCACGATCAGGTCCGCGCCGTAGTCGCCAGCCTTTTCTATAATCGTTGTGTCCGGGTAGCCTTCTTCTTCGATCGTAACGACGTTTGCGTTGAGAGGCCTCAGTATTTGGGCTGAGGCATGCAGGATCTTCGGGGCGACTCTCTTGATTGCCCGCTTGACTTGAGCGCTGTAGTCGTCTTCGTACGGAATTTCGCTGATCACATGCAAGACGACGATCTCGTCTTTTTTGGAAAAGTTGAAACGGGTAAGAAATCTCGCCGCCCCTTCCGAATATTCCGATCCGTCTGTCGCAAGCAGTACCTTCATCTTGATCACCTCTTACGACCATCTTATCACGGAATGAAAGGGGAGGAAACAGCGCAAATTGCCCGTATTGGCAGTCGCAGGTCAGGTAGCCAGATCAAACGGAAGGTAGCAATCGACAATACTTGATGTGAAGGACAGTGACCGATTATGGCCAAGTCGCCTGTTGCATCGGGAAATAAACACTGCCTCCTCATAATGTCCAATATCGATAACACCGACTTATCCGCAGGTATCGAAAGTAGCAGCACCTCCACATTTACGAGAGGAGACGCGCACGTACCCCTAAAACCGTGGTAAATGAAGCGATTCTGTTGTGGTCGCTTTGTTAGCTGAAGGTTCGGTACTCTCACTGGAGAACAATTGTTAGCGGCTGAGCGGCAAGGTCAGTTTGCGGTGTAACTTTGACGCCATCCACGCTTAGTGAGTCAAACCATGCTATGATCGTGTAACTCCCGCCTGGTACCTGATTACCCTCGTTGTCCTTCTGATTCCAATCAAGAGAAAATGTTCTTGAATCGCCAGGTAACATTGACCCTCCAAAGCTAATGGCAGGATACACTTTACCAAACGACCACTGCCATATAATAGTATCGCCCTGTTTAACTTGGGCGTCTGCCTCTAGCAGGCCATATTCTATAAAAACACTTCTACCCCCGATATTCTTGATGGAAAATGTTATTGGAACCGTATCACCAAGACGATTGACAGGTAGCGTAGTCAAGGTAACCTGCAACGACCCATATTGCCCCGTGCTTGTTACTAGTCCACTGCTCTTAGTGCCATCGTTTCCGCTATCTCCACATGAGACAAGAAAAGGTGACGCACAAAGAAATAAAATGAGTAACGCATTTACCCTTTTCATCCCAGCATCCTTGGAGACGTATACTTAATTACTATTTGAACTATACATGTATTGAAAGAAATGATCAACGCAAGATTACAGGAAGTTATACTTTCGTGTGCAACCGGCCATGAGTGGTCTTGCTTCCAAACGGAATAATTGAGGCCGCAGCTAAAATTATCCAGGTGAGGAATAAGAAAAAAGTGATTCGAGTTACTCCCCTATCTCCTTCTTCAGCGCATCGAGCAGTTCGCTCTCTTTAAGCCTCCGGACGATCTTCCCCTTCTTGAAGAGAAGGCCGGTCCCTTTTCCTCCGGCGATGCCGACATCCGCCTCCCTCGCCTCGCCCGGGCCGTTCACGATACAGCCCATCACCGCAACTGTTATGGGCTTATGGACATCTTTCAGTAGGTTTTCCACCTTCGCCGCGAGGCCGCGAATGTCGATCTCGCACCTTCCGCAAGTAGGGCAGGAAACGATGTTCGCCCCCTTTTCCCTCAGTCCTAATGATTTCAGTATCTCGAAGGCGACCCTCACTTCCTCAGCCGGTTCCGCCGAAAGAGAGACACGGACGGTATCGCCGATGCCTTCCGCAAGAAGGATACCTAGGCCGACTGAGCTCTTTATCATGCCGGTAAAGGAAGGGCCGGCCTCAGATATCCCGATGTGGAGCGGGTACCTGAATTTTTTTGAAAAGAGACGGTATGCATCTACCGTGGTCGGCACATTCGATGCCTTCAGCGAAACCTTGATGTCCCTGAACTGCAAGGACTCGAGAATTCCGATGTGCTCCGCCGCGCTTTCGACAAGCGCCTCGGGGGAAGGGTGGTGATATTTTGCGAGGAGTTTTTTGGAGAGCGATCCGGCGTTGACTCCGATCCTGATCGGTATGTGCCTGTCACGCGCCGCCGTGACGACCTCTTCCACCTTCCACCTTGCGCCGATGTTGCCCGGATTGATCCTCAGCCCGTCGATCCCCTGCCGGACAGCCTCGAGCGCCAGTTTCCAGTCGAAGTGGATATCGGCGATAATCGGGATCGATACGGACCGTTTGATCTTCCCGAGCGTCTCCGCCGCATCCATGTCGGGTACAGCGATCCTTATGATCTCGCAGCCCGCCTTTTCGAGCGTCCTGATCTGTCTTGCCGTCGCCTTCGCGTTCCGGGAATCGGTCTTCGTCATTGACTGGACGGATATCGGGCTGCAGCCTCCGATGGCAACACCGCCGACGTAAATGGTCCTCGTCTTTTTTCTCTTCAGAGGCATACTCATGGTATTTGTTCTTCCTTTTTCGGGATGGACTGTTCGACTTGCACGCGCGACGCTGTCACGTCTCTTTCCCCTTCTTCCGCCATCTTCTTTTTTTCACGGTATGCCTTCACGGCAGCCTCGTGCTCGCCGAGCGTTACCGAAAATGTATGCGTCCCGTCATTATTCGAGACGAAGTAGAGATACGGCACCTCTGCCGGATTGAGGGCCGCCTCTATAGACTTCAGGCCCGGGGAGGCGATAGGTCCGGGAGGCAGTCCATTGATTATGTAGGTATTGTAAGGTGTTTTCCGGTGAAGGTCCGTCATAGTTATCCTCTCTTTCGAACTCTTGATCCCGTAGATGGATGTCGGGTCGGCCTGAAGGGGCATGCGTTTTTTCAGTCTGTTATGATAGACCGCCGAGATCAACGGTCTCTCCTCATCCTTTACCGCCTCCTTTTCAATAATGGAGGCGAGCGTGAGCACTTCTGCCTCGGTCATGCCGCGCTGTTCGGTCTCCTCCATGAGGTTGATCGAATATTTCTCCCGCATCTTGTCGATCATCACACCAAGTGCCTCTTCCAGACCGACCCCTTTGGGGATGGTGTACGTGTCCGGGAAGATATACCCTTCGGCACTGGGGCTGTCGATATCATATGACTCGAGGAAGCCGGGGTCGTGCGCAAGCTTCATAAAATCCTCTTTCGTGGCAATCCCGGTTTTGACGAACGCGTCCGCAACCTCGAGGAGCGAGTCCCCTTCGAGGACCTTTATCTGATACTCGATGATACGGCCCCTGAGGATAATTTTGAATATGTCAAGGGGACTCATGTTGGCCCAGATCGAATAAAACCCGGCCCTGATCTTTCTGTCAGCGCCGGTCAGCCTGCCTAATAAAAGGAAGAGCTTCCCGTCCCTGATGAGTTTTTGGGCCGAAAGTATATCGACTGCCTCCCTGAATGTCGCGCCCTTCGGGATCTCGACTTCCGTATATTTGTTTACGTTTTGAGCGGGCACGAGCATCTCGAAGGCGGCATAGGAACCGGCCAGGACAATAATCATGACGAACATGAGAATAACATTCTTCTTCATAGGATTAGCATGACAAAGACCCTCGAAAAATGTAAAGGAAAACCGGGGGTCGGAAAGGATTCACGGCACGCTATGGATGAAAGAAGAAAGCGGGGCATGGCCCCGCTTTCCGAGAGTCGGGTTTGAACGACTTAGTACATCCCGCCCATGCCGCCGCCTGGAGGCATGGCAGGCATTTCAGGTTTTTCTTCAGGCAGATCCGTGATCATCACGGAGGTGGTGAGCATCAGTGAAGCGACCGAGGATGCATTCTGGAGCGCATATCTCGTCACCTTCGTCGGATCGATGATGCCGGCCTTCAGCATATCCACATACTCTTCGCCGGCCGCATCGAACCCGTAGTTTGCGTCCTTCGAGCCCTTGACCTTATCGACGATCACAGACGGCTCCAGTCCGGTGTTGTTAATGATCTGGCGAATCGGCTCCTCGAGCGCCCTCTTCAGGATGTCGACGCCGACGGTCTGGTCGTGGTTGTCGAGCTTCAGGCCTTTCAGCGCGCTTACGCAGCGGAGAAGCGCGACCCCGCCACCGGGGACAACGCCTTCTTCGACCGCTGCCCTTGTGGCATGGAGGGCGTCTTCGACCCGCGCCTTCTTCTCCTTCATCTCGGTCTCGGTGGCAGCGCCTACGTTGATGACCGCGACCCCGCCGACGATCTTCGCGAGACGCTCCTGGAGTTTTTCCCTGTCGTAGTCGGAGGTCGTCTCCTCGATCTGGGCCTTGATCTGTTTCACCCTGCCCTGGATCTTGGCGGTATCTCCCGCACCTTCAACAATCGTGGTGTTTTCTTTGTCGACGGTGATCTTTTTCGCCCTTCCGAGGTCATTGAGCTTTACGCTCTCGAGCTTGATGCCGAGGTCCTCGGAGATCACAGTCCCGCCGGTGAGGATTGCGATGTCTTCGAGCATAGCCTTTCTCCTGTCACCGAAGCCGGGCGCCTTGACTGCACATACCTGAATGGTGCCCCTCAGTTTGTTGACGACCAGGGTCGCAAGGGCCTCGCCCTCGACTTCCTCGGAGATGATCATGAGCGGTTTGCCCATCTTCGCGGTCTGCTCAAGGATCGGGAGAAGGTCCTTCATTGATGAGATCTTCTTTTCGTTCAGGAGGATGAAGACGTCTTCAAGATTGCACTCCATCCTGTCGGGGTCGGTGATGAAGTACGGTGAGATATATCCCCTGTCGAACTGCATCCCTTCGACGACATCAAGGGCCGTCGCCATGCTCTTGGCTTCTTCCACCGTGATGACGCCGTCCTTGCCCACCTTGTCCATCGCGTCGGCGATAAGTTCGCCGATCGTCGAGTCGTTGTTTGCAGAGATGGTGCCGACCTGGGCGATCTCCTTCTTGTCCTGCACGGGCTTGCTGATCTTCTTGAGCTCTGTCACGACTGCCTCTACCGCTTTTTCGATGCCCCTCTTGATGTCCATGGGGTTTGAACCGGCTACCACGTGTTTGATACCGCCGCTGTAAATCGCATGGGCCAGGACGGTCGCTGTTGTCGTTCCGTCGCCGGCAACGTCAGAGGTCTTGCTTGCCACCTCCCTTACAAGCTGGGCGCCCATGTTCTCAAACGGGTCTTTCAACTCGATCTCTTTTGCAACCGTGACGCCGTCCTTTGTGATCGTCGGAGCGCCGTATTTCTTGTCGATGATGACGTTTTTGCCCTTGGGGCCGAGGGTGGCCTTGACCGCGTTGGTGAGCATGGTGATGCCCTTTAATATCGTGGTCCTTACCTCCTCATCAAATAGAAGCTGTTTTGCCATCTGTATTTCCTCCTATATAGTGTATGATATTGATTTTTTCGGGACAGCCTTATCCTTCGACAATGCCGAGGATGTCCTCTTCCTTGATGATCAGGTATTCGTTGTTGTCAATGTTTATCTTCGACCCCGAATACTTGTCAAAGAGGATCGTGTTTCCGACCTTCACGTCTTTCACCTCCGAACCTACCGCCTCAACAACACCCTTCTGGGGTTTTTCCTTGGCGGAGTCGGGGATATAAAGACCGCCCGGGGTCTTCTCACCCTCTTCGGAGTACTTCACGAACACCCTGTCTTTCAGTGGCTTGAATTTCATAGACTCTTCTCCTTTCTTCTTTCTGCTATTGTGGGATTATTAGCACTCAATGCAAGTGAGTGCTAATATACAAAAAAAATTGAAGGTTACGCAAGGCCTTTTTTTGGGAAAAAAAATCTAAAAACTGCTTCTTTTTCGCTCTAACTCTTGATTACTCGAATTTTCTAATAAATTATGAGAGCGTTTTTTTCTTGGCGGAGAGAAAATTTTCTATCGCTTCCTTGTAAAAATCCCCGATATTACGGATTTCCTGGGGAATCCTGAGGTCGTATAATTTCTTGCCTTCCTTCAGTTCGGGGGCGAATACCGCGTAAAAGGTGTTTTTCCGGAGCGAATCGTCAAGCTTTGCAGTATTGTACAAGTAGATGTCATTGATGATCGTCCGCGCCAGTCTCTTTGCCCTTTCGATCCTCTCGTCGGTATCTCCCTTCGGCGGAGGCGGTGGGGTGATATTCACGACGGGTTGGGGAGTCGGCTCGGGCTGTGACGCCGCAGGCTGTTTTGTTTCGGCCCTGGGAGGCTCCCCGGGTTCTTCTGCGTCCCTGGCCCCGCGCAGTTTGTCGATCTTGTCGAGGAGCTGCGTGGAAATATCGTGGTCTTCGATATATTCGTCAGCGCCGTACAGAGAGACGGGGTCCCTCCTGTACCTGGTCTTGTCATAGATCGAGGGGACCAGGATGAATTTCATTTCTTTTGTTTCCGTCCGCATCTTCAGCCTCTTGCACACCTCGAAGCCGTAAATTTTGGGAAGGGCCACCTCGACGATGGAAAGAAACGGAAGCTCTTTCAGCGCCTTGACCATGACGTCGATTCCGTCAGCGGCGGTTACTACTTTGTACCCCTGATCAGTCAGCATTGTGACGATCATGCCGAGTATGTCCGGGTTGGAATGGGCTGCGAGTACTTTGTTTTTCACGAGGTCCTTCTTCTCGGCTGCGGCAGGCTTTCTTACGAGGAGTACGGTGGCGCATCTGGGGCATTTGAAGCGCGAACCTGAGGGCGACAGCTTTGTCTCATCGACCTTCAGGCGCACTTTGCACTTCGGACAGCCGACTACCACGTATAGTTCCTCCTTGGCAACCACAATTTTATCGTGATCAGACCCGCAAGAAAACCGCCTACATGCGCGAACCAGGCAGTGCCCCCCTGATGCAGCATTCCCTGGCCGACCAAGCCGCTCACGAATTGTATAATAGCCCAAAACCCGATAACTATCAAGGCCGGAATCCGTATGACCTGGACGAAAAAGCCGAAGAAGACGATTGTGTGGACCCTAGCCGACGGAAACAGGAGGAGGTATGCGCCGAGCACCCCGGCAATGGCGCCGCTCGCCCCGATCATCGGGATTGCGGACCCCGGGGATGAAAGCGCATGGGCATAGGCCGCAGCCACGCCGCAGAATAGATAGAAAAAAACAAACCGTACGTGACCGATCCGGTCTTCGATATTGTTGCCGAAGATCCAGAAGTAGAGCATGTTCCCGCCGATGTGCATCAGTCCTCCATGCATGAACATTGAGGTGAATATGGTGAGCGGTGCGGGTATGGGCTGGTCCGAGTGAAAGTGAAGGATGTATTGCGGTATTGCCCCGTAATCATACGCGATCTGCTGGCTTCCCCTCGGGGAAAGCAACTGAAGCACAAAAACCGCGATGTTCAACGCGATGATGACAAGGGTGACGAACGGAGTCGTTTTTGTCGGGTTGTCGTCCTTATACGGGATCACTTGCCCGCCTGTCCGCTGTTATGCATACCATATATTGTACACGAGTTACTTCTCAAGCGTCCGACGTGTAACGGCCAGCATTCAACCTTGCGTCGGCTACCATCCCCAGTATAAGGTGACCTATGCCATCAACGCCTCTTGCGCTTTCTGGAACTGCTACGGCAAATCAACGTATAGGCAGGATGACCCCGTGGGATAAGGGAGCGCATTCCATATTTCTCCTGCCCTGCCCCAGGCCGAAAATCCTCTTATGGATACAAATTCGGGATAGTTGTCGACGTAACAAGGAGGCGCCCCGCCGCACTGTATGCTATCTTCCGAATAATCAGTCTGCCGCCTTATGGATTCACCGGACAAGATTACCCTGCTAATGTAATGCGTCCCCTCGTCGGCGGGGTCCGGTGCGGTAACGGTAGAATAATCTCCAAAGTAAAGCTGGTAGTCGCTGAGAAAATATGCGGCCCTCAGAAAGCTGCCTGCCGGAAGTGACGGAACAGAGAAATTATAAAGACTCGGCGATGCGTATTGAGCAACGCCATACGGCAAAATCCTCATATAGATGTTCGTCAGGTCATGCGCATACACGTCATATTCATCGGCTATGCCGTTATGATTGGTGTCCACTTGAGCGATGGCTTCGGGACTGCCTGCCACATACCAGGTGCTGTAAAGGCATATCCTGTCCATATTGTTGAGCAGGTCCATCGGGGTCGGCTCGCCTATGTCCTTGAACCCAACTGCAACGGCTTCGGCTTCGTTGCCGAGGGCCCCCTTATATACAACCTGAAGATAGACATCCGTAGCCCAAAGGGGGATAGGGTTCTGGCTTAGGTCGAAATTCAACTCCGTGGTCGATGCCCTTGATAGAGAACGGACATTATTCTTCTCGGGCGCCACGATGTAAGAGAAGTCAGGGGCCTTCGGAACAGGCCCGGACTGAAAGGGGTCTGACTGCGCAACCTTGTATTTCACCACCAATTGTATGCTGCCGTCGGTCATTTCTTCGCCGTTCGATGTGGCATTTTTGGCCATGAGTTTAATACTCGTGAATCCGGTCTGCGATGGGGTTATCAAAGAATAGACGCCGCTGCTCGGGACGGTTATTTCGATGCTGCCACGGAAGAAGTAGTTGAGAAGGCCTGCGGAATAGCCGACGGCGCGGGGGATAAGCCTGGAGGCATATTCGGTATAACATGCGTCATCTAATTTTAAAAAAATCCCATTTTGCTGGAGCCATGATGGAAGAAGCTTATAGCCCCACCTGGCCGCTGCAAGATGGTCTATATGTTCGCCATTTCCAATTTGCCCATTACCCCCTGTCTCACCTTGTCCAAGCTTTTTTAGATATGTCGTCTTTTTTCCCGTGCCTGGATCAGTCCAATCATACAAAACTATACTTGACCAATTTGGATATGGAAAGTCAGAAATAAATGCAGTGCCGGGGCTTAGGAAATTGACATTTGTGTATTCTGAAAGACCAACATTATTTTGCAAGGTAACGTTCGGATTTGTTCCATTATATTGATTAGTGTCAAAGAGATTGGCAATTGGAATAGAAGCCAAAGGATTAAGATTGCCGATTTGAGATGAGTCAAAATAAATGGGCGGATAAGTTGAAATCGTAATGTCTGTGATCTTATTCTCCGCCCAGCATTCATAATTGTATGATAGCCAGCATGGGCCATGACTGTCGTTTCGCGTATGCTCCGGCACGGACAAGTCCTCGACCAAATGCATGAGTTGTCCCAGCCCTCTAAAGGTATCTGCAAAATTCTGATCTCTTGTTGTCTTATCGGTAGCGGTAAGAGCCTTATAGAAATAATCCCGAACATCGAACCAGGAATAATGACCTCCGGGGCCTTGAGTGCCGAATGACTCTTGAGACCATTGAATAGAGGAAACACCAGAAAGAAATCCGATTCCCCAAAAACCGCTGAACCCTTGCTTCGTTAAAGGATTGTGGAAATGATTGACTGAGCGAAGATAGGGCATATACCAGTAAGGAATGTCTTCATAGATACCGCCGTAACCCAGCCACTCCGAGACTGTTTTTGACTGAATAGATGCGGCTACTCCTTCTTGAATTCCCAACTGGGCTTGCAGGTAAGACTTTAATGAAAAACCATTAAAGGTGCCGCGTGCTATGTATTCATTAATTGCCTGATGAGTCTTTGTCTCCAGGGCATAACAAACAGAGGCTAAGTTGAACGCAATAGCAAGCGTCAACAGAATTCTGCATAGCCTGACGCTTCGAATCATAGTCATTTAATCTCCTCCATCCCATGTCTTCGCCGTTCCTCATTTATTGCTTTAAACAAAAGCGGTAATTCTTTTGACCGTATATCCGGTGGCGTACTCGGCTGCGCATTAAACCATTCCTCTGCAGTTTTCACTTTAGGAAGCTCGGCAATGCCAAATTTAACTTTGACCTTTTTAAAGAACCCTCCTTTTATCATCACTTCTAATTCGCCCTCGCTTCCAATTGGCTTTGAAAAGAATGTCTCAATGCCATCGAGTCCAAGTCCTGCGAGCATTGTTCCCCGAGCGGGGAAAGTGTCGTATCCTGGTTTATAAATAATAAACTTGGAATAATCTTCCGCCGACAATGGCTGAATTAAAGTAGTGTAAGAAGGGAAAAAAAATTCGCCTCTTTTATCTGTTAAGGTCTCTTTGGCCTTCACCACTGTTGTATACCCGCCGCCCGGACCACCAAAATTCTCCTTATAATAAATAACAACTACGACTGCCCCTTCTATCGGCTCCTTAGTCTCAGCATCTATGACTTTGCCTTTAAATTCCGGCTTATGATAAACAAGCCACCCCCCGGAACAGTGGGAGATAGAAGCCCAAAGCGACACAAAAACTACCAAACAGATAAGCTTTTTTTTGGGAATCATTGCACCCTTCCTTTTAAAAAATTCTAAAAATCCTGTAGCGTCCATATGCCGTTTGAGTCCTTTATAAAGATCACTTCATAAGAGTATGTATCGCCATTTTCTGATGTGACCAGCTCATAGGTGGCGATGTTACCGTTAAAGGAAATAAAGTTGAATTCAGTTTGTGTGGCGACCATTGCAGGCAACTGGTTTATTATTTCGTTATACATTTGCTGATAGACTGTGCGGGTAGCCGGCGATATTAAAGCAATCGCCGTATTTACATCCTTATTCCCAAGGGCAGTTGTCATTGCGATCCATTTTGCCCTAAGCAAAGCATCCAAGTCGTTCGCATTCACAACCACTATTGCAATAGTATCCGTATATGAAATGACCGCAGTATCAACAACGGTCAATGTCGCATAATAAATACCTGGAGTTGAATAGAGACTACTTACGTTTTCAAACGATGTGCCGGTGTAGTCAATTGTCGCATTGCCGTCAAAATCAATGCTATAACTTGCCACGCCATTAGGAATTGCTGTTGAGGCCGAGAAGTTCACCGTTAGCGGCGCGACGCTTGATTCTGGATTCGCCGTTAAAGTCACATATGGCTGCGAAGTATCGGCGGTGACCGTTATCGCAGTTGTCGCGGTATTGCCTGCAGTGTCTGTTGCAGTTACTGACAATGTATTAGCCCCATTGGAAAGAGGCACATGATTAAGGACAAACTGGTTGCCATAAACCATTGCTACCTTTCCATTTATAGTCACCCCAGTTTCGTTGCCAGGAGTGATAAGGCTTCCAGTCACCATGACATCTGGTCTATGTATGGTGCTTCCATCGGTAGGAGATGTAATCTCTATCGTAATAGGCGGTGTCATAAACGACATGTCAGGACCATAAGTTGTCCCATCTGCATTAGTGGCGACGACCCTGAAATGATATGTCATGTTTATGGAGAGTCCTGTTATATTTGCAGCTACAGAAATATCATCAACCCCCGCAGACAACAACTGAGCCGAGGTTGTATTTCCATAAGACGTTGTTAAGCCCCACTCAAAATATACGGATGCTTCAAGCCCGTTAGGATTGACGGTTCCATTCAAAGTAGCAGAATTGCCGTTCTTGTTTGTCGCCGAATTCGTCATGGCACATGGCGGAGCATTGGAAGGCGTCGTAAAGGGAACATTGCCTCCATAAGTGGTTCCGGCAGAATTAGTGGCAACCACCCGGTAGTGATAAGTAGTATTGAGCGTCAGCCCTGAGATATTTGCTGTAACAGGAATGACGGTTATACCGGCGGGGGTGACCTGCACGGATGTCGTATTGCCGTAAGATAAATCCGTACCCCATTGGAAATAGACTGAAGTCTCGACCCCATTTGGATTGACGGACGCATTCAATGTTGCGGAATTTCCAGTATTGCTGCTTACAGGATTAGTAGTGACAGAAGGCGCAATTATCGGCGTTGTAAAGGGTACATCGGAACCATTGGTCGTCGCTATGGAATTTGTAGCCACAATCCTGTAATGGTAAGACGTGTTTGCCGTGAGTCCTATAATATCGGCCGAAACAGCAACATCAGCGGTTCCTGCAGGGATTACTTGAGTAAGTGTTATATTTCCATAAGACGTTGTTAATCCCCATTCAAAATGAACTGAAGTCTCCGCCCCGCCGGGATTGACTGTAGCGTTTAATGTGGCGGAAGTACCGACATTATTGCTGACGGTATTCGTCGTGGCAGATGGGGCAACAGCCGATGTTGTCGCATTTGCTTCGTTACTATAAGATGAATCAGCGAATATATCATACGCCCTTACCCGGTAGAAATATGTCGTTCCCGGCAAAAGGGAGGCATCGGTGTCGGAATATGCCGTTGTTTCTGCTCCTACAGTCCCTATCTGACTATAAGTTCCGTTAAGGCCGGTCTTGCGTTCAATCTCAAAGCCCTGCTCGCCGCTGGAATTATCTGTCCATGATAAATCTATGCTGCTTGAGGAAATTGCAACAGCGTTAAGTCCGGACGGCGCTGCAGGCGGAACGTAACTGCCTGAAAGGGTAAGAGTTGAAGTTGAATCTATGGTTACTGTCCCGGCATATCCGCCGCCGATGGCAAGGGCAGTATAGGTTTCGGGTAAGTCCCATGTGCAGTCTTTTGATGATGTGCCATAAAAAATAATACTGTCGCCAGGTGAAGGTAGAACGCTTCCGGTCCAGTTCTCAGGAGTTGATGCTAGGTTATCGGCAGCCCCGCCGTTCCAGGTCGCAGAATAAACATCTGAAACCGATATGAGTGCAAGAAGCAAGAAAATGAAAACTTGCAGAGAAGGTTTCATCGAGATCCCCCTTTTTTTCAACGCAAGGCTTGCGGTAACTGAGGGAATTAAATCATGGCATGCATTTTCCTGTCAAGATATTTTATTGCCATTTTTTTTGCATTTCACTTCTCATGTTTCATCCAAATATGCATCCAGGGACCTCCGCAACTCATCTTTCAGCAATGACAGGACATCCGGGGAAGTGATCGGCACCTCTTCGAGTTGCGCCTTTATCTCCCGCGTATCAAGCACGTATCTTTCCGAAGGCTTTTCGTAGGAGAAGAAGAAATCGATCACGGGATTGGCGGCGATCAGCACCAGCAGCGTATCGGCGACGTCACCGAGCGGCTTCATATCTATATGGGAGGGTCTGAAGCAGGCCCTGACCCTCGTACCCGCGCCCTCCTCGGATTCTACCGAAATGTCGCCGCCGGTGTCCCTTGCGGACTGGGCGAGCAGCGAAAGGCCGAGTCCCACATTGCGTGTCGTGCGCGACGTGAAAAAGGGGTCAAGGACTTTTTCCAGGAGATCCCGCGGAATGCCGCGGCCGTTGTCTTCTATCTCGAGCACAAAACTGTCGTCAGAGGCGTTGTCGGAAATGCGTATTGCGATGCGCGTTGCGCCGGCGGCAACCGAATTCTGCGCTATGTCGAGAATATGAAGAGAGATATCTTTCATCGGCTCTTCTCAGAATGCCACCTTCCGGCCGTCTACGCCCTTCAGAGCCAAACAGAGCTCCTCGAATGTCGAGTGGCGCAGAAAGAGGCTCGTCGTCCTCTTCCCGATATCCTCCAGCCGGTGGGCGTCCGAAGACGAAATCCAGGGCAACTGCCGATAGGCGGCAAATCGTTCCCTCGCGCGTTCAGGCTCTGTCCTGCGCGAAATTTCGAGCGCATCGAACTTCAGTTCAGCCGGTATGAACCCGAGCTGGCCGACGATGCCGAAGCCCTCGCGGTCGATGTGACTGGCGACGGCAAGGCCGCCGAAGCGGTGGATGAAATCGACCACCGCATTGACGGAAAGGTCCGTAGCCCCTATCAGAAGTCTTTTGTTGAACCCCAGGACCTCGTTGACGCCGTTGACGACCACCTGCATCCCGAAGGTATCCTCGTCGTTTTCTCCGGGTTGGAGATGTTCGTACACGGTCTCCTGCATTTTGAGGGCGTCTTCGAGCCGTCCGAAGAACCCGAGTATGTGTACTTCCTCGGAGGAACAGATCTCCATGCCCGGTATGACCGTAATCCCCTTTGCCCCGGCGAGGTCGTGAGTGACGGCAACGTTCTCGGCGGAATTGTGGTCGCATACGGCGATGATATTGATTCCCAGCGATGCGGCCTTTGCGACGATGTCACGCGGCGTCATCGAGAGTTCGGCGCAGGGTGAAAGGCAGGTATGGATATGAAGGTCGGCGATGAATTCTACCGGCATCTCAGGCCGAGGGCATATAGCCTGCCGACGAGTTCGAAGGCGGGAAGCCCGCTCGTCATGACGGGGACATTCATTTCCGAAGCCTTCTTCAGCGTGCCTTCTTCAGGCACCCTGTTGTTCGCCAGAATGATTCCCGCGAGCCCCTTGAGCGAAGCGACCGCGACAATATTGAGATGGGCCTGAAGGGTTACCCAGACTGCGCCCTCAGGCGCGTGGCCGATGACGTCAGAGAGCAGATCGCTCACGTAGCCTCCGGTCACTTCCCGCGTCAGGTCGGCACCGGGAGTTTTGACGTCAAGGGACAGACTCTCTACCAGTTCGAATAGTTTCATCGTCCGCTCCTCTCAAGAGATATCACGAATTCGACCGTCGTGCCTTCGCCCACAACCGAATTGATCGTGAGTTTGTCGGCATTCCTTTTGATGTTCGGCAGGCCCATGCCTGAGCCGAACCCCATCTCCCGTATGTAATCCGGTGCGGTCGAGTAGCCCTCCTGCATCGCGAGGCCGATATCGGGGATGCCGGGTCCCATGTCCTGAAGCACGACCTTTATCGTCTCCGGGGTGATTGTATAATGCATCATGCCGGCAACGGCATAGATGATCACATTCATCTCGGCCTCGAAGGCTGCGATCGAGGCCCTCCTGATTATCTCTGCAGGGATCCCTCTTTTTTCGAGGATGCCCTTTAAATTGCTCGATGCCGAACCTGCATTGGCGAAGTCCTTACCGGTCAGGAAAAAGACCCCGTCGGAATTGCCGGTCATACCGTCGGCCCCATCTGGCTCCTCAGCCCCCTTTCATAGAGTCTGCCGCAGGTGTCGAACATAGAGAGTTCGGTGACGAAAAGGGGGATGTTCTTGGCCTCCGCCATCGCGATTGTCTGAATGTCCGGCCTTTTGTTTTGGACAAAGACGATCGCTTTTATGTCAGCCACTTCCGCAGTCCTGACCACCTGGGCGTTGGTGAGGCCGGTGATCAACAGCGAGTTGGTGACGGAGAAGGCGAGCACATCGCTCATGAGGTCTGCGCAATATGCCCGCCCGATGTCTATCTCCATATCGCCCCTTCCGGTCAGGGCCAGGGCCCCGAGGATGCCCTTTATGTCGTCTAACGTCATACCCGTCGATGACCCGGGAGGGTCAGCCTTTTACCGCTTCCACTTTCACTGCGTCCTTGAAGGCCGATCCGTTCTCCGGCGGATAAGTGAGGGCGTTTACCCGGCCGTGAGGAAAATGGACCGACGTATGGATGGCCCCTTCTGGAACGGCATCGGTGATCTTTGACTTCAGGTAGACTGTGCCGCGCCGGGATGAGACCTTCACGTGGCTGTTGTCCGTAACGCCGTACTTCTTCGCGTCCTCCTCGCTGATCTCGAGGAACGCCTCGGAGACGACCAGATCGAGCGCCTTAGACCTGGTCGACATTGTGCCGGAGTGCTGCAATACGTCCCTCGTAACGAGGCTCAGCGGATACTCCGCGTCGGTCTCCTCTCCGGGGGCATGGTTGACGGGATGGAATATCCTCCTGTCGGATATGCTCTGCACCTGACGGACCGTGTTTTTTATCTCGGAAGAGACGTCCTCCAGGTTCCTCACCGCGATCTCTTTCCCCAATGACAGGGAGAGGTTCCTCAGTATCTGCCAGTCCGGCATCGACTGCCCGGTCGGTTCGACGATCCGCTGCAGCTTCTGGGTGACCCCTTCGGCGTTGATGAAAGTCCCTCCCTTTTCGGCCCAACTCGATGCCGGCAATACGACGTGGGCGAACTTAGCCGTCTCGGTCATTGCGATGTCCTGGACGATCAACAGTTCGAGAGACTTGAGCGCCCCGATGATCTTCGAATTATAGGGGAAGGCGCTGACAGGATCTTCACCCATGATATAGAGCGCATGGAGTGAGCCGGGCTCATAGAGCATCGTAAAGAGGTCCTTTCCCTGCGGTCCCCCCGCGTCAGGCCGTATACCCATCGCATATAGTCCGTAAGTATTCGCGTATTCCGCGGGTATCTGGAGGGCGTCTGCCTCCTCCCCGAGAAGAATGATAAGGTTCGAGGCGGCGAGGACCGTATCGCTCCCCTTGGTGTTTTCGGAAAGCCCCACCGTCAGCGAGATCATCCTGGACTTCGCCTTTGCGAGGGTATCTGCCGCGGAGATCATTTCTTCCGCAGGGATGCCGGTGATTTTGGAAACCTTGTCGGAAGTATAATCGGCAAGCCCCTTTTCGAACTCGGGGAAGCCCTCGATCTTCGAGACGATCTCGCGGTTGAAGAGGCCTTTGTCCACTATAATCTTCATTATCCCGTTCAGGAATGCCACCGAGGTCCCCTGTCGCATCTTTATGCGGCTCGAACTGTGCTTCGACAGCTTTGTCTCGCGAGAGTCCGCAACGATAAGTGTCGAGCCGTCCCTCTTCGCCTGAAGTATGTTCAGTGCGTATATGGGGTGCGTGATGCTCAGGTCGGACTCGACGATGAGAATTACCTCTTTGCCGAGCGGCGACTTCAGATTTATCGGGTGGGATTTGATGCCGAACGCCTTGGCAAGCGCGGCTTGTACCTTGGAATAGCCGAAGGCCGCAGAGGAGTCCAGATGAGGAGATCCGACGACGGTGGTCATGAATTTTCTCAACATGTAGTTGTCTTCATTCGTGCACCGGTGCGAACCTATCGCCCCGACGGATTCTTTTCCATAGGTGCCGATGACATATTTCAGGCTCTCGCTGATATAGTTCAGGGCCTCGTCCCATGTCGCAGGCACGAGTACCCCTTCTTTTCTTATAAGAGGCGTCTTCAGGCGGTTTTCGCTGTAGATATAGTCAAAGCCGAACCTGCCCCTGCCGCAGAGATTGCCTTCGCTTCTGCCGTTGTCCTCTTTTGCTCTCGACCGCATTACCTTACCCTCCCTTGTGCCGAGGGTAAGGGTGCACCCGCATCCGCAGAACGGACATATCGTGTCCTTTTCTTCGAGGAACCATGCACGGGCCTGGTACTTGAAAGGCTTTGAAAGGAGCGCGCCGGTGGGGCAGATGTCGATGCACTGGCCGCAGTAATCGCATTCGAGGATCTCGCCGAATGCAGGCTGAACGACAGTAGAAAATCCCCGGCCGATCAGTCCGAGCGCGCCCCTGCCCTGATGCTCGGCGCATACCCTCACGCATTTCCCGCAGAGGATGCACCTGTTGGCCGTGAGTTCTACGAGCGGGCCCCTCACGTCCGGCGGGGCAGACTTCCTGTGTCTGATAAAACGGCCTTCGGGCTTGCCGTATTCATAGGCGATGTCCTGCAGGTCGCATTCTCCTGCCTTGTCGCAGATCGGGCAGTCGAGCGGATGGTGGATGAGCAGGAGTTCGAGGACGGTCTGCCGCGCCTTTCTCAGTTTCGGCGTATCGGTTTTTATGACCATCCCGGCCGCCGCCGGGGTCGAGCAGGCAGCGAAAAGTCTCGGCTGCCCTTCCGCTTCGACCACGCACAGTCTGCAGCCTCCGTAAGGCCTGAGCCTCCTGTCGTAACACATGTTAGGGATCCTTATGCCGTTTTGCTGTGCGGCCTTCAGGATCGTGGTGCCGTCCTCTACGGATATCTTTTTATCGTTTATCGTAAGCTCTATCATTTTAGGTCTCCCTTCTTTCCCTCGCCGGCTGCCGCAGCCCCGAGTAGCTCCGACGGGTCTCCCTCGAAGCCGGCAGGAAGGATCTTGATCGACTTGAATTTGCATGCCTCATAGCAGGTCCGGCAGTGGACACAGACCTCCTGGATGATCTTGTGCGGCTGTTTCTTTTCCCCTATGATCGCCTTCGAAGGGCACGCCCTCAGGCATGCGCCGCACCCTTTGCAGAGTTTTTCGTCGATCCAGAAGGTGGTGAGGTTGCGGCAGACCCCTGCCTTGCACCACTTGTCCCTGATATGTGACTCGTATTCGTCCCTGAAGTATTTTATTGTCGTGAGGACGGGGTTCGGCGCGGTCTGGCCGAGCCCGCAGAGGGAGGTGGAGATGATGTCCCTGCCGAGGTCGAGAAGAGTTTCTATATCGGACTCCTTGCCTTTGCCCTCTGTGATATCGGTGAGCATGTCGAGTAGTATCTTTGTGCCGACCCTGCAGGGGGTGCACTTTCCGCAGGACTCATCAGCAGTAAATTCCAGGAAGAATTTGGCGGTTCCGACCATGCAGGTGTTGTCGTCCATGACGACCATACCGCCCGAGCCGACGATCGCGCCTGTAGCGACGATGTCCTCGTATGTGACTGGCGTATTGAGGTGGCTTTCGGGGATGCAGCCGCCCGAAGGGCCGCCCAACTGGACTGCCTTGAATTTCCTTCCTTTTCTTATCCCGCCTCCTATGTCGTAGATGATCGTCCTGAGCGGAATGCCCATCGGTACTTCGACGAGTCCTACGTTGTTGACCGCACCGGTCAGCGCAAAGACCTTTGTTCCTGCGCTCTTTTCCGTGCCGAGGCTCCTGTACCACTCCGATCCGTTCATTATGATGGGGGCTATCTGGGCGAGCGTTTCGACGTTGTTCAGGACAGAAGGCTTGTCCCAGAGGCCCTTGTGGGCCGGGAAGGGCGGCCTCGGACGCGGCATGCCGCGCTTGCCTTCGAGGGAACGCATGAGCGCCGTCTCTTCGCCGCAGACAAAGGCGCCTGCCCCGAGATATATCTCGAGGTGAAAATCGAAGCCGGTCCCGAGGATATTCTCGCCGAGGAGCCCGGACTCGGTCGCCTGGTCTATCGCCAGCTGCAGACGTTTTACCGCAAGGGGATATTCCGCCCTCACATAAATATATCCATGATGCGCGCCGATCGCCTTGGCGCCTATGACCATGCCCTCTATGACGGAGTGGGGGTCTGCCTCCATGACCGACCTGTCCATGAAAGCGCCGGGGTCTCCCTCATCGCCGTTACAGAGCATGTATTTAATGTCGGACTTGACCTTCGAGGCAAAATCCCACTTCAGGCCGGTCGGGAACCCCGCGCCCCCTCTTCCCCTCAGGCCCGAGTCTTTCACGACCTTCACGATGTCTTCGGACGTCATCTCGGTCAGCGCCTTCGCCATCGCCTGATATCCGTCCCTGGCTATATATTCCTCGATCTTTTCAGGGTCGATAAGCCCCTTGTTCCGCAGGACCCTGAGTACCTGGTGCTTGAAGAAGGGGATGTCGCCCATGCGCGGGATAGCGGTCTTCTTCTCCGGCTCCTTGAACATAAGCTTCTGGTAAGGCCTTCCCTTCAGGAAATGCTCCTCGACCAGGATTGGTATGTCCTCGACCGTCACCTTCTGGTAGAAGACCTGGTCCGGGTATACCGCCATGACAGGGCCTTCCGCGCAATACCCATTGCAGCCGGTGAGGACGAGCTTGATCTCCTCATCGAGGCCCCTCTTCTTCAACTCTTCCAGGAGCGCCTCCTTTACCTTTGGCGTCCCGCTGGCCACGCAGCCCGTGCCTGCGCATAACATCAGATTTGCACGTACCTTGTCCATCTATATCCTCCTCGAATTCTTGAATGAACAGGCAGAGGTAAAGATAAGGTATTCTCTGCCTCTCTTTTTCTCTTTGCCCGGCATCAGTAGGTCGATTCGCATCCGGCCACCAGCGCATATTTTTCGACCGGGTTACCGGCCATGATATGCTCCCTGAATATCTCCCTCATCTTCTCGTCGTTCAGGTCGCAGTACTTCACCGGCGGATGGTTCATGATCTCGACGGTAGCCAGCGGCTCTTTCGCGCAGAGGCCTGCGCATCCGGAGGTGGTGACGATCACGTCGGTTATGTTCGCCTTCGTGATCTCGTCCATGAGCGCGGTCATCACCGCCCTGGCGCCCGCGGCGATTCCGCAGGTGCCCATATGGACGGTCACCTTTGCCCGGTAGCCGCCTTCGCGCAGGGTGAAGTCGGCGCGGTGTTTTTCCTTGATTTTCTTAAGGTCATCTATCGTTAATCTCGGCATATTAAGCCTCCTTCTCGGCCATTTCTTCCGCCTGTTCGGCGGAAGCTGACTCTATAATTGTCGGATCGAATTGACTGATTTTCTCGAGTGCCTTTTTTGGTGACATGGCGCCGTACGTCTCCTGGTCTATAACCATGACCGGGGCGAGACCGCATGCACCGAGGCACCTGACGGCCTCGATAGAGAACTTCCTGTCCTCGGTGGTCTCTCCCACGTTTATCTTCAGCGTATCCTGGATCTTCTTCAGGACCCCTTCGATGCCTTTTACATAGCAGGCGGTGCCGAGACAGACCCTGATGTTGTGGTCTCCCCTCGGCTTCATCGTAAAGAACGAGTAAAAGGACACGACACTGTGCACCTCCGCCTCGGGTATGTTCATCCCCTTGGCTATCCTTTTCTGCACTACAGGCGGCAGATACCCGACTATCTCCTGGGCGCGCTGAAGCACGGGTATCAGCGCGCCGGGTTTCTTTTTCAGCTGGGCGATCACTCTGTCCAACTCCGCCGCCATCGCGGGAGGGAATTCCTCTGCGGTTTTCGCCTCTTCCGGCTTTTTGCCCTTAGTCCATTCGACCGCCCTCTCGGTGACGTCGAGCAGTACGGAAGGGGTAAAGGGTTTCGGGACATAGTCGATAATGCCCAGTTCGAGCGCCTCTTTGATGGTGTCCTGGGACGGGTAGCCGGTGATGATCACGATGCCGACATCGGGCTTCGTCTTCTTGATCCAGCGGATAAGGGTGATGCCGTCGACCTCGGGCATCTTCAGGTCGGTGAAGACGAGGTCGAAGCTGTTCTGGCCCATCTTCAGGATCGCTTCTCTTCCGCCGAGGGCGCCCTCGACGCTGTACCCTTCGCTCTTGAGCACCCTCTCGGCGCTCTTTATGACGATGAGTTCGTCGTCGACTATCAGTATTTTGGGTTCAGCCATAAAGTCCTCCTCATTCTCTCTATGCCTATGGTTAGATTTTCAATGGTTCGATACGCGCGAGCCAGAGCAGCCAGCCCTCGCACAGGTTGTCGCGGACAAGCGCGGACATTGCGGTATTCGCCTGGTGGTTTAACTCGACGACTTTTCCGGTCATCGGAGAGATGAGGTCCTCGGTCTGTCCGCCGCCTGAGAGCACCTTCGCAAAGGCCTCACCTGCCGCCACCATCTTAAGGGTATCGGGAAGATCGATATACATCAGCTGGCCGGACAGAAGCCAGTACCTTACGTCGCAGCCTATCTCCCACTGTCCGTTCCTTGCCGGCCTTGCCCATGTCCCTTCCTTATAGAAGATGACCGGGTTTGCCGTGTCCCTGAGGGATACGATCTCATTCCTGAACTCGTCGATGAACGCCTTACGGAGGATCCACCCCCTGTTGTCGAAGACCTTCTTCGCCACGTTCATCATGAACTCGGGCGTAAAGGGTTTTTCTATGAATTCGAAGGCCCCGAGCTTGACCGATTCTTTCGCGTCTTCAAGGGTGGGGTAGCCGGTGATGATCACCACGTCGAGCTTCGGCTGGACTTTCTTGGACTCCCTCAGCACCGTGATGCCGTTGACGTCGGGGAGCCGGATGTCGGATATCAGTAGATCGAACTCCTCGTTGGCGACTTTCTTGATCGCGTCTTCCCCTTTGTCGACGGTGATAATATTGTAGCCTTCAGCACCGAGAATCCTTTTGCAACTCAGCGTCACAACGGGATCGTCATCGAGTACTAGTATCTTCCCCTTGTTTTCCATGACCGGCCTCCTTTTTTAAATTCGTTCATATTTATGCAATATGAATGCCATCTTTAGAAATTGTTGATAATCAAGCCGAAATAAGCCTTTGATGATATTCCGGCATAATGCCCTTCCCGTCAAGTGTATAAATAAAAAATACACAAGCCGGTGTCAATCGGCCGGCAAGACCTACAGATTCAACAGTCCCGGCGGTGTATAGTTTTTATATAAGCCTCCGCTGCCCCCGAATGCCTTCGGGGCAGAAATCGGGCATTGAGAGCGAAGAGCCGCGATTTTCAGCCTCTTTTCCAGAGTAAATTCAGTTTGACATTTTCCCTGCGTTGGATTATCTTGAAGCATGGGGGCGTCATCTGAAGGAAAGGAGAGAAGACATCAGAGGACGGTATATGTTAGTGCCTTTGCGTACCGTTTCCCTTCCCGTTCTTCCGATATTCACTTCGGCGTGACCTCCAATATGAGCGATTCCGGGATCTGTGTTTATTCCGACGCCAGGCCCGAAGAGGGCGAAAGCATAGAGTTCAAAAGTTCACTCCCTGTCCCGTCTTCGAGGGCGACGGTACGGTGGGTACGGAAAGATGTCGGCGAGCTTTACAAAATGGGGCTCATGTTTGTCGAATAGGCCGGCGTCTTTTCCTGAATCCTCAGTATCAATTTCCCGGTCCGGCCCCGGATCTGTCTGAACCTTTTCTAAAATCCGGCACTTCTTTTTACTTTCATCTCCACGGTGAGCTTTTCGATTTGCCGGAGTCCGCACGCCTTTGATCTCCACAAGGTAACTTCAAAGGCCGACTTTGCATCTATGCTGAATCCGGCAGCAGCCCCCCTTATAATCTCGCCGCCTTCGCAGGTCATGACCGGCTTCCAGTCAACATCAACCTTGTAACTATTGCTGTTGACGAACTTGACATAGGCCACTATCTGATTGTTGGGCCCGAGCGGATCGTAACTCACCATCGTTTCAACGCCTTCTTTTGTGACCAGCGGCTGATACTCGATTGCCGCGGCAGTTGTCACCACGCACAGTACAGCACACACTACGACGAAATACGATCGCAACCGCATCATAAGGTCCTCCTTCGACTCGAAAGTTTTTGCTTTATGAGACATGATCAACTCCTTTGCTCTGTGAGACAGATGCGTCACGTCCCGCGTATCCGACTTTTTCAGAAGTGTTCGTCGTCACCTTCGACGGCCGTCCCTGCTTTTTTTTGGGCCCCTTTCCTGATCCTCCAGGCGCTTTTTTCCCAATTGTCCTTGCGACCTGCTTCCGGTATCCACGGTGGGACTGCAAGCCGGAAATAGCGGGAAAGCGCGTAGACATATGGTTCGTATGACTCACGCAGCTGGGTGAGCGCCCGTTCGGTCTCTTCCCCCTGCCTGAGTTGAATTCCGGCGTTTGCCAGCATGATTCTCAGGGTCTCGAACTGGACCTCGGAAAGGCGGTCATGCCTTGTCATTAGCGGTGCGGAGTGGAAGATAAGCGCAAGGTCTACTACTGCATGCCTGGCCATCGCAAAGGTGAGCTGTGCCTGCCGGGCACAGGGCCCCTCTGTCCCCGCGATCACAAGGGCGCTGGTGTCGAGGATCGCCGTAAGGGCCGATACCCATGACTGGTTGTCGTGCTGGGAACGGAAGTAGGCCAGCACCGGATAGGAGAGGTGACTTTCGAGAAGTTCCGCTGACCACTGTTCCCATTCCACAAAGTGCTTCAAAAGCGCGTCGAGATCGCTGTTGTGGCATTGTCTCACCAGCATTCCGGCAGCAGTGGGGGGTGAGCCTGCCCTGGCGTCCAAGAGGGATATCTTCGCCTCGCGCCGGGAGAAAGACTGGTTGATAGAAGGAAGATACCCGATGACGAGGGCGAGCAATCCGAGGCCTATTCCTGCCTCGGCGACGGTAAGAATCCGCGCCGGAGGCGACAGGGGTGTCACATCGCCGAGCCCGAGTGTGAAGAAATTCGTGCCGCTTGCGTAGAGGGCTGCGCCGAGACCGGGCTGCATCCAGTCCGGCACCCTCAGCGACGAATTCGCCCCCGCGTAAATAAGGGCGAAGCCGAAGATCAGCCCGGCCGCCCAGAGGCTGAGCAGGAAGATGAGCGAGAAGGGCCCGTAATAGCTGAGAAGGGTCTCCTGCCGTCTGCCCCGGAACGCCGACACCGACTGGACTGCCGCAGCCCAGGAGATCCAGGTGTACCTATAGAAAAGCCTAGTCAGGCGGTATTTGCGGGTTACGCGGCGGGGCAGGACGATCGTCTCAAAGACATCCCAGAGGACGACAACTACGACTCCGGCCCCAAGCATGAGCATCAGGGATGACATGATTCCACATGTATCATGCCGGGGCCGTCCTGTCAATGTAGTCAGGGAGAACTATTTTGAAACTAAGCGGTTTAGATTGCAGACGCAGACTTGACGGTGATGTTGTACTTTTTCATCAGCGCGTGGAAGTTCGTGCGCTGCATGCCGACGTCGGAAGAGGCGCGAGAGACGTTCATATTATTTCTCCTGAGAGCCTCAATAAGGAAAATCTTCTCTATGTCCTCCACTGATTTCAGCCTCAGGTTCTTCTTCCGCTCTTTCAGCTCCGCTACGGTCTTCGGCACCTCTTCCCTCTCGGATATTTCGAGCGACGTGAGATGCTCCGGCTTGATAGTCTTGCCCTGGCACATAATTACCGCGCGGTGGATCGCGTTTTCAAGTTGTCTGGCGTTTCCCGGCCAGTCATGGAAGACGAGCAGCTTCATCGCCTCGGCGGATATATGGGGCACGTTCTTGTCGAGTTCCTTCCGGTATTTTTCGAGGAAGTGCTGGGCGAGATGGGGGATGTCCTCCCTCCTGTCCCTGAGCGGCTCGATATGGATCGGGAAGATGTTCAGCCTGTAAAAGAAGTCTTCCCTGAAGGTCCCCTCGCGCGTCATCGCCAGGAGGTCCTTGTTCGTCGCGGAGATGAAGCGCACGTCTACGTGGACAGTCTTTTTTTCCCCGAGCGGTCTGAATTCGCGCTCCTGGAGGACCCTCAGGAGCTTTGCCTGGACCGCGAGATTGAGGTTGCCTATCTCATCGAAGAAGATCGTGCCCCCGTTTGCCGTTTCGAGGAGCCCTTTCTTTTTTTCGGATGCCCCGGTGAAGGCGCCTTTTGCATGGCCGAACAGCTCGGATTCAATGAGTGTCTCCGGGATGGCGGTGCAGTCGACTATGACGAAGGGCTGGTCCTTCCGCGGGCTGTTGAAGTGGATCGCCCTGGCCACGAGTTCCTTGCCGGTGCCGCTCTCCCCGGTGATGAGAACGGTGCTGCCGGTAGTTGCCACCTTGGCGATCAACTGGAACACCTTCTGCATCTCCTGCGATACCCCTACGATGTTGCTTAACTCGTAGTGGGACGGGACCGCCTCACGAAGGACCGCGTCTGCGGCGGGGAGTTTACGCCTTTCGAAGGCCTTCCGGACAAGGGCGACGAGATCGGCGGGGCTGAAAGGCTTTTCGATATAATCGAATACTCCCATCTTCATGGCCTTTACTGCGGTCTTGACCGTTCCGTATCCGGTCATGATGATCACTCCGACGTCAGGCCAGTTCTCCTTGATCTTTACTAGGACTTCGATGCCGTCCATGTCCGGCATCTTCAGGTCGGTAAGAACGAGATCCACATCTCCGGCGGCAAGCGCCTTCAGTCCCCTGCCCCCGGAGTCGGCAGTCTTTACCGCGTATCCTTCCGGTTCGAGTACGCGCCTGCAGCTCTCCCGGATGATTTCTTCATCGTCGATGATGAGTATGCTGCCCTTGTCCATACCCTGCCTTTTGTCAGGCGTTTTTGCGGTCCAGCGCTTTCGAAACCGCCGTGATCAGTGCATCAGGCGTAAAAGGCTTCTCAATATAATCGAATGCGCCGAGCTTGATCGATTTCACTGCCGTGTCAACGGTCTGGTAGCCGGTGATGATGATCACCTCGACCGCCGGCCACCCCTCCTTGATCTTCCTGAGGACCTCGATGCCGTCCATGTCCGGCATCTTCAGGTCGGTGAGTACAAGATCGAACGGCCCCTCTTCGAGGATCTTCAGCCCCTCAACCCCGTTCCTGGCCAGGCGTACTTCGAATCCTGCCGGGGCGAGCGTTCGGCTGCAGCTTGTCCTGACAATATCTTCGTCATCGATCACAAGAACCTTTTTCTTGTTCATGGTCCTTCCTTGAGAGCGGGGAGCTTAATGAAAAAGCTCGTCCCTTCTCCGAGTTTAGTTTTCACAAAGACGGTTCCCCCGTGCTCTTGTATGATACCGTGGCTGACTGCGAGGCCGAGGCCTGTGCCCTTGCCGACGGGTTTGGTGGTGAAGAAGGGCTCGAAGATCTTCGCAAGATTCTCGTCGTCGATGCCGGGGCCGGTGTCCCTGAATTCGATCTCGACGAAGTCGCCGCTGTTGTCCCTGATGTTCTTCGTGGTGATGGTGATCGTCCCCTTGCCCTCGACCGCGTCTGCCGCGTTCATGATCATATTGAGGAACACCTGTTGAAGCTGCGAGGAGTCGGCCCTTACCTTTGTGAGGCGCTCGTCGAAATTCGTGACCAATTTTATATTGAAGAAATCCGCCTTGTTGCGGACGATGTTCAGCGAGTGGTTAATGACGTCGTTGATGTTCGTCGGCGCCTTCTCCGCTGCCGAGGCCCTGGCAAAGCCGAGCAGCCCCTTTATGATGGACGAGCACCGGTTCGCCTGTTCGATAATCACCTGGATGTCCTCATACTCTTCTGTCCCTGCAGGGAATTTTTTCAGAAGCAGGTGGCCGAAAGTGACAATCCCGGTCAGGGGGCTGTTGATCTCGTGTGCCACGCCGGCCGCCATCCTTCCGAGAGACGCCAGTTTTTCGGAATGGATGAGCTGGGCCTGGGCGCGGTGTATTGCTTCGGTCTTTTCCTGCACCTTCTTTTCGAGGGTATTGCCCCATTCGACGAGCTCGTTTTTCGCCTTCTTCAGGTCAGAGGTCATGGCGTTGAAGGCATGTGCGAGTTCGCCGATCTCGTCCTTTGTGTTGATGTCGAGGTGGTAGTCGAGATCACCTCCCGCTACCTTCTCCATGCCCCGGGTCAGCATGCTGACCGGTGTCGAGACGAGGTTCCAGAGGATCGTGCAGAGCACGACCGATATCACGAAAAGAAAGACAAGTACGTAGACCGTGATCGCGATCCCCTGGTGCTTGATGCTGTTGTCGAGTGGGGCGAGCGAAAGACTCGCCTCGACCAGGCCGAGGACCTTCTGCTCCCTGGGGTGGACGTGGCAGGCCGAGGTGTAGCATGCTACCTCATTGTAGATCGGCTGGACTATATTGAGCACCCTGAAATTATTGGCGTCCCTGCTGATTGAGACGGTCTGCGTGTCCTTCGGGGGGACGCCGGGAGAGGAATGGCAGCTTATGCAGATCGGGGATTTCTTGTCGAGGACGAGACCGATGTCCTTTTTGTTCGACGAATAGGCGATCTTTCCTTTACTGTCGAAGATGCGGACGTGGAGGACCCCCTCCGCTGAACCGATCGCCTCGATCGTCTGCTGGATCAGCAACTGCTGGAAGGTGAGCATCCCGTAGCGGGTGCTCTTTTTGACGTAATCGACAAAGGAATATCCGTATTTTACGGAATTCTTGATGAGTTCTCCTTCCTGGTGCCGGAAGAGAAAATACCAGAAGATGGTGCTCCCTACAACCATCAGCGTGCCGATCGTAATAATGAGCTTTCCCGTTAGTGAATGTAAGGACTTTCTTACGAACATCGCTAGAAGAAATTTATACTATTTCTCATTATTAATGCAACAAAAAACCTAAAACCACAGGTTTAATTTTTTACTTGACATCCATGATTGATTTTATATATAAATGATAACTGTATGCCCGGTACGTTTATGCCGTCACAATATTTGCCGATTCTCATCTTCTTAATGGTCGCCACGGCCTTTGGGCTTGGCGCCCTCGTCATCGGAGAACTCTTCAGGATTCGCAGGCCCTATCCGGAAAAGCTCATGCCGTATGAATCCGGTAATCCTCCGGTGGGGGAGCCGCGCATCAGGTTCTCCGTCAAATTCTATATCATCGCCATGCTCTTCGTGGTGTTCGACGTGGAGGCGGTATTCCTTTATCCATGGGCGATCGTCTTCGACAAACTCGGTATATATGCTTTTGTTGAAATGATAATTTTTATTATCATATTGCTTGTTGGTTATATCTACGCATGGAAGAAGGAGGCATTCATTTGGGATTGATCACTGAAGTGGGCTCAGCCGCACTTGTCGAGGTTGAAGAAGGCACGAAGATCATATCTCCGAACATTATCATCACCTCCTTTGATAAGTTGATCAACTGGGGCCGGCGCTCTTCCCTATGGCCGATGACCTTCGGCCTCGCCTGCTGCGCGATAGAGATGATGGCGACCTATGCGAGCCATAACGACCTCGACAGGATGGGCATCATCCCGAGGGGCTCGCCGAGGCAGTCTGATTTTATGTTCATCGCCGGGACGGTGACGAAGAAGATGTCCCAGGTAGTGAGGCGGGTGTACGACCAGATGCCCGAGCCGAGATATGTCATTTCGGTCGGCAGCTGTGCAAACAGCGGCGGAATTTTCAATACCTACAGTACGGTGCAGGGATGCGACACCTTCCTGCCGGTAGACGTTTATATCCCCGGGTGTCCCCCGAGGCCCGAGGCTTTTATCGAGGGGATAATCAGGCTTCAGGAGAAGATCAAGGCGGAACATTTCCACTGGAGCCGCTGGCGATAGTCAAGAAGCAGCGGAACTGAATCAAGGCAGCTTGCAGCATAGCCCAGTGTCGAACGTAGAGAGGAGTGCGGATTAAGGGCTTATGGAAGCATTACAGATCGCCGAAAAGATAAAGGAGAAATTTCCTGAAGAGACCCTGGACTTCAGGGAATTCAGGGGACAGGTATCCGTCACACTCAAAAAAGGCCGGATACTCGACATCTGCAGGTACCTCCACGACGATCCCGACCTTTTTCTCGATTATCTTGTCGACGTTTGCGGATGCGACTACCTCGGAAAGAAAGACGTGCGGTTCGAGGTGATCTACCATCTCTATTCCATCAGACACCGTCATGCCATCCGGCTGAAGGCCGAAGTGCCTGACTCCGACCCGTCAATTGATTCGGTCATGCCGGTATGGGTGGGCGCCAACTGGCACGAGCGTGAGTGCTACGACCTGTTCGGGATCGTATTCAAGGGCCACCCCGATTTAAGAAGGATACTGTTGCCGGAGGACTGGGAAGGCCATCCCTTGAGGAAGGACTACCCGGTGAAGGGTCCTGAAAAAGAATGGCCGGGGTTCCTGGAAGTCCTCGATAAGGCGAAGCGGTACCGCGAGTTCGAGTGGCATGGATAAAGAGATGGAAGAGATAGAAAGAACATTCGAGACCAAGGAACTGACGGTGAGCTTGGGGCCTCAGCACCCTGCTACCCACGGCGTGCTCAGGCTCGTCCTGCACCTCGACGGCGAAACCGTCGTCAAGTGCACGCCGTATGTCGGGTATCTCCACAGGGGTGTCGAGAAACTGGGAGAGAACAGGACCTACTTTGCGGCACTTCCCCTGAGCGACCGTCTCGACTATATATCCTCGATGAACAACAATGTCGGCTATGTGAACGCCGTAGAAAAGCTCTTCGGCATCGAAGCGCCGGAACGTGCCAGGTATATCAGGACGATAGTGGCCGAGATGGGGAGGATATCGAGCCATATCATCTGGCTCGGCACGCACGTCCTGGACATCGGGGCGACGACCCCGTTCCTGCACGCGATGGCCCAGAGGGAGCGGCTCCTTGACCTTTTCGAGGAACTCTGCGGGGCGAGACTGACTGTGAGTTACCCCAGGGTGGGCGGCGTCCGGAACGACATCTCTCAGGAATTCCTTGATGACCTCTATCAGTTTGTCCTCGAATTTCCTTCCCATATGGACGACTATGAAACGTTGGTTACCGAAAACAGGATATGGAAGGACAGGACAGTGGGGATAGGCGTGATCTCGGCCGAGGAGGCCGTCAACTGGGGCCTCACGGGCGGTACGCTGAGGGGTTCCGGAGTCGATTACGATGTCAGAAAATATTTCCCTTATGACGCATACGACAAGGTCGATTTCGAGGTGCCGGTCGGCAGGAACGGCGACTGTTACGACAGATATCTCGTGAGGGTTGGGGAGATGAGGCAGGCCAATAGGATCATGAAACAGTGCATAGAGAACCTCCCTGCCGGTCCGGTCATGTCTGACGCGCCGAAACTGACCCTTCCTCCAAAGGACCTGGTCCTTAAAGATATGGAGCACCTGATACACCAGTTTATCCTGATTACGAAGGGCCCGACCATTCCGGAAGGTGAAGTCTATGTGGGGACCGAAGTGCCGAAAGGCGAACTGGGATTTTATTTCGTGAGCGACGGCACAGGCAAGCCTTACCGGATGAGGGTGAGGGCACCTTCTTTTGTGCATGCATCGGTTCTCCCGAGGCTGTCCGAAGGAGGGCTCATTGCAGACGTTATCGCCAATATCGGGACGATCGACATCGTCCTTGGAGAATGCGACAGGTAAAAGGACAATGTTCAGCGAGACTGCGAAGAAAGAATTAGAGGAAATAAGGCTTAAATACCCGAACGCGAGGGCAGCACTGCTGCCGGCACTCTATCTTGCGCAGAGGGAGTTCGGATGGCTGTCCCCCGAGGCCTACGAGGCGGTCTCTAGTCTCCTCGGTGTCCCGAAGGCGATCACCCGCGGCGTAGGGACTTTTTATGCGATGTATAAGCACAAGCCGATGGGAAGAAACATCGTGCAGCTGTGTACGAACGTCTCCTGTATGATACTCGGTGCCGAGAGACTCGTGGATTTCCTGAAAATTAAATACGGTCTCGAGCCGGGCGGGACTTCCCCTGACGGACAGTTTTCGCTCGTCATCATGGAGTGTATCGGCGCATGCGGCACTGCCCCGGCGATGCTGGTGAATGACGATTTCTACGAGAACCTGACTGAAAAATACATAGAAGAGATCCTGGAGAAGTACAAGTAGGAGATATGGAAAAGATACTCCTCAAGAATATCGAGAACCCGAACTCGGCAGACATCGCCGAATACATGAAGACCGGCGGATATCAGAGTCTTCCGAAGGCACTTGGGATGCAGCCGAAAGAGATCATTGAAGAGGTGAAGAAGGCCGGCCTGAGGGGCCGCGGCGGCGCGGGGTTCCCTGTTGCAATGAAGTGGACCTTTGCCTCTGCCGACCCTAAGTTCCCGAAATACCTCCTCTGCAACGCAGACGAAGGTGAGCCGGGGACATTCAAAGACAGGCCGATCCTCGAAAAGAACCCCCATCTCTTGATAGAAGGCATGACGATTTCCGGATTCGCCCTCAGAGCCGAATACGGCTACATCTATTTACGGGGGGAATATCCGGCGGCAAAAGACATCCTGAACAAGGCGATCGCCCAGGCATACGAAAAGGGCTTTCTAGGCGACAATGTTGCGGGGAAGGGATTCAAGTTCCACCTCGCCGTACACCAGGGGGCGGGTGCGTACATATGCGGTGAAGAGACCGCGCTTATAGAATCGCTCGAAGGTGACAAGGGACAGCCGAGGATCAAGCCTCCGTTTCCGGTTAACGTGGGTGCGTTTGCGAAGCCGACGGTCGTGAACAACGTCGAGACCCTTTCGAATCTGCCCTATCTTATCGGGACCGGCGGGGAGGCATATGCTAAGATAGGCAGCCCTGAGTGCCCCGGACCCAAGATATACTGCGTCTCAGGGCACGTCGAAAAACCGGGCGTTTACGAGCTTCCGATGGGCACTAACCTCAAAGACATCATCTATTCCCATTGTGGCGGGATAAAGGGAGGGAAAAAACTTAAGGCCGTCATCCCGGGCGGCATCTCTACCCCGATCCTTCCCCCGGACAAGATAGACTGCGCAATGGATTTTGTGAATATGCCGAAGCACGGCAGCATGCTCGGCTCGGGCGCGGTGATCGTGATGGATGAGTCTGTATGCCTTGTGAAGGTCTGTTACCGGGCGCTCAAGTTCTTCGAGCACGAATCGTGCGGCAAATGCACGCCTTGCCGCGAGGGGACAGGGTGGCTCAGGAAGGTCCTGGGCAGGATAGAAAACGGGCAAGGGATGGAAAGCGATATAGACCTTCTGCAGTCGATAGCGGGCAATATGCTTGGCAAGACCTTCTGCCCCCTCGGCGACGGAGCTGCTTCAGTTGTCCAGAATTTCATTAAACACTTCAGGCCTGAATTCGAGGCGCATATAAAGAATAAGGCCTGTAGTACGGGATAACCGATGATAAAAGTCACGATAAACGGCAAAGAGATAGAACTTGAAAAGGCGGTCACTGTCCTCGATGCGGCGAGGTCAGCGGGGATAAAGATACCGACCCTCTGCTACCATGAGCAGCTCGAAAAATACGGCGGCTGCAGGCTCTGCCTCGTCGAGGTCGAGAAGATGCCCCGGCTCCAGACCGCATGTACCCTTATGGTGACGGACGGTATGGTGGTGAGGACCGAGACCGAGACGATCGCCAACGTAAGGAGGAGCGTCCTCGAATTCCTGCTCATCAACCATCCGCTCGATTGCCCTTACTGCGACAAGGCCGGGGAGTGCGAACTGCAGGACCTCGTCGAAAAATACGGAGCAAGGGCAGGAAGGTTTACCGAGGAGAAGAGGAAGGTCCCCGAAAGTCTCGAAGACCCTGTCCTTGTACGGAACATGGAGAGGTGCGTGGTATGCACCCGCTGCGTGAGGATGTGCGAGGGCGTCCAGGGAGCCGCCGCCTTAGGCGTCATAAGCAGGGGAGGCCATTCGCACATCGAGCCTTTCTCCGGCGGGAAGTTCGAGTGTGAGTATTGCGGAAATTGCGTCTCGGTCTGCCCTGTCGGCGCGATTATGTCGAGGCTGCACAGGCACAGTTACCGGCCCTGGCAGTTGGTGAGCGAGACCGAGACGATATGCCCATATTGCGGCGTGGGATGCACGCTCGTGGCGCAGGTGCGCGACGATGTGATCAAGAGGGTTGTCCCGAGGATAGGTACGCCGGTCAATAACGGACTCCTCTGCTCGCGTGGCAGGTTCGGCTACGAGTTCGTTGGAAGCAAAGAAAGGCTTACGAGCCCCCTGATAAGAAAGAAAGGCGTCCTCGAAGAATCCACGTGGGAAGAAGCGATCAGTCTCGTAGCAAAGAGACTCGGAGAGATAAAGGCAAAGCATGGAAGCGACGCTATCTCGGGCATCGCATCGCCGCGGTGCACGAATGAGGACAATTATGTCTTTCAGAAATTTATGCGGGTGACGCTCGGCACCAACAACATCGACAGCACCGCGAGAACGGGATACGCGGGCGCCCAAGCCTTCATCGAAAACATCTTCGGCCAGGGTTCTACCGCCAATCTCATCCCCGGTCTTGCCAACTCGGACGCGGTCCTTGTGGCAGGCGGAGACCCTACCGCGGTCAACCCGATACTCGGACTTCAGATAAGGGCTTGCGCGAGGAGGGGCGGAAGCATCCTCACGATAGGGCATGTCAAGGGCCTCAGGCACTATAGCCCTGTTGAGCTGAGACCTGCGTTGTTCAGGGAGACACTCGCCCTCGAAGGCATCGTATCGGCGCTCAAGAACAAGAAAGGACTCCCGGGATCGAACCAAATACTCGAAGCGAAGCTGAAGGATATCAATACCACGCCGCAAGAGGCGGCCGGGGCGTGCGGGGTTACGGAAAAGGACTACGCCGCATTCGTCGACAGGCTTTCCGGGGCTGCCACTCCGGCGATCGTCATCGGAAAGGAAATTGTCCAGAGCAGCGGCGGGAATTACAAACTCTTCCTCCTTGCCGCGATCAACTATCTGGTGAACGGAAGGATATATCTGCTTTCGGAACGGGCGAATGAACAGGGCCTTCTCGATATGGGCTGTGCACCGGACCTCCTGCCCGGCTACAGGCCGCTTGCCTATGCGGAGTTCAGAAAGAGGTACGAAACGGCCTGGAAGACAGCGATTTCGGAGAGGCCCGGACTTTCGATCTTCGGAATGATCGACGCCGCGAAGCAGGGATCGTTGAAGGCGATGTACGTGATGGGCGAGAATCCGGTTTACAACCTTCCGAACTCCAGGGACGTTGAGGCAGCGCTTCAAAAGGTCGATTTTCTCGTGGTTCAGGACATCTTTCTCTCCGAGACCGCCAAACTTGCCGATGTCGTCTTCCCGGCCCTCAGCTGGTCCGAAAAGAGCGGCACCTTCACGAACATGGAAAGAAGGATACAGCGCGTGAGAAAGGCGGTGAGCCGCGAGGGCATGGAGGACTGGAGGATTATTGCGGAGATCGCCAGGAATATGGCCTCGAAGTTTCATTACACCGGGCCTGAAGAGGTTTTTGCGGAGATATGCAAGGTCTCGCCGCTGTACCGTGATCTCACCTACGAGGAGATCGAAAAGGGACAGTCCATATATCCGTATAAGGGGGAGCCGCTGAGGAGTACCCTGGAGGGAATTTCAGTCGATAAGGGCACGGGAGCCGTGGCGGCCAGCCGGTTTTATCTCAGGCTCGAAAGGCCGCTCTTCCATTCCGGCACATTAAGCAGAAAGGCTGCGGCATTGGTCAATATCTATTCGGGGGCGCTGGCCCGGATCAGTGCTGCCGACGCGGTCTCGCTGGGAGTGAAGGACGGCGACGTCGTCAGGGTATCGACGAAGATCGGATCGCTTGAACTCCCCGTTGCGATCGACGGTGCTGTCGAGCAGTCGGTCGTGATGCTCACGAACAACTTTGAGGGCAAAGGGGCCTTCGGCCTTGCCGAATACGCGGTCGACCCTGTCACGGGCGCTCCCGTAATAGACTGCAATGCAGTGATGATAGAGAAGGTGGAACGATGAAAGAGATGGTTGACGGGATAATCGGCGCCGGGGGCTTTCAGATGATCATCAATATCGTGATCATACTTCTGAAGATCGCTGCGGTCGTGGCGGTAGCCCTTCTCCACGTCGCGTATGCCACGTACTGGGAGCGTAAGGTGATCGGGCATATGCAGGTGAGGCTCGGTCCGCGGGAAGTAGGGCCCTTTGGTCTTTTTCAGCCCTTTGCGGACGGCATAAAGCTCTTCTTTAAGGAGGACATTATCCCTGCGAATGCGGACAAGCCGCTTTTTTATCTTGCGCCGGTGATATTTTTCGTCGCGGCGCTTACGTCGCTTTCGGTATTGCCCTTCTTTAACGGCTTCGTGATTGCGAATATAAATGTGGGGATTCTCTTCCTTTTTGCGATGTCCTCCCTCGGCGCATACGGGATCGTGCTTTCCGGATGGTCTTCGAACTCCAAGTACGCCTTCCTCGGCGGGATGCGGTCGGCGTCCCAGATCATCAGCTATGAGATAGCGATGGGGCTCAGTCTCGTCGGGGTGATGATGCTCGCGGGTTCGCTGAACCTTACCGATATCGTCAAGGCCCAGCAGCAATATCCGCTGGGCGTTTTTGCGATCCCCCAGATCCTCGGCTTCTTTGTTTTTGTGGTCGCTGCGTTCGCCGAGACGAACAGGCTCCCGTTCGACCTTCCCGAGGCCGAAAGTGAACTCGTCGCAGGCTATTTTACCGAATACAGCGGGTTCAGGTTCGCCCTCTTCTTCCTCGGAGAATATACAGGGATGCTTATCATGTCTGCGATTGCAGCACTCTGCTTTCTCGGCGGGTGGGGCCTGCCGGCCTTTATTACGGCTAATGTTCCCCATATCCTAGCCCAGGTGCTCGGGCTTTTCTGGTTCCTCATCAAGGTCTATGCCTTCATGTTCTTCTATTACTGGATCAGGGCGACGCTGCCCAGGTACCGGTACGACCAGCTCATGGCGATCGGGTGGAAGCTGCTCATCCCTCTGGCCCTCGCAAACATCGTGCTCACGGGGCTGGTGAAAATCTGGGTTAAGGGAATCATATGACAAGTGGAAAGTTTCTCAGAACGGTATTTTTTGTCGAGATTCTGAAGGGTCTCGGCGTTACCTTCAGGACGCTCTTTACGCCCCCGGTCACCAGACGGTACCCGAAGGTGAAGGTACCGGCCAAGCCGGGCTTCAGGGGGCTGCATGCCCTTGCAAAGAACGCTGACGGCAAACTGAAATGCGTAGGCTGCGGACTCTGCGGCGCCTATTGCCCGTCGAAGTGCATCTATATCTATACCTCCGAAGGGGAAGACCATGCCAAGGTGGTGGACCGGTATGAGATCGATGTCCTGAGGTGCATCTTCTGCGGCTTCTGTGTCGAAGCGTGTCCTTTCGGTGCGATCACCCTGAGCGAGCATTACGAATACTCGAATTCTTCACGTCAATATTTCTATATGACGAAGGACAAGCTCCTCGAAAACTGGGACAAGTATTTTGCCGGGCCGAAAGGCGAACGGTATTTCAGGGATTTCTGGCAGCCCAAGTCCGGGAACTTTACCGGCCGGGAGGACCAGGCGATGTTCAGCAGAGTGAAGCTGAAGGAGAAGAAATAGAGATGCTGCCCAAACTGTTCTTCGGATATTTTGCCGCGGTGATCACCGTTCTTTCGATTCTTGTGGTGACGAGGAGAAACCCGGTGCACAGCGTCATGTGGATGCTCCTCCTGTTTTTCAATCTCGCGAGCATGTATCTCTTCCTCGATGCGGAGTTCATCGCGGCGATACAGGTGATCGTCTACGCGGGGGCGATCCTGGTCCTCTTTTTGTTCGTGGTCCTTCTCCTTAACCTCAGGGAGGAACTCAAGGCGAACCGCTTTATCGGGTCCTGGCCTGCCGGGCTCATCGTCGCCGCGGCGATCATGGTCAGCATGGTCTTTGCGATCAACTCCTTTGTGCCGGGCCCGATGGGGACGTATTCGATCGATTATATCCAGAAGGAGACGTATACGAAGGTGCTGGGCGAGGTGTTGTATACGGAATATCTTTTTCCGTTCGAGATCGCATCTCTCATACTTCTGATCGCGATCATAGGGGCGATTGTGCTCGCAAAGAAAAGGATGAGGAGTTAGGCTATGGTCCCTTTACAGTGGTATTTGATGCTCAGCGCAGCGGTTTTTACGATAGGCGTCTTCGGGTTCCTTACGAGGAGGAACATCATTATAATGTTCATGTCGATAGAACTGATGCTGAACGCGGTGAATATCAGCCTCGTCTCGTTCAGCCATTATCTTCAGGACCTGAGGGGCCAGATACTCGTTTTTTTTATCATTACCGTCGCTGCTGCCGAGGCGGCCATCGGACTTGCAATTATCATCGCGCTCTTCCGAAACAAGACCACGGCGCACGTCGACGACATGAACGAGATGAAGGGATGAAATACGGAAAGCGTGAAGCGTTATGCGTGAAGGGATAGAAATATGAATTATTATCTGCTGATACCCTTTTTGCCGCTTGCGGCCTTTATAATCAATATCCTCTTCGGAAAGAGCATCATCAGGGACAAGGCCCACTGGGTGGCGATTGCTGCCGTGGCAGGGTCCTGGGTCGTGTCGGTCGCCACGCTGACGGACGTGTTGTCCGGGAAGAGCCTGAACCAGGACCTCTACACCTGGATACTATCAGGAGGGTTCAAGGTGTCAGTGGGGTTCCTGATCGACCAACTGACGACGGTGATGCTGATTGTCGTCACCACCTGCAGCATGCTTATCCACATCTATTCAGTCGGGTACATGCACGGAGACAAGGGCTATTACAGGTTCTTCTCGTATCTCAGCCTTTTTACCTTCAGCATGCTGATGCTCGTGATGGCGAACAACTTCCTCCAGCTCTACTTCGGCTGGGAGGGTGTCGGCCTTTGCTCCTATTTCCTGATAGGCTATTACTTCAACAAGAAGTCGGCATCGGATGCAGGGAAGAAGGCGTTCATCGTGAACCGGTTCGGAGACTTCGGCTTCGGCTTGGGTATCATTATTATATTCCTCACCTTCGGGACCGTCTACTATGAGCCGGTATTCAGCCAGGCGGGCGCCTTTGCAGCGAAGACGGTGAACTTCCTCGGCTACGATGTCCACCTTATGACCCTGATCGCGCTGCTCCTTTTCTGCGGCTCGGTCGGGAAGTCCGCACAGATGCCTCTTCATGTATGGCTTCCGGATGCGATGGAAGGCCCCACCCCTGTCAGCGCGCTCATCCATGCCGCGACGATGGTGACCGCGGGCGTATTCCTTGTTGCACGCTGCAACCCGATATTCAGTCTTTCCGAAACCGCGCTCATCGTGGTCGCCCTGGTAGGTGCAATCACCTCGCTCTTTGCCGCCACGATAGCCCTTGTGCAGAACGATCTCAAGCGGATCATCGCCTATTCGACGATAAGCCAGCTCGGGTATATGTTCCTGGCCTGCGGAGTGGGTGCATACACCGCCGGCGTCTTCCACCTCTATACGCACGCTTTTTTCAAGGCCCTTCTCTTCCTCTGTGCCGGAAGCGTGATGCACGCCATGGCGGGAGAATTGGACATCCAGAAGATGGGCGGTCTGAAAAAATATATGCCCATCACCTATTGGACTATGTTCATCGCGTCTCTCAGCATATCAGGCATCCCCGGTTTCGCCGGGTTCTTCAGCAAGGACGAAATTCTCTGGTTAGCGTACTCTAGCCCGAACCCGGTCGGTAAACTCGTATGGGCTATCGGTGCATTCGTGGCGTTTCTTACTGCATTTTACTCTTTCAGACTGATTTTCCTTACCTTCCACAGCACGTTCCGCGGCACCCATGAGCAGGAGCACCACCTGCATGAATCTCCGAAGTCGATGACCATCCCTCTGATGCTCCTCTGCGTCGGCGCGGTCGCTGCGGGATGGGTGGGGATTCCGCCCGTGCTTGGCGGTGGCGCCCATTTCACCGAATTCATGAAGCCGATCCTGGGGCATCCGGAGGGTCACGGGACCCATGCCGAGGAACTGGTCGTGATGGGAATCTCAGTCGCCGCCGGTTTTTCGGGTATCGGACTAGCTTACTATATGTATATGATGCGGAAGGACCTGCCGGTTAAGCTCGCCGCCCAGTTCAACGGCGCGTACAAGGTCCTCTTCAATAAATATTACGTCGACGAACTTTATAGTTTCCTGATCATAAGGCCGACGATCTGGGTCGCAAAAAACGTCCTGATCGGCGTCACGGACGCCAAGGTCATAGAGGCGATCGTCAACGGAGTGCCCGGCGCCATAGGGGCGTTCAGCAGGCAGCTGAGAAAGGCCCAGACCGGCTTTCTTCACCATTACGCAACGATCATGGCGATGGGACTGCTGGTCATCCTCGTCTTGATGCTTATGAGGTAGATATATAATGGAACAGGTTATGACGAACAGCTTGGGCTTTCCGATACTCAGCACGCTGGTATTCCTGCCCGTAGTAGGAGCGGCCTTCCTGCTGCTGATCCCGAGGTCGGAAGAGAAACTGATCAAATGGTTTACGCTCGCGATGAGCGTGATCACGTTTGTCATCTCCCTGCCGCTTTTCACGAGATTCGACAAGACCACCCATGTCATGCAGTTCGTCGAGAGGCACGCCTGGATACCGGCATGGAACATCAATTATTCCCTCGGCATAGACGGCATCAGCATCCTCTTCGTGCTTCTTTCAACGCTCGTGATAATCCTTTGCGTGCTGATATCCTGGAATTCTATAAAGGCCAAGGTGAAGGAATTCTACATTTCGCTGCTGATCATCGAAGGCGCAATGATAGGTGTCTTCTGCGCCCTTGATTTCTTCCTCTTCTATATCTTCTGGGAGGCGATGCTGATACCGATGTATCTCCTGATAGGAGTCTGGGGAGGTCCCAACAGGGTCTACGCCGCAGTTAAGTTTTTCCTCTACACGCTCGTCGGCAGCGTGCTTATGCTGGTCGGGATCATCGTCCTCTATCTGTATGCCGGCAGGACCTTCGATATCGTCGAACTCTCCACGAAGATGTATCCCTACGAGATGCAGCTCTGGCTGTTCTGGGCGTTTTTTGCCGCTTTTGCCGTGAAAGTCCCGATGTTCCCGGTCCATACCTGGCTTCCCGACGCGCATACCGAGGCGCCGACCGCAGGAAGCGTGATCCTTGCGGCCGTGCTGATCAAGATGGGGGCTTACGGATTCCTTAGGTTCTCCCTGCCGATCCTGCCGGAGGCGTCGAAGGCGATGACGCCGGTGATGCTTACTTTATCGGTCATCGCCATCATTTACGGAGGCGTTATCTGTCTTGCGCAGACCGACCTGAAGAGGCTGATCGCGTACAGTTCAGTGAGTCACATGGGATTTGTGACCCTCGGCATCTTCGCGCTCAACATACAGGGGATGGAGGGAGGAATACTCCAGATGGTCAACCACGGTATCGTGACCGGTGCGCTCTTCCTGAGCGTGGGCGTCATTTACGACAGGACGCATACGAGGCAGATTGCAGACTACGGAGGCGTCGCCTCTGTGATGCCGTTATACGCATCGCTCTTCATCGTATTCACGCTCGCGGCGATCGGCCTGCCCTCGACAAACGGGTTTGTCGGCGAGTTCCTGATCATACTCGGAGGGTTTACGGCCAACCAGTGGGCCGGCGTGCTCGCGGCCACCGGCATCATCATCGGCGCAGGGTACATGCTCTGGCTTTATCAAAGGGTCTTCTTCATGGAAACGAACCCGAAGGTGGCCGGCCTGAAAGATATGGACGGAAGGGAGATCATGGCGCTCCTTCCGATGGTGATACTGATATTCTGGATAGGGGTATACCCCGATACCTTTCTCGGTTTTATGCACAAGTCGGTTGAGCACCTCATCGCGAGGGTCAATACTGGCGGCGCGAGCGGCCCGGCGATCGCAAGGAATATCATCGAGGTAATCAGATGAACTGTAAGCCATTGAGAGCGCAAGAAATATGGGGGTTCCGATGCAGTTTGTGATGCCTGACCTGAGACCTTTGACGCCCGAGATACTTATGACCGTGCTGTCGCTCCTTGTCCTTTTATCGGACCTCGTCATCAAGAGGAAGGAGACGATTGCACTGTTGAGCATACTGAGCGTCGCTGCGGTCGCTTTCACATTCAGGGATTCGCTGGGCGTCACCTTCAACGGCATGTTCATCTCGGACGGGTACAGCAGATTTTTTGGTATTATCTTTGTCCTGAACGTGATCCTTACTGTGCTGATATCGGTCAAGTATATAGGCATCGAGCGGGTTAACTTCGGGGAATATTACGGTCTCATCCTTTTTTCGACACTCGGGATGATGATCATGGCGTCGGCCGGAGACCTGATCGTGCTCTATCTCGGACTTGAATTAATGGCGTTAAGCACCTATATCCTGGCCGGATTCATCAGATACGATGTCAAGTCCAATGAGGCGGCGATGAAGTATTTTCTTCTTGGGGCCTTTGCCTCGGCCTTTCTGCTCTACGGGACATCGATGATTTACGGACTCACCGGAACGACGAATATAAAGGCAATCGCCGGATATATCCTGTTGCACGGTCTTATGGGAAACCCGGCGCTGACCCTGGCGATGGCGCTTTTCGTGGTGGCCTTCTCGTTTAAGATCGCCGCGGTGCCTTTCCACATGTGGGCGCCCGACGCATACGAAGGTGCACCTACCTCGATCACCGCATTCATGTCGGTCGGTCCGAAGGCGGCGGGGTTTGCCGTCATGGGAAGGGTCCTTCTCGACGGCCTTTACCCTATCAAGCCCGAATGGTCGGCCGTGCTTATCCCGATCGCCATCCTCACGATGGGCGTTGGAAATATCGTTGCCTTGTCGCAGACCAACATCAAGAGGATGCTCGCCTATTCTTCGATCGCCCACGCCGGATATGCACTTCTTGGCGTGATCGCCGGGACCGCCGACGGGCTTGCGAGCGTCATGAACTACATGCTTATTTATGCATTTATGAATATCGGGGCCTTTGCCGTGATCATCATGCTTCGTACCGAGGGTTTCAAGGGCGACAATATCACCGATTACGAAGGGCTGTCGAAGACGCATCCCTTGCTCGCCTCCCTGATGCTTGTCTTCATGTTCTCCCTCACCGGCATCCCCCCGACCGCGGGCTTTATGGGGAAGTTCTATCTCTTTATGAGCGCAGTGAATGCCGGGTACACGTGGGTCGTGATCATTGCCGTTATATTCAGCGCCATATCCGCCTATTTCTATCTCCGGATCGTTATGTATATGTATATGAAAGACCCGAAGCAAGAGGTCGCAATTTCGACGTCTCCCTCGATGAGTCTTGCTCTGGCGATCACCCTCTTCGGGGTCATCGCGATAGGGGTGCTTCCGGCATCGGTCGTACACCTTGCACGTATCGCCTTTCCGTAGGTTTTCATTCTGGAGTACCTGCAAACGTTTATTTACGATAAATCGCCCGATCTGTACCGCATTCCGCCCTTCAGGGACGCCCATATGCACTTTACGGTGCAGGGACGGCCCGCCTCGATGCCCGATCTCGAAACCATAAAGAAGGAGTACCTGCGCCGGGGGGTCTGCGGGGTTCAGGATATGGGGAACCGTTTCGGGGCGGGGCTCCTTGCCAGAAAGATACTGAGGGGCGAAATTACAGTCAAATCCTGTGGCTACGCCCTTTATAAGAAAGGTACATACGGCGCCTTTCTCGGCAAGGGTGTGGAGGGGCTAGAGGACATGGGGAGGGAAGTGGAAACTCTGCATCGTGCAGGCGCCGATTTTATAAAGGTGATTAATTCCGGCATCGTAAGCGCGGCCGGCAACCGCCTCGTGACTGACGGAGGTTTTACCCGGGAAGAACTTAGAATGCTCTGTGGAGAATCGCGGGAGGCAGGGCTGGAGGTAGCATGCCACGCGAATTCCGACAGCGCGATACGGGATGCCGTGGCAGCAGGAGTCTCCTCGATCGAGCACGGGTTTTTTGTATCGAAGGAGACGCTCCACATGATGGCTGAGGCGGGGGTCGCATGGACACCGACCGCCTTTGCGCTTCTGAGCGTGGCTGCCCCGCTCCCCCACGATCAGAGAAGATACCTCGAAGGGGTCGTAGAGGCTCATCTTTCTTCCATCCACCTGGCATGTGCGGCCGGCGTAAAACTGCGGGTAGGCAGCGACAGTGGTTCGAAAGAAGTGAGCCACGGAGGTTCTTTCTTTGAAGAGATGCGGCTCTTTAGAAAGGCCGGGCTTACGAATGAACAAATATTATCCGCTGCCTGCATGGATGCCGGCGAAATAGAAAAAGGGAATTATCTCCTTGTCAAAGAAGACTTTATCGAGAAGGGCGGCATCGAGGCCAGGTATGTTCGCGGAGAACTGCAGACGTAGTCAGGACATGCCTGGTTAGGCGCCTGCAGTCCGTCGACCGCTGAGGGTCAGGTAGACCGACTACCGCGCAAAACCGGCGCATTGACGGGATAACAAATTCCAACTCAACTAAACGAACCTCTCGAATAGGCTGGTTCGCGCAATTCATCATACACGGCACCAGTCAGTGTTAGTGACTGATACTCAATAGGTATTCCAACCCACAACTTTTGCACAATTCCGATCGTCCTCGAAGCTATCTTCGGTTTGTCCTTCCGCATTTTCCTCTTGCCATGATACAATACGGCAGTTCAATAAAATGCTTAGTTTTGAAGGGGATAGCATAGTGGGGCAGTCGTTGAAAACTAGGGACAGAAAGTCGCTTTCGGGATATATCTACGACGTGTACATGAGATAATATAATTTCCTACGCGCATCAATAAATCGAGGTAAGGACTTTATGGCTAAACAAAAAAAGAATGGAAATGGCGATACAGCTGCTAATCTCGGTTTCGAGCAGAAGCTCTGGCAGGCTGCTGACGCGCTACGGAACAACATGGATGCGGCTGAGTATAAGCATGTCGTTCTGGGATTGATCTTTCTCAAGTACATCTCCGATGCCTTCGAAGCGAAGCATGCCGAACTGGAGTCGCAGAAAGCGCAAGGTGCGGACGCAGAAGATCCCGATGAGTATCGCGCAGTAAGTATTTCTGGGTGCCGAAGGAGGCCCGCTGGGCTCATCTCAAAGCGAGTGCGCCGCAGCCGACAATCGGGAAACCGGTTGATGATGCGATGACCGCCATCGAGCGTGACAATCCGTCTCTCAAAGGCGTGTTACCAAAAGACTTTGCCAGGCCTGGACTCGATAAACAGCGGCTTGGCCAGATTATCAATCTGGTCAGTGACATAGCCCTTGGCAGTGCAGCGGACCGCGCAAAAGATACGTTGGGCCGTGTGTACGAATATTTCCTTTCCCGTTTTGCGAGTGCCGAAGGCAAGAGCGGCGGCCAGTTCTACACGCCCTCGCGTGTTGTGCGCGTGCTGGTCGAGATGCTTGCGCCTTACAAAGGCCGCGTTTATGACCCCTGCTGCGGGTCAGGCGGGATGTTTGTATCAAGCGAGAAATTCATCGAAGCTCATAGCGGAAAGCTCGGAGATATATCCATTTACGGCCAGGAGTCTAACTACACGACATGGCGGCTCGCGAAGATGAATCTTGCTATTCGAGGTATTGATGCACAGATCGGCCATGGTGATACATTTCATAATGACCGACACCCTGACTTGAAGGCTGATTATGTGCTGGCCAATCCGCCCTTCAATGACAGTGACTGGCGCGGAGAGTTGTTAAAGGACGACAAGCGTTGGGTATATGGCACACCACCTGCTGGCAATGCAAACTTCGCCTGGGTGCAACATTTCATTTACCATCTTGCACCTACCGGACTCGCGGGCTTTGTACTGGCCAACGGCTCGATGTCGTCCAACCAGTCTGGCGAGGGAGAAATTCGCAAGGCTATAATCGAGGCAGACCTTGTTGACTGCATGGTTGCTCTGCCGGGCCAGCTCTTCTATTCGACCCAGATACCTGTATGTCTTTGGTTCATTGCCCGCAACAAGAAAAACGGACGTTTCCGTGATCGGCGAGGCGAGACACTTTTCCTCGACGCTCGCAAAATGGGCACTATGGTAGACAGGGTTCACAAAGAACTCACCGATGAGGATGTCGCGAAACTTGCCGGAACTTATCATGCCTGGCGGGGTGATAAGGATTCGGGTGAATATGCGGACATTCCCGGTTTCTGTAAAGCAGCAAAGCTCGATGACATCCGCAAACATGGTCATGTGCTCACTCCCGGACGCTATGTGGGCGCGGAGGCGGCGGAGGCCGATGGCGAGTCATTTGAGAAAAAGATGAAGCGGCTTACGGCGACGCTGCGTGAACAGCAGAAGGAAGCTGCGAAGCTGGACGCGGTTATCACCGCAAGTATAAAGGAGCTGGGGTATGGGGGATAGAAAGCCCAAAAAAACAGCAGTCAACCGCTCAGACTTTACTTCATTACTTGCCGATGTAAAGAAACGCATCCAAGATGCCCAGACGCGTGCCGTGCTGGCTGTAAACAGCGAACTCGTCCGCCTATACTGGGACATCGGCAGGATCATCGACGACCGTCAACAGCGCGAAGGATGGGGCGCTGCGGTAATTCCCCGTCTTTCTCGTGCTCTGCACAATGAATTGCCGGAAATCAAGGGATTCTCGGAACGAAATATCAAGCGGATGCTGGCGTTTTACCGGGAGTATGCAGATCTGTTGGCAATCGTGCAAGAACCGCTTGAGCGAATGCCTGTGTCAGAAAAAGCGCCGCTGCCTGTGGCACAAACTCGGTCTGCTCAAAAAGTGCCACAACCGTTGGCACTTTTGCAGTCTTCCCTGCTTTGGTCTATTCCATGGGCGCATCATGTCACCCTTATGGAAAAGATCAAGGACCATACTGTGCGTCGCTGGTACATGGAGCAGACTCTCACGCACGGCTGGAGCCGGAACATCCTCGCCATGCAAATTGACGCCAAGGCTTATAGCCGCCACGGTCAGGCCATAACGAACTTTGAGAAGCTCCTTCCCGCGCCGCAGTCAGACCTTGCGCAGCAAACGCTCAAAGATCCTTACATCTTCGACTTCCTTACCCTCACCGAGCCATTCCAGGAACGCGAACTCGAAGCCGAACTCGTCCGCCACCTGGAGAAATTTCTGCTCGAACTCGGCCAAGGGTTTGCCTTTGTCGGCCGGCAGTACCGCCTCGATGTCGGTGAGGAGGATTTCTACATCGATCTGCTTTTCTACCACCTGCGACTGCGGGCGTTTGTCGTCATCGACTTAAAGAAGGGAAAATTCAAACCAGAATATGCCGGCAAGCTGAACTTCTACTGCAACGTCGTCAACGATCGTCTCAGGCAACCGACTGATGCCCCAACCATAGGCTTGATACTCTGCCAGACGAAGGATCAACTTCTGGCCGAGTACAGTTTCGCCGGCATCGACAAGCCCATCGGCATTTCAACGTATGAACTGACGCGGGCGCTGCCGGCCCGGTTGCGGTCAGCTCTGCCAACTGTGGAGGAGATCGAAGCGGAGCTGTCAGGTGGTTTGAAGGCGGGGTCGATCGCCCGCAGGAGGAAATCGTGAGTTTCTCCAAGACTGCAATACTGGACGCCGCCATCGCCGCAAACTTGAAGGAGCTTGGGTATGGCAGATAGGTGGCAAGCGCTTACGCTCCGCGAAGCCGGAGTAACTTTGATCGACTGTGATCATCGAACCCCGCCGCCTGCCGCTACCGGATACCCCTACGTCGCAATCCCTCAACTTCGATCCGGACGAATCGACCTAAACGATGCTCGTCGAATCACGCGTGAACATTACGTGGATTGGACTCGGAAGGCGAAGCCGTCGGCGAACGACGTGGTTCTCTCTCGTCGCTGCAATCCCGGCGAAACCGCTTTCGTGCCGCCTAATGTGGAATTCGCGCTCGGCCAGAACCTTGTTCTCCTTCGCGCCGATGGCACAAAGGTGTTCCCCCCGTTCCTTCGATGGTTGGTTCGAGGGCCGGAATGGTGGGAACAGATCGGCAAGTTTCTCAACGTGGGTGCGGTATTCGATAGCTTGAGATGCGCCGACGTCCCGAATTTTGAGCTGCGCATCCCACCGCTCCCTGAACAGCGCGCCATAGCCCACATACTTGGCACGCTGGACGACAAGATAGAATTGAACCGAAGGATAAACGAGACGTTGGAGGCGATCGCTCGGGCTCTCTTCAAGTCGTGGTTCGTGGATTTCGACCCCGTCCGCGCCAAAGCAAAAAGCCGTGACACGGGCCTACCCAAACATATCGCCGACCTTTTCCCCGATTCCTTTGAGGACTCCGAGTTGGGAGAGATTCCGAAGGGGTGGAGCACGTCTTCAGTTTACGACCTAGCTAAGTATATCAATGGCGCAGCCTATCGCGCCTTTGAACCAAACGAAGAACACTGCGGGCTCCCCATCATAAAGATTGCAGAACTGAAAGCCGGTGTGACATCGCAGACTCGCTTCTCGGCTGTTGACATGCCGAGCAAGTACAAAATCGACACGGGGGACATTCTTTTCTCTTGGTCAGGGAATCCCGACACGTCAATCGACATTTTCGTTTGGACGCACTGTCCGGCCTGGCTCAACCAACATATATTTCGAGTTGTTCCGAATGGCTCATACGAGAGAGCATTCGTATTGATGGCTCTTCGGGGTCTTCGTTCCGTGTTTGCAGAAGTCGCTCGAAACAAGCAAACCACCGGACTTGGCCATGTGACAGTTGAAGATCTGAAACGTCTTCTTACCGTGCGCCCCCCAGAGTCTGTTTTACCGGGATGGAATAAACTGATTGAGCCCGTGCTCGAACGCTCTTTTGGCCTTGAAGTCGAGAGCAAAACTCTCGCCACTCTGCGCGACACGCTGTTGCCCAAGCTCATCTCAGGCGAGTTGAGAGTGAAAACAAAATACGACTTGTCAGTCCTGCCGGACTCTTCGGACAAGTCCGACAGGAGAGTTTTATGAACAACCAGCACTCCCTGATTCCGCCTCACGGCGGATACAGAAAACTGCGCAGCTTTCAAACGGCTCAGCTTGTCTATGACCTTACTGTTGTCTTCTGCAATCGTTTTGTTGACAAGCGCTCGCGTACCCACGACCAGATGATCCAGGCCGCCCGAAGCGGTGTTCAGAATATTGCGGAGGGGAGCATGGCCTCCGCCACCTCCAAGAAAACCGAGCTGAAACTAACCGGTGTGGCGCGAGCCAGTCTTGAGGAATTGCTGCTTGATTACGAAGACTTCCTGCGACAGAGGGGATTACGCCTGTGGGACAAAAATTTTCCGGAAGCGCTTGCAGTCAGAAAGGCCTTTTCATCGGACAAGTCTGACCCGTCTGACAGGTCAATTTCAACTGCCACCTCGGAAGTTGCCGCCAACACTTTGATCTGTCTGATCCAGGCGAGCTATCTGCTGTGTCGGCAGTTGCAGAAGTTGGAGGAGCAGTTTTTGACAGCGGGGGGCTTTACGGAAAGGCTTTACCAACAGCGGCAGGCGGCCAGAAGAAAACCATGAGTAATTTAAACGAATCAGTCGTCGAGGACGCGGTAGTCGCGTATGGTGAGCCCGGTGCCATGCTAATCCTGGAGCACACGCCATGAGCTACAATCCTCAGCGTGCCCTGGAGTTGCTTCGTCAAGGCACTGGCCAGCCTGCAGCTGTTTTCCGGGAAGGTCAGGAAGAAGCAATGCGTCACGTTGTCGATGGCCAGGGGCGGTTGCTGGTCGTGCAGAAAACCGGCTGGGGCAAGAGCTTTGTATATTTCATCGCAACCAAACTATTGCGTGAAGCAGGCAGCGGGCCGACGCTTCTCATCTCGCCATTGCTTGCGTTGATGAGAAACCAGATTGCGGCAGCTGAGCGCATGGGCGTGCGCGCTTCTACGATCAATTCCGATAACACTGAGGACTGGGCTAACGTCGAGGCCTTGATTCAGCGTAATGAGGTGGACATCCTGCTGATCTCGCCTGAACGGCTGGCCAACGAACGCTTTCGCACAGAGGTGCTTGTGGGCGTTGCAGGACGGATTGCCTTATTGGTGATCGATGAAGCCCATTGCATCTCAGACTGGGGTCACGACTTCCGCCCTTACTATCGTCTGATAGAGAGGATTGTGCGCACATTACCGCCGAATTTGCGGCTGTTGGCAACTACGGCGACTGCGAATAATCGTGTTATGGATGATCTGAAAACAGTTCTCGGGCCGAACCTTAGCGTTTCGCGTGGCGACTTGAACCGGCCTTCTCTGATGCTTCAGACGATGCGTTTGCCAAGCCAAGCGGAGCGTCTGGCCTGGCTTGCGGCTCAGGTGGCTGCTTTGCCCGGACACGGAATTATTTATACGCTGACGGTCCGCGATGCAGTTCAAGTGGCTGACTGGCTCATATCGCAGGGACTGAACGTTGCGGCATATACCGGCGAAACCGGTGAAGGCCGGGCCGAACTGGAGCAGGCGTTACTTGATAACCAGGTAAAGGCATTAGTTGCTACGACTGCGCTGGGAATGGGTTTTGACAAGCCGGACCTCTCCTTTGTTATTCATTATCAGACCCCGGGTTCGGTAGTTGCCTATTACCAGCAGGTCGGGCGTGCGGGGCGGGCACTCGATGCCGCTTACGGTGTATTGCTCAGTGGCGAGGAAGAGACAGAGATTACGGACTACTTCATTGAAAGCGCCTTCCCTACGCGTGAGGAAGTCCGGAAAGTGCTTGCTGCGCTGGAAGCAGCCCCACAAGGTCTTTCTGTTCCTGAGTTGCTTGGCAGGATAAATGTAAGTAAGGGTCGTATCGAAAAAACAATTGCTCTACTGGCCTTGGAATCACCAGCGCCGATAGCCAAACAAGGATCAAGGTGGCAGTTGACCGCGTCAACCTTGAGTGAAGCATTTTGGGAAAGGGCGGAGCGTCTGACTGCCCTGCGGCGTGATGAGCAACGCCAGATGCAGGAATACGTGAGTCTAACATCAGGTCACATGGAGTTTCTTATCCAGGCGCTCGACGGTGATCCCCGAACAGTTCGTCCGAACGCCTTGCCACCTTTGCCGTCTTCGATAGATCCGGGGCTGGTAAATGCGGCAGTGGCATATCTTCGTCGTACCAGTCTGCCCATCGAGCCGAGAAAGAAGTGGCCTGCAGGCGGGATGTCATTGTACAATGTTATTAACTGTCTCATAATAGAAACAACATCAAGCTGCGTACTTTGTTGTTGAGTTATTAAAATAGGAGCGGACACGATTTGGTGATTTCTGGATAAATCTTAAATGACTTATGACCGCACCATGCA
>JAJZPM010000015.1 GCA_021811105.1 Nitrospirota bacterium | reverse complement strand
GAATCGCTGAACAAAGTGCTGGTGGCTATCAACAAGATTGCGATGGGAGAAGGGCTTGAAGACGGCAAGCGTATCCGGACCGACAGCACAGTAGTCGAGACGAATATTCATTATCCGACGAACAACTAAAAGCGCTCGCTCATTGTGAGATATTTACTTCAGAGCAGGAAACCAGGCGTTGGAAAGAGAAGCCCGACCTCATGGCGTTTTTAAAAGCACTTTAGAGAAAAGAGAATTTGCCTATATGCGCTCACTGCTTCCTCCTATCTCGCCGCTCACCGCCATGCGGATAGGCCAACTTAATGAGATATACTTCGTGTTTAGTTGCAATTGATTTGCTTCAACGAACTGTCCTTCACCCAGTATGGCTCTCGCATGTCCGGGGACTTCACCTTTAGCATCTTGAATTCAAATGATCTCTCCTCGACCTGAACCTTGATATTGGCTGCAAGCTGCAAAACTGCGCCGCTCTTCACGAGGTCTCCAAGCTTTTCCTTGTTGCCCTCTTCTTCAAGCCTGATCGCCTCGTTCAGACCCTCCGGCGAAGAAGAGGCCAAAGCGCCTTCCTTTGTAAGATAGAAATCGTCCACCTGACAAGCCAAAGCGGATTGATTAGCCGAGATTAGCATCATGCCAAAAATTATAATAGCAATAATCTTTTTTATCATTCTATTCACCTTTTCCTCCGAAATTGAAGTCTGTCTATTTCAGGAAGTCGCCGAAAATATACTTCCCATGCTCCAGCACCTGGTGAAGACGATACATTTCCCCTTTTCCGTAGACTGGGTTTTTGTCTTGCCATTTTTCCAGATGTGCCTCGGAGCAAAAGAAATTCATGAACGGGCAGAAGGTCTTTGCGGTGCATCCGCACTGCTCCCGGCTGCTGACGAATTCAACCACGCCTTCAGGAACACAGGAGATGACCTCGCCGTCCTTCAGCTCGATTTTCATTTCACTTTCACATTCAGGGCAGCGGGATCGGACGGCAATATCTTCGCGGAGCATGAAATGAATGCCCATAGCGTCCGTTGCACAAAGCGCATAGACCTCATGCCCGTCCTTAAAAATAACCCTATGGCGGGTTGCTCTTGCGGAAAAAGGATACGCTGAAATGATTTCATCGCCTTCCTTCGTCAGGATGTCCGCCTTGTGCAGTTTTTCAACAAGCTGGTTAGCCGATTCGATTGTCGGAAGATTCATCGCCTCGGCAATAGCGTTCTCTGATGGGGGCTTGCCGATCCTGGCGAATTCCCTCAAAATGAATTTGCGCGCGTCGTCTTCTGACGGACTCAGTCGCGCATCCGCCAGTCTGCCCCTTACCGTTTCGCCGATCTGGTCCATGAGACTTTTCAGAGGGGACTGAGCTTTATCGGACGTATTCCTTCCTTTACAAGTACGCTCTTTCATCGCTTTTCGCAGCGTCTCCACTGAAGGAACATTCACGAGCCTGCCCGACTCGTCCTTGAACATTCTTCAGGAAAACCCGGCGACACCCTGCGGCTGCAATTCTTCTCCGTCAATAAATATTGATGGCGATCCACTGAGCTTCAATTCAGAAGCTCTTTCATTGCTGATCCTGTGAATGCCTACTTCGGCATGAATCTTTTCGGCTTCAAGAGCGCGAGCGATGTTCTCTTTCAATGCTTCCTCGGAGCCGCATCCCTGTGAAATATAGCAGTCGATCTTCATTAATGTCCTCCTGTGCCTATACACAACAACTCAATTTTGAAATGTCCTTCATAAAGGAAAGCGCCGCAAGTTTTATCGATTCGGAAAGAGTCGGGAACATAGGCAGTGAATCCACCACGTCGTCGATAGTGTTTCTGTTTTTCACAAGCATCATCGCCCCGGCTATGAGTTCTCCGGCGTACGGCGCGAGGATGTGGACGCCCATGATCTGCCGTGTCTCGGGATGAACGGCCATCTTGATAAGCCCTTCGGTCCTCCGCATGATGATCGCCTTCGGGACATCCCTAAACGACACGGTCCGACAATCGCAAACTCCAATCTTTCTCATCTGCTCTTCTTCGGTAAAGCCTACCCCGGCAAGTTGTGGATCGGTAAAGATGGTATACGGCACGGTATTGTAATCGATACTTTTCCCGGAACCCGTGAGGGCATTCTCCGCCGCAAGCGTTCCTTCATGCCCTGCCGTGATTTCGAGCCGCAACAGGAGATTTGTCACATCTCCTGCCGCAAAGATGTGAGGCTGCGAGGTCTGCAGGTGTTCGTCGACGGCAATAGCCTTTCGCCTGTCGGTCTCGACACCCGCTTGTTCAAGCCCTAATTCCTGGGTGTTGGGGATCTTGCCCGTAGCAAGCAGTATTTCGTCACCTGAGACCTTTTCTTCCTTCCCTTCCGCGATGTATGAAAGAACCTTCTTATCGCCTTCCTTCCAGGCTCGCCTGACTTCCACACTTGACCTGACAGCGATCCCCTCCTGAGCAAAAATAAGAGCGAGACGATCAACGAGTTCCTTTTCTGAAGGCGGAAAAAGGGAGGGCATGCGTTCAAGAATTGTTACCTTTGTGCCGAAGCGGGCATACATCTGCCCGAATTCAAGTCCAAGGGGGCCTGCACCGATCACAATCAGTTCCTTGGGTTGCTTCTCCAACTTCAACGCCTCGATATGGGTTAAAAAGCCCGCCTCACGGATGCCCTCAATCGGCGGTGCGGATGCTGTCGAACCGGTGGCTATGATGAACTTATCAGCGTGGAGGTCCTGTCCGTTTACTCTCACCGCGTCTTTTGAGATAAATTTTGCCTTTCCCTCAAGAAGAGTAACATGATTGAGACTGCTCAGGACCTTTTCATACTTCTCCTTGCGCAACCTCTCAACAAGAGCGAGTTCATCCGCAACGACCTTCCTGAAGTCGAATTCAACCTGCTCAATTTTTATGCCGGGGATGCCGTGGTGCTTTGCGAGATGAAGGATTTCCCCCGCGTAAAGGAGCGTTTTCGAGGGCACACAGCCGACATTGACACATGTGCCGCCGAGAGGAAGGCCAGCGTTGATCAGCGCGGCATTAGAATGGAGCTCATTTGCATGAATGGCAGCGCCAAAGGCGGCCGCCCCTCCGCCGATTATAATAAGATCGTATCTTTTCATCTTTCACCTCCGGTTGAAACCAGGTGTGCACGGCTCACTTCTCGCCGCCTTGCATACGTCTCCATTTTCCGTAAGAGACAATGGTCAGGATAAGCAGAATCGCCAGAGCCGGAAAAAGAACATAATCGAGGTAAGACGTAAAGGCGCTCAAACCTACCCCGACCAAAAGGCCTCGCTTCTTCAACGCCGGGATTCTCGTCCAGCGCTTCGAGTACCGGACATTCGCTTACTTGCCTTCCTTCTTCGCACATCCTCGTCAGTCGAACAAGTGTTTGTCGCATTCTCTCCAGTATCTGGATTTTACCCTCGATCTCGTTGATCTTTTCCTGCGCCTTTTTCCTGACGTCCCCGCATTTTGTCTTCGGATCCAGCTTTAAGGAGAGGAGTTCGGCTATCTCATCAAGGGAAAAGCCGAGTTCCTTCGCATGCTTGATGAAGTGTATGCGGACGACGGTATCATCAAGATACTGCCGGTACCCGGATTCCTTTCGGTTGGATGGGGAAATCAAACCTCTTCTTTCATAGTACCGGATCGTGTCTATATTCACTTCCGCCTTTCTTGCCAACTGACCTATCGTTAAGTATTTCATCTTCTTGCCTCTAATTTAATTATACAGTCTGGAGTCAGGTCCAGAGTCAAGAGTTTTTTTAGATGTTTCCGCATAGCGATACGCTGATTTTCTGAGCAAAAAAGAGGGAGATAGGGAGGATTATCTTATGTTGTGGCATTAACAATAATATCTCGCAGTTATCAGGAGATTCAAAAGCAATAACACATAAGTGAATCCGCAACATAAAAAACGTTATGTGCTTAAGCACATAATGTGATGTTCAACAACTGCCACGGCGCATCTGCGATACGGAATGCCCGCGCGTTGAAGGAAATTGTTAAAAAAAGGGAAAGACGTGAGGTGTAAGACGTGAGACGCGAGGTGTTTACTTTTACGGCATCAACGCGTATTTGATGCCGTCGCCCTTGACAAGCCTGGCAAATACTTCTTTGATCTCACAGAGGGGATAGGTGCCGGATATCAGTTTCCGGGCATCTATCTTTCGGTCCTTCAGGAGCCCGTAGGCCTTCGCCACATCCTGGGGCGTAAAATGGAAGGTCCCCCTCAGGTCGATCTCGTCGTAGTGAAGCCGCTCCGCCTTGAATCTGACAATCGCCCCGCTTTTGCAGCCGCCGAAGAGGACCACCGTCCCCCCCCTTCGCACATACTCCACAGCCGCCTCCCAGATATCCGGCTGCCCCGTGCACTCGAAGATATAATCGGCCCCGATGCCTCCGGTAAAGTCACGCACCGATTTTATCGTCTGGGAAGGGTCGAAGACAAGGTCAGCTCCCAGCTTTTTGGCGGTCTTGAGCCTTTCTTCCTCGAGCCCCGTGATCATGACTCTTGCCCCCTTCGCTTTTGCGAGAAGCAGGTGGAGGAGTCCGATCGGGCCCGCGCCGATGATGAAAACGGTATCTTCCTTTCCGATCCGGAGATTCTCCATCCCATGCACCACACACGACAGCGGCTCCAGAAACGCGGCCTCGGCGAAAGTAAGACCCTTCGGCTTCTTGAAGACGTTCTGCTTGACGATGTGCTTCGGTACGAGGATATATTCTGAAAATGCGCCGAGCACCTTTGACGCCATAATGTTTTCACACAGGTTGAAGAGCTTCTTTTTGCAGTATGCGCATTCCAGGCAGGGGGCGCTGTGCACCGCCATAACCGGGTCGCCGACCTTGAATTTAGGTACGCCCTTGCCCTTCTCGACCACTACGCCCGAGAACTCATGGCCGAAGGGGCCCGGCATCGGTATGAGCGCGTGCCCCCTTAAAAAGGCCTTCAGGTCGGTCCCGCAGGTTAGCGAAGACTTCACCTCAACGAGAAGTTCACCCTGGGAGGGTTCCGGTATGGCGACTTCCCGCAGTTCTATTTCGCCCGGTCTGGACAAAATGGCCGATAGCACGATCAGATCTCTATCTTCCCGCCAAGGACTTGGCCGCCGAGTGCCGCCACGACAAAAAGCGGGATATACCAGGCGCTGACATGAGAAGAGACTCTCGCCAGAAAAACAAAGGGAATCGGCAGGTGGATACAGAGAAACCAGTTCAGCGAAAACTTCCTCGTTCTCGTTCTAAGACGACCGAAAAAGAGGTTGATCAACAGGGTCAGCGAAAAAATCGCTATTATTACAGTCAGTTTCGAACTTATATCCATATTTTTAAAAAATAGCGCAAAAGAGAAGGAAAGTCAAGAAAAAGACGCCAAACGTGAAATGTGAAATCTAAGGCGCTGATTGGGTTGGCTATTCTTTTAAAAGAGGAGTTATATAGTCTTAATTTATCTTCCCGCCAAATTTTCGGCTTTTTTCAGCGGTTTTTCGGTTTTGTATTCTACCCGCGTTCGAGATATATTGAATATGAAGTAAAAGACTCCTGATTAAAGAAAGGGGGTGTAAACAATGAAAGGAACGAAAGAACTTGTCAGGGCCGATAAGCCGAGATTCGTTACTCCGTTCGAAGACATGGAAAAGTGGTTAGAAGAGTCCTGGATGAGACCATTTTCGCTGTTGAGATCGCCGTTATGGACAGGGTTGAGACCAGCGGAATTTGAAGAGTTTTCACCTGCCATAGACATGTACGAAGAGGGCAAGGATATCGTTGTCAGGGCGGACCTGCCCGGCGTGAAGAAAAGCGACGTCGCGATCGATATTTCCGACAACATGCTGACGATATCGGGCGAAAAGAAACATGAGGATAAGGTGGAAAAGAAAGATTATTACAGGTACGAGTCGAGCTATGGAAGATTCTCCCGCAGCTTTGAACTGCCCGGCGGCATGGACTCGGGAAAGGCGAAGGCTCACCTCGAAAACGGAGTGCTCGAAATCAGGATTCCGAAGTCGGCAGAAGCGGTCCAGAAAAGCAAGACCATCTCTATCGAGTAATCACCGACTTTCCCCGGCCACTCCTGAGCCGGGGATTTTTTTGTCCGTGCAGGAGCAGCCTGCATGCCATGGCGGATAAGAGTTGACAGACCCAGGATTCGCCGGTAGCATGGGAATATGCAGGTACCGCTTAAGGTTACATACAAGAACTTACAGCCGCAATACAAGGAGAGCATAGAGGGTGAGGTCAACACCCTCGCGGAGAAGATCGAGAAGTTCTTCCCCGCGATCGTGAGTTGCAGGGTCGTCGTCGGAATGCCGCACAAGAGGCATCAGGACGGCAACCTCTTCCGGGCGACAATCACGCTGAACGTGCCGCGAAAACAGATCGTGGCAAGCCGGGAGAACCCCTTTCATCAGGTCAACGAAAACATATACGTCGCGGTCCGCCATGCCTTCGACGACGCCGCCCGCCAGCTCGAAGAATATTCACTCAAACTGGCCAGGGAAGTGAAAGCCCACGATCTTCTGCCCCACGGTGTGGTGACCAAGATCTTCCGCAGCGAAGGCTACGGCTTCATCGAAAGTTTCGGAGGACGGGAGATCTACTTTCACCAAAACAGCGTGCTCGACGGTTTCGGGAAACTAAAAAAAGGAAACGAGGTCCGTTTCGAGGAAGAGGAAGGTGAGAAAGGGCCCCAGGCCAGCTCCGTCAAGATCTTGAGGAAGGCAAGGGCATACCATAGAAGGCGCTGAAGGTCATCAAAAGTCGGGAAACATCTTGAGGTAGAATAATCGGTCGCCACCTGCCGATGCCGTCGCCGTAAGGATCCCTCCCTCGACGTATTCGAGGTCAAAGCACTGAAATCCTTTAGAAGCAAGGTCCTTGGCATTCGCGGGACAGCCCTTTTCGCAACCAGCTACCCCCCTTATCATCGCCGGGATAAGTCCCCGGACGTCCAGACCGGAAAGGTCGGCGCCTTTCGAAGCGGCAAAGCGGCCGATACTGCCGACAATAGTCTCGAGGTCCGGGTGATAGGGATTAGGGATTTCTATCGGCAGCGAATCCTTGTCGATGATCACATCAAGAAGCATACACGTCCTCCTGCGATTTTTTTGCGACAAGAAACGGTTTATTGTACCTGATCGGCTTTGCCTATGGCAAAAACGCAAAAAGTAGGGTAATGGTACAGTCTGTACCACTACCAAAAGTAAAGGGGAGGCCCTATATGGCCACCCCTACCGTGCTATAATTTGTTCCATGGAGACTATCGAGAAACTGAAGGTCCTTTCCGAAGACTCACAGTATGATCTGGCGTGCGCCTGCGGCACCAGCAAGGGCGACCGCCGCACGAGGGGATTGGACGGCAAGTGGCTTTATCCGGTCGCCCTGCCGCAGGGAGGTTATTCTATGCTCCTCAAGACGCTCCTTTCGAACGCCTGTGCAAACGACTGCCGGTACTGTCCACTGCGCTCGGGGTCGAACGTCCGGCGCTGCACTCTGCAGCCGGAAGAGGTGGCCGGCGTTTTTATGGAATACTACCGGCGGCGGAAGGTCTTCGGCCTCTTCCTGAGTTCCTCGGTCATCGGCACGCCCGATTATACGATGGATAAGATCAACACCGTCGCCCGCATCCTCAGGGAAAAACATGAATACCGCGGATACATCCACCTGAAAATTATCCCGGGCGCTTCCGACGCGGCGATAGAGGAGGCCCTTTCCCTCTCAACCGCGGTCTCGCTGAACATCGAGACGCCCGGCAAAAAGCACTTCGACCTGCTCTCCGGGAAAAAAGATTTTGACCGAGACATCATCAGGCCGATCAGGCTGATGGGAAGGCTCACCGGAGAAGGCATGAGGTTTTCCAGGATAAAATGCACGACGCAATTCATCGTGGGCGCCTCCGACGAGACCGACTCCGAAATCATCCGTTATACATGCGACCTTTACCGCCGGCTCAACTTCAAGAGGGTCTACTTTTCGGCCTACCAGAAGGGGCTCGGGAACCCGGACATACCAGGGGAAAGGCGGATTCTTCCAGACGGAAAAGAGCCGTTCATGCGGGAACACCGCCTCTACCAGGTCGACTTTCTCTTCCGGAGATACGGCTTCTCCGAACAGGAGGTCCCCTTCGACAAGGACGGCAACCTCCACCTCGACAGGGACCCGAAGCAGGTTTGGGCGAACAGCCATCCCGGGTTCTATCCGGTCAGGATCAACTCCGCCAGCAGGGAGGCGCTCATGAGAATCCCCGGCATCGGACCGGAGACGGCAAAGAGGGTTCTCAAGGCGCGGAGGGAGGGAAAGATCAGGCGCATCGAGGACCTCGGCGTAAGAGGAAAAAGGGCCGAGACGATCAGACGCTACGCGATCCTCGAATAACGTTTCACCTTTCCAAGTCCTGCATAAAAATACTGCCGATCATTATTCCCGGAGTCAAGCAAAAAAGAGAGCTTGCGGCCCGCGTAACTTATCCATCCCCGTGGATAATGCCCCGGCTGACCAGGCTGCGGATGATGATATCTACACAGTGGTCAAGGTCCATATTCATGGTGTCAAGCAGGATGTCCGGATTTGCGGGCTCCTCGTAAGGCGCGGATACCCCTGTGTAGTTCTTGATGATCCCGGCGCGGGCCCTCCTGTATTGTCTCTTGGGGTCGCGCTTCTCGCATTCTTCGATCGGACACTTCACGTAGACTTCGAGAAAGTGGTCTCCTTCAATACTTTGCCTGATCGCCTGCCTGTCTTCCCTGTAAGGAGAGATAAAGGCGGCAAGTACAAGAATGCCTGCATCCATAAAAAGCTTCGAGACTTCGACGATCCTGCGGAGGTTCTCTTTCCTGTCTTCCCGGGTAAACCCAAGGTTGCAGTTGATCCCGTGCCGCACGTTGTCGCCGTCGAGCACATAGGTCCTCACCCCCCGGTCAAAGAGCATCTTCTCAACGGCATGGGCAATCGTGGACTTGCCCGAGGCGGACAGGCCGGTGAACCAGACAAGGCCGCTTTGGTGGTTGTTGAGCCGTGCCCTGTCCCCACGGGCCACACGGACCTTGTGCCAGATGACGTGGTTTTTACTCAACTTGTTTTCCCCGCTCTCATGTAGGATTAATCACTTCAACACCTTCACCGATCAGGTGAATCCATATCGGACTTAACTGGAACATCTTCTCCAAATCCCGGAGTCTGCATGTCAGAAGCCTTAAGAAGATATGTAATATATACTAAATTCTGAAGACAAATAATTCAAGAAACGCACCTGAATTCTTCTCTTGAAATCAGGCGCGCTTCCGAATTTCCCGTCTCGGCCCCGACATCATTTTCTCAGACCTCTCCGCTGGGTGACCTTCGGAAAAATCGCCTGATAAATGAAATGGAAGGGTCGCAATATGACCACCTTTTTCTCCTTTACAATTGATGCGATAGATATATAATATAGCTGTGGGCCAGTTCGGAAAAGGGGATTTCACAGGAACCGTTTTACGCTAACAGGCCCCGCGAAAGTTTATTTTTCGGAAACCAGGCGAAGTACATTTAGCGGATATTCGCGAATGGAGGGATCATAGCCATGGACGCACTTCACCGAAACATTCTGCGTGCCGATAATCCCAGTAGGAGGGAGCCCGCCTCGGCGGAACAGACAAATGCGCCGCAACCCGGCAAGAAACTCAAAATCCTGGTCGTCGATGATGAGGTCGACCTCCGGGCGTTCCTTGCAGAGTTTTGCTCCGTAAACGGGTACGAGGCGAAATGCGCCGGCGACGGACTCGCGGGGCTCCGGTGTATCGAGGAAGGTTCTTTCGACGTTGTCATCGTCGATTACCTCATGCCGGAAATGAACGGGGTCGAACTGGTAAAACGCGCCAAAGAAAGGAATCCCGGTCTTCCCGTTATTGCGATGAGCGCGTGGTATGACATGGAACAGGCTTTTCTCGAAGCAGGCGCATATAAATTCATGAAAAAACCGTTTGACCCCTGTCTGCTGGAAGAGGAGTTGAAAGTGGTCGCAGGACGCCCATAACAGGCCCCTGCTGCGGCTGCCGCAATCTGATCGCTTCGTGGCTAAATGCAGCGTTATTTATCTGTAAGACAAATACCGACATGATTATCAGACAGATGCCGATATGAAACATCCCATGAATACCCTAAGATGCGTAGAAGGAGTAGTCCGACCTCTCTGATTTCCAGGCTGAGAAGAAGCTTATGAAGGCTTTCGTTATTATCGCTGATTGATTCGCTGTCGAAGAGTGGGATGCAGGTCTCGGTGACGAAGGAATTCTGCGGGGGCTGTCTGCGGAATTCAGGACCTCTATACCGACCCCTGGGAAAGAGAGCTCCGGGTTACTGAAGTAAGAAAAACGGTATTTGAAGAAAACCTTTTTAGGAGGAATTGAGATGAAGACAAAAAAGACAAAAAAGGAGTCGATCGCAGAATCGGGAAAGACCAAAAAAAACGCAAGTGAAAAAACTCATACCCCCGCAATACCTGCTGCAACGGACGTGACGGCTGTAGAACGCTCTGTTTCGGAGAAACCGGGCGCGGCAGATAAACTCTTGGCCGGTGCCAAAATCAGTCCGGGCGCAAGCAGACCTGCCTCCGAAATGCGGACTTCTGAACCGATGGGGATCAAAAAAGAGTCGGTGAAGCCGGGCAACAGGAGCAGGGTCACTTTCAGGCTCCCCTCCCAGGCCGCACCAAAGGCCCGGAAGGTAACGATCGTAGGGGACTTCAACAATTGGAACCAGGAGGCCACTCCTTTGAGAAAAATGGAGGGCGGTGACTTCATGGTGACACTCGAACTGGCTTCGGGTAAGGAATACCGTTTCCGCTATCTCATCGACGGCAAAAGATGGGAAAATGACTGGCATGCGGACAAATACGTGAAAAGCCCCTTTGGTGTCGATGATTCGGTGGTGGCCGTGTAATACAGTTCCATGATGAAGGGGAAAAGTGTCACCCCGTACCTACCCCTTTCCGCTGAAAGGACGAATCAGCGAAAAAAATAAGGAATAGGCGGCGTGAAGATGGAAGGAACAAACGATCCATGAAATCCACGGAACGTCCCGCAGCGGAAGGCATTTTATTCACGGACCAGTATCAACTCACCATGGCACAGCTCTATTTCAGAATGGGTCTCCACGAAAGGCATGCCCAGTTCGACCACTTCTTCCGGCACTATCCTGATTTCGGCCTGCACATGGCGGGCTATTGTGTCAACGCGGGCCTCGAATGGCTCCTCGACTGGATGCAGGAGTCGCGGTGCAGGGATGAGGATATCGAATACTTGAGAGGCCAGCGGAGCGCATCGGGAGGGAAGGTCTTCGGGGATGACTTTCTCGGTTGGCTGAGAAAAAACGGCAACTTCGAAAGCATAACCATGCATGCGATTCCGGAGGGAAGGGTCGTCCATCCAAATGTGCCGCTGACCGTTGTCCAGGGCCACCTTGCAATGGCCCAGATCCTGGAGACGTCCCTTCTCAACCACCTCAATTACCAGACCCTGATAGCGACCAGAGCGGCGCGCATCCACGAAAGCGGGCGGGGAAGGCCGTTAATTGAGTTCGGCATGCGCCGCGCCCACAACACCGGGGCGAATGCCGGCGCCAGAGCGGCGCTTATCGGCGGCGCTGACTTTACGTCGAACGTAGGCATCTCTCATGTGCTTGGATACCCGCCGAAAGGGACCCATGCCCACAGCATGGTCCAGGCTTTCATGGCGCTCGGCGAAGGCGAACTCGGGGCCTTCAGGGCCTACGCCGAAGTCTATCCCGACGACTGTCTCCTGTTGGTCGATACAATCAACACCCTCGAAAGCGGTGTTCCAAATGCGATAAAGGTCTTCGAAGAGCTGAAGAAAAGGGGCCACAGACCGGCAGGTATTCGTCTCGACTCGGGAGACCTCGCCTATCTTGCCGTTCAATCGGCGAAGATGCTGGATGAGGCCGGATTCTCTGATACGAAGATAGTGATTTCGAACGAGCTGGATGAACTCGTCATCTGGCAGATCATCACGCAGATACAGGAGGAGGCCCCCCGCTGCGGGATGGACGCAGACCACGTCATAGACAGGCTGATCTACGGTGTCGGTACGAGGCTCATCACCTCCCAGGGACATTCTGCACTGGGAGGTGTTTACAAGCTCGTGGCGATCAGGCATGGAGACGAATGGGTCCCTGCCATCAAGGTCTCCGAGACGCCTGAAAAGACCATCAACCCCGGGTTCAAAAGCATTCGGCGGATCTACAACGGACGCAACAAGGCCACCGCCGATCTGATCTGCAGGGAGGGAGAGGAGCCTGAGAAGATGGACACGATCGTCCTTCGTCACCCGATAGAGCGCTCGAAATCACGCATCCTCGTCCGGCAAGACATCTCCGGGATAGAACCACTCCTCGTGGAAATTATGAGAAAAGGCAAGCTGGTTTATGAACTCCCGTCGATCGACGACATGAGGAAGGTGAGAAACGACGATGTGGAGCGGCTCGATTCAGGAGTAAAGCGGCTCGTCAACCCACATATCTATCACGTTTCTTTAAGCGAAAAACTCTGGGAACTGAAACAGCAGTTGATTTCATCCATTCTCGGAGAATAACGCGGCAAAAGCGCAGGGAAGTCATTTTAACCCTGTTGGGTAGAGGACACCGTTACGGCGCGGGGTTGTACCAGAAACCGTCCCCGGCTATGATCTGGTCCGCCTCTGCAGGGCCCCAGGTGTTTTGCTCATAGAAGTAAAGCGGCGTTGCGCCCCCGAGTATCGGCTCCACGATCCGCCACTGCTCCTCGACAGTGGATTCGAGCGCAAAGAGTGCCGGGTTTCCGACCAGGGCGTCGCCCAGCAGCCGCTCGTAAGGCTCCATGGCATCGCCTTCGTTCTGGACAAGCTTTAGAGCGACATCTTCACCGACCCCGATTTCACCCGGCATCTTTACTCTGATTCCGAGCTCGATCAACACGTCCGGACTGAGCCGGAACCTGAAGTGGTTCGACATCAGCGGGACAACCTCTCCAAATGCCTCCCGGGGCGGACGCTTGAACTCGACCGTAACGGTCGTCGAAGAGACAGGCAGGCATTTGCCGGACCTTATATAGAAGGGGACGCCTTCCCAACGCCATGAGTCGATAAGAAGCCTGACTGCCACGAAGGTCTCGACCGTGGAATGCGGGGCCACGCCCGGCTCCTGACGGTAGCCCCGAAACTGGCCCCGTACTACTTCAGCCGGATCGAGGGGCCGTATCGCCCTAAGAAGGCGGGTATTTTCGTCCCGCTGCGCCCCGGGGTCGTCGCCGCTCGGCGCATCCATTGCAAGAAACGCCACGATCGCCAGCAGGTGGTTCTGCAGCACGTCCCGGATCGCACCCGCCTCCTCGTAAAATTTCCCTCTCCCCTGGACCCCGAAGTTTTCGGCCATGGTAATCTGCACGCTCGCGATATAGTTCCGGTTCCAGATCGGCTCGAAGATCGAGTTTGCAAAACGGGTGTAATAAATGTTCTGGACGGGCTCCTTCCCGAGAAAGTGGTCGATGCGGTAGATCGCCTTCTCGGGGAAGACCTTAGTGAGAATGCGGTTCAGCTCCCGGGCGGATGAAAGGTCGCGGCCGAAGGGCTTCTCGACGATGACGCGTGCCTCCTCGGCGCAACCGGTCCTGCAGAGTCCGTCTATGACTGTTGCGAACATGCTCGGAGGGATCGCCAGATAGTAAAGGGGCTGCCGCGCCTCCCCGAGCACCCGGCGCAGTTCCTGGTAGGTCGACTCATCATGATAATCGCTGTCTATATACCGGAGGAGGGAGCAAAGTTTTGTGAATGCCTCCTCGTCGACCCCGCCGTGTTTTTCGAGACTTTCTCTTGCGCGCTCCTTGAGTCTTTCGAGATTCCAGCCGGATTTTGCCACGCCGATGACCGGAACATCGAGGCGCCCCCCTACGATGAGGGCCTGAAGCGCCGGGAATATCTGCTTATAGGCAAGATCGCCTGTTGCGCCGAAGAAGACAAATGCGTCCGAAGCAGGAGCAGTCATTTAAAATCTCCTCTGTTAACCGGTAAAGCCCGCCCTTTCCCGGTGGTTATCGCGTCTGCCGCATCTTTTTTCGTGTTCACCTAACGAAAAATCATCTCTTGAATCAAAACCGTTTCATTCATCTCTATCATGAAAGAGCCCGTCTGTCAAACGACCTTCCGCATTGAGAGCATAGGGCAAAGAGCATAGCGCAGACCGCCAGTTCCCGGTCCCAATCCACAATTACCATTTACGATTCAAGTTTTATGTGTAGCACGTGACTTGCCTCGTCTTGACAGGCGTGCTGATTATGATAGCATGGAAACAGGCAGAGGCGCTTCTTCGCACATACACCCGGACGGCAGGCATCCCTTTACAGAACAAACCCGGGGCAGCGATCACAGGCAAACGGAAAGGAGTTATCGCCATGAAACCGAAAAGCCTTATCTCAAAGATATTTCTTGACGGCGGGGACCCGGAAGAGACCCGTGAGATCATGGGCCTCCTGGGGTTTCTAGACGGACAGACAACAAACCCCACGCTCATCTCGAAGAACCCCGAGGCGCGCAAACGACTCGACAGGGGAGAGAAGTTTTCAAAACATGAGATCATAGACTTTTACCACTCTGTCGTAAAAGAAATCTCCGGGATGCTGCCGGTAGGGTCTGTCTCGGTCGAGGTCTACGCAGACCTCGAGACCAAGGCAGGGCAGATGCTTTCGCAGGGGAAGATGATGTTCGGCTGGATCCCGAACGCTCATATCAAGTTCCCGTCCACCGCTGAAGGGTTGAAGGCCGCCGAACAGGCGGCGAAAGACGGTTTGAGGGTGAACATGACACTCTGTTTCAGCCAGGAACAAGCTGCCGCGGTTTATGCGGCCACCCGGGGCGCCCGAAAAGGGAATGTCTTTGTCTCACCTTTTGTGGGCAGGCTCGACGACCGGAAGGAAAACGGCATGGACGTGATCGCCAATATCATCCGCATGTACCGGAAAGGCGACGGGCATGTGGAAGTGCTGACCGCCAGCGTGCGAAACCTCGATCATCTCCTCTATGCGATCAAGCTAGGCTCGGACATCATCACCGTGCCGGGCAAGATACTGAGGGAGTGGGCGGAGAAAGGGCTCCCGATGCCAGGAAGCGACTACACCTATCCCGCAACCGGCCTTAAGGCGATCCCATATAAAGAGCTCGACCTCGCCCGGGACTGGCGCGACTTCGATATATTCCATGACCTGACGGTCAAGGGGATGAAGAATTTCTCGGAAGACTGGGAATCCCTGATCCGACACGCCGCTGCGAATTAGTCCGCTGAACATGGGCCAATTTTTTCACATCTGGGAAACAAGGGACCGAGATCTGCGCCAAAACCTAGGGACTTTTGATAACATCATGAGCACCCACTTTCCGGAGCACGTAAAATTCACCATCCACCTCAAAAGTAAATCTGTAGTGATAATCGATATATCCCTCCCATATCCCCTTTGTCCCTCGGAGCGGATGGAGATTCAGGGATGGGTGGTCCGGACTGCCGAGGAGAAAAGTCAGTTGTTTGTCCACTTTCTCGCGAATTTCAGGAGGAAGTTTGCCATAATCTTTCTTAAAGGTGCTGAGGATCCTCAGCTTTTTAGCCATTTGATCGCCTCGGCGGCCTCATCGAACTCCTTAAACTTACCCTTCTTCTTTGCTTCTTCCGCCTCTTTCTCCCCTTTTTGCCATTCCTCCGTCCAGAAATACGCCTGAGACTTGTCGATTACTATGACGGGCTTAGCGATCAGAACGCCATCCTTTTCTTCAAGTTCAAAGGTATCCCCTATCTCAACGTGGAGTTTTTTTCTGACGTCTTCCGGAATTACTATCTGATATTTGCTTTTGACTTTGACTAACGACATACTGATCTCCTTGTTGGAAAGTTGAACTAATTAACTAGTCTAACTGAGGTGGTTCCCGTTGTCAATATCACTGGGACAATAAGAAAACTTCTTTTGATCCTTCCTGTGGCCTTCCCTTGAGGGTGTCGTGCAACCGCCGGGTCTATGATCGTATTTGAAGGTGACGCTCTTTATTTCATCTTCAGCCCGGTTTACTACCTTAATCAACCTGTTCGTGGTGTCGCAACGAGCGAAGCGAGTTTAGTTTATTGTACCTCCAATTCTTACACCCGTCACTGAATGTCACTACCAGGCGCGATAAAATATTTTTCAGCATTATTCGTTGGATTGTAAACCACCTTCTGTCCCCATGGATTATAAATTTTTAAGTTTATATCCATATTCCTTCCATGCATATTCTCTTAACACCGCCAGATCTGGAGGAAATTTTCCGAAGCTTCTTTTATAATCTTCAAGAAATATCTCGAGGATAGTCATTCGCATTCTACCTCCATTTTTGGAATTATACACTATTTTCAAGGAGTTTTGTCATTCCATCCTTTACGGTATTTTCGGGCATTTTATGCCCTTTGGGACATTTTTGGTTACATTTTGGCTACAGTCTTGATTTTTATATACTCATGAGTATAATACTCTAAAGTATATCTCTGAGGATGAGATGGAATTCATAAACAGAAAAAAAGAACTGACCTTTCTCGAAGAAAAGTGGCGGGAGCCAAAGGCCCAGCTCATAGTCCTATGGGGAAAGCGCCGTGTCGGAAAGACCGAACTCGTTAAGCAGTTCGTGAAGGACAAGCCTCACGTTTACTTCCTTTCCGAAAGTGTTAATGAAGTTGAGCAGCTGAGAAGATTCTCAAACGCTATAGGCAGTCATTTCAATGAGTCCCTGCTTCAAACGAGGGGATTTGCGGACTGGGAAGAAGGTTTTCGCTATGTCAGAGATAAGAAGCAGAGATTCGTCTTCGCTATTGACGAATTCCCTTATCTCATAGAATCGAACCGGGCAATCCCCTCCATCTTCCAGAAGGGATGGGATGAATACCTTACCAAAAGCAATGTTTTTCTTATCCTTCTTGGCTCAAGCATATCGATGATGGAGACGGAGGTACTTGGTTACAGAGCCCCTCTTTACGGCAGAAGGACAGGACAGTGGAGGGTTGACCCCATAACATTTGAACAGGCGGGCAGCTTCAGGAAGGGGAAACCCTTTGAGGACAGACTGATGCATTATGCCGTTGCCGGCGGAATCCCTGCCTACTGGCTTCAGTTTTCGAAGGAAAAGGATATCTTCAGGAATCTTAAGGACCATGTACTCAAAAAGGGCGAGATGCTTTATGAGGAGGTGGAACTTATCCTCAAGGAGGAACTCAGGGAGCCCCGGTATTATTTTGCCCTCCTTCAGGCCATCTCGCAGGGGAAAAGAAAGCTCTCAGAGATCGTGAACGCCACGGGCATAACCCAGCCTATGGCGAACAAATATCTGGGTGTGCTTTCCGATCTCAAGATTGTGAAAAGGGAGCTTCCGGTCACGGAAGAAAAGCCGCTTAAAAGCAAGAAGGGCCTATACCGCATCTCAGATGAATTCTTTCAGTTCTGGTTCAGGTTTGTCTTTCCGAGGAGGGGTGAGCTTGAGATGGAAAGAATTGACGAAGTCCTTTCGGATATCAGAAAAGCGATGCCCCAGCACCTTCCCTCTGTCTATGAAAAAGTGGCGGTTGAGCATCTTTGGAAGAATATGGACAGGTTCTTCCCCTTTATGGCAGTGGGTAGGTGGTGGGAGAGGAACGAAGAGATAGACGCGGTCGGGATCAATCCCGATCTGAACTCGATCCTTTTCTGCGAGGTAAAGTGGAGCGAAAGGCAGGTGGGGATCGACGTCTACGAGGCATTGAGGGGGAAATCCAAACTCGTAGAATGGGGCAAGAAGGACAGAAAAGAATATTTCTGTCTCTTCAGCAAGACAGGATTTACAGATGCGATGGTTAAGACTGCTTCCAAGGAAAATGTCAGCCTGTTCAAGGGCGAGGTAGTTTTGTGAACGGATTGCATCCCACAACCATCGGTAAGCAGTCCCTCAGATGCCGTTCTCTCTTAGTGCTTCTGGAACCTGTGTGACATCAATAGCCTTATTTGGTTAAAATTGAATTTGAAAAAATGACTTCGCCTGTCACTCACAAATGGATTTTTGCCCCGCGTTTCCGCAGAAATGCCTTTGGCTGGCGCTCACAACCTGCACTGGCCCGAGTAAAAGGGGCAGTGGCTGAGATTAAGAAAGTGGTACGTAAGGATCCTGTCCTGGCTGCCGAAGGCGCCGTGCTGTTTCTGGAAAAGGTATCTCCTGCATTGGCCCACGTCGATAGCTCCTCAGGCGCGATAGGCACAGCGGTGAACAATGCTATCGATGTCCTTGCGTCGATTATAGCCGGCGCTCCGGCAGACAATTCAGTTCGGGACAAATGGCTGGAACGCCTCTGGCAAGCGGTCGAGGATGATGATATTCCCTATATCGAGCTATTGCCCGAATATTGGGGAGATCTGTGTGCGACCCCTGAGCGAGCCTCACGATGGGCTGATTCTTTTATCGAAGGGGTAAGGATGGCATGGAAGAATACTTGTTCGGGGCATTACGTTCATTTCAAAGGAACAATTGCTTGTCTGAGCGCTCTTATCAAGGCCGGACGGAATGAGGAAGTTCTCGCCCTACTTGAACTCTCGCCCTATAAATACTGGCATTACAGAAAGTGGGGAGTGAAGGCCCTGAGCGCAATGGGCAGAAAGGCGGAGGCGATACGTTACGCAGAGAACAATCGCGGCATCAACGATCCCCTGGGCGCAATTGCAGAGGCATGCGAGGATATCCTGCTTTCGAGCGGCATGAGCGATGAAGCATATGCCCGCTATGCATTTCTCGCCAATCGCGGAACTTCTCATCTGGCCACCTTCCGGGCCATCGCAAAGAAATATCCTAACAAAACCGCCGCTGAGATACTCCACGATCTGGTCGAAGGCACACCCGGAGAAGAAGGCAAGTGGTTTGCCTCAGCAAAATCTGCGGGTCTGTATGACGAGGCAATAGCTCTGGCTAACAAAGCCCCCTGTGATCCGAGGACATTGACCCGGGCTGCTAAAGAAGCCGCATCTGAGCATCCTGAATTCGGCGTTGAAGCGGGAATGGCTGCGCTCAGATGGCTGTGCGAGGGATACGGCTACGAAATTACCTCTATGGATATATGGTCTGCCTACCGGCATACAATGGAAGCTGCTGCGAATGCATGCAGCGTCCAGGAGACACGCGACCGGATACGCAAACTGGTGCAAACTTCAGATGTCAGGTTTGTCGCGGATATTCTCAGCAAAGAGTTGTCGAAATAGATGGATAACTCTGACCTCGATAAATTCATCGAAGAGCTCGACGATAAACTTGAGTATTACGAAGGTCTCAAAGGAGATCCGTACAAGGAATCCCTGAGAGAGCAGTATGGCCTTGCCAAGCGTTTCTACGAATTCCTTCTGAAACCCGACGACGTTCCTGACGGCAAGTTGTTTGAGGACATTGCCATGGACATGGATACCGATATCATGGGCTGGATTGTGGAACTCCCTTTTGCTCTCTTCGATCATGGTGGCATGGCTGATGAGGCAGTCGAGATTGGCAGAAACGAGTCTTGCCCGTGCGGAAGCGGAAAGAAATACAAGAAATGCTGCTGCAAATAGATTCAGGGTTGCGGACTCTGGACTTGGAAAATATAGGGCAATCATTCGATTTCAACGAACAATTGCCTACCTAAAAAAATGGATACTTGATGCCCAGGGGGCCTTATGATCCCCCACGGATGGTTCAATATCTTTTCCACCACACACTTACTTTAAACCTAACTGTTGTGGAGGAAAATCTATCGCCTCGCATGAAGCCTTCATCGCTCTCTTCGTCTTATTACTGAGCTTCAGTGACCCGATAACCGAATCCAATCGCTCAGTGTCATGTCAAGATGCCGAGCAATAATAGAACACTGGTCGAGGTCCTTATCTTTCTTGCTCTCCCTCGGCCTTCTCTGTGCAGTAATCAACTTATGGACAAAGAAGGCTTCAGGCAGTGGCGCCCGTGCTTTGAAATCTCCAAAATTGGCGGTAAAAGGAAAACTAAGAAGAAGATCAACGAAAGGAAGGGGCGATGCCACAATGTTCCATTTTCTGATTGATACAACTTCGTCCGCCCTTCCGCCCTTGCGGTGGGCAACAAACTCAATAGTGAAATTCTCCCGGGAAAACCTGCGAACGCCAGACTGCATGACAACAGGGATGTAACCAAGATCCGTAATAATCTTTTCGAGGTCGACTTTCTTTGCCCGGTCTGAAAGAGCAAATTCGACCGCAAAATCTATGTCCATCGTCCGTAATACATAAGGGATGCCGAAAGCCTCCTGATAGAGAGGCATCACCCAGCTGCCAATAAGCAGGGATTCATCAAAAAAGCCGACCGAAAAGAACGCCTGCAGAAGCTCCTGGATTTCAGCCGGGAAAATTTTCTTGTTCTTAACCAATATTTCCACGTCTTCTCTCACCGGCGCGCAGGATCTTATTCAGATAGGCGATTCTTTTTTCATAAGACAGTATTTCCTTTTCGTATTTCTTCCTCATCGAAAGCTTTTCCTTCACCTCTTGTATTTCACTGTTAGGGATGTGCTTACTGATAACCTTTTCCCCATCGCGGTATTTAAGATAGTAGTAAGAATAGCTCTTGTCCTTATAATGCTTTTTCCGCTCGCTTATTACACCCTTTGGAAGTCCGGAAACGGCTTTCTGAAGGCCGTTGAGCATCTCCTGGCAACGCTTGAGTTCATCTTGAAGCATGCCACCTACAACCTTATCCTTTTCCACCACTTTCATGCCTTAATTATGCTTTATGTGGTGGAAAAGCGCAAGGTCTTATCTTTTTAGGCCCGGGCTTTTTCTTTGTGCAGGAGATCAAGCTTTCTTCTACGTGAAAGGGGGATAATCGGCGTGGCATTGACGACGACTCGGCAGCCTTGCCGAGGGATGGTTTCTTTCTCTTGTAAAGCTCCGTGGCCCGGAGGCGTTTGCGGAACACCGACACCCATTTAGCGGACGCGTTGCAATGAACTGCAACAGTGAAGATTTGCCTGAGAAGTCCGCGGTAGTTTAACAATTCCCTGCGGAAACGACTGATTAGCTGTCTGCCTTAAGCTGATGAACGATGATGTCAAGTCTTCGGAGTAGATCATCGTAAGTGATGATGTCGATGATATTCTTGTACTTTCTCTTGACAACTCCAAAGTCCTGCCTCTGAGCTTGAGTAAGATTGTTATCTCTCCCCATGATCACGATCCCGCCTGGATTGGTGATCTTGATTGAGAAATTGTTCGGTAAATCCGCTTTGTATTTTTGTGTAAGGCGCTCTTCGCCTTCTTGGCCCCACTTGTTCAAATAGAAGACATACTTCTCAATCTGCATAACCGTGCCGGACAATTCACGAAGCGGGATGTAGTTGTCGCGGTATTGGCTGTTTGTGATGATGCATTTACCGAAGGGCTGCTTAATCTCCACAATGTCTATGTTCCCGGAGGCATCAATGAGCAGCAGGTCGATCTTCCGTGTGGTGTTCCTATAGTCTCTTACAGGAGCTTCCCTGAGGGCCTTGATATACTTAGGGTTTAACAGCAGAATAATTTGCAGGATTTCCGCTTGCCAAACAGTCTCGCTGTATGTTGATTCCGAATTTAGCATTACGACCAGCTTGTCATGTAAGAAGCGGTACTTCTCGATCTCCGCTTGCCTGAATATCTGGCGGAAATTCTTTGTTCGCTTGGTGATCCGCTTTGCGACATAGCGACGAAACAATTGCTCGCCATCAACTTCCGTCTCAACAAAGTCGCGCAAGCTCGGCAGGTGCTTTTTTAAGGGATTTAAGAATTTTGCTTCAAGTGTGGGGTGCGCTGTTTTCTGTCATAACCTGATAATGCTGGCGCGAACGTAAAGAAGACGACCTTGCAACTGTGGCATTTCGCAGGCTCGCTGGACAGATGTTTTCAACATCAGTGCAGAAGCATGGCTAAAGGCGTAAATTGATATGTCGAATGGCAGATACGATATTGGCGAAAGAATTACAGCAACAATGTCATCAGGAAAATAGCTTTCCGCAACAGAAACTAGATATATATAACTGGATGACTTTCTGCACTTGGCGTTTCGAAAACAGTCTGCTCAAAAATCTCACCTTTCTTCAGGCATTGAGCTCGAAAATTTTTATTATTTTTGCATAGTCGGCGCCGTCGGCGTCTTCGATAGGAGCAAAAAGAACCTTGTCCCCTGGTCTCAGCTCGATTCTTGTTTTCAGCACTTTGCGTCCGTCAATCAGTTAAATGCCGTCGTCGTGGAGAGATCTAACCTTGCCGGTACGCGAGTTCGGATCAAATTCAACGATGACTCCCTCCTCTTTCAGGTAGAGGTCATCCCAGATCTCTTCACTCTCTTCGCTACCCAGGGACACAATAGGGCGATCTTTTTTTTCTTTCTTTGATGCCATAATCTTGAAGCGGCAGGAAGGGTTTGAACCTACTGTCCTGCAACTGTCCTGTTGAAACAGCAGAGGCTGCCTGACTTTTTGTCGGGCAGCCTCTAGCCTATTGAAATATGTAAATATTTTCTGGTGGCGGGGAGAGGATTTGAACCTCTGACCTTCGGGTTATGAGCCCGACGAGCTACCGGACTGCTCCACCCCGCGATAGAGGTATAGAGAATAACCTATTGACTGAGTGGTTGTCAAATGCACCCGGCCCGCCACCAATTTTGCGTGCGGACGGCAAGGGGTGATCAATCCCGTGCAAGGGCGCGATGAATCACGCCCTACTTCGCCGCCTGGGCCTTTGCCAGATCGAGGTATTTGATGAACTCCTGAGGGTCCACCTTATCGATGAAACAGAGCTTCTTGCCGGCCTCTTTCACCAAATCTCCTTTTGCATCGAGAAAGATAAGGAGGCAGTCGTTCTTGAAATTGTATTTCTCTCCCAGGCTCTGCTCCTCTGCCGAGAGCTTCTTTTTAAGGTCTATCCTGATCGGGACGAAATCCTCCATTATCTTTTTGGCGATCACCGGATTGCTGTATACTTCCTTTTCGAGAAATTCGCAACGCGGACAGCCTTTGCCGTAAAAGAAGTCCAGCACCACCGGCTTCTTCTCTGCTGTCGCCTTCGCCATGCCGTCCTTGAGCGTATACCAGTTCACCAGGTCTCCCGCAGAGGCGGAAGAAGCGACGAACAGGCCAACCACTAACAACAGAAAAATTGATCTTTTCATATGGCACCTCATATTATCGGTTCAGTTTTATGTTAGCACATTCCCGGCGGCGCCGTGGCCATAACTGTCCCATAACACCCCCTGTTTACGTGAATAACAATGAAATCCCGCCGCTTTTATGGCTTTTTCCAGCATCTCCGCCTTACGTTATGCAGCATCCGGCAGGAGGGTGTCCAGAAAGTTTTCGCGAGAGCTGCACCAACGGCCGGTGGTCATATTCATGAACTCACCATTTCATTTGTTTTACAATCAGATATGACGATTGAAGAATTCGTGAGGTTTCTTGAGGACGACAGGGAGTTTAAGCTTCAGACGGCAGGACACAGGTATATCGAGCCCGCTGCAGCCCGGCGCGGAGAGCTGAATGTCGGCGAAAAGATGCGCGACGCACTTGCCCGCAAGGGGATCACACAGTATTACAGTCATCAGGCAGAGACGGTCGGCCTGGTACGGCAGGGAAAAAACGTCGTGCTGATGACGCCTACCGCAAGCGGCAAAAGCCTGGCGTACAATCTGCCGGTCCTCGAATCCATACAGGCCGATCCGCGCACCAATGCCCTTTATATATTTCCTCTGAAGGGACTCGAACAGGACCAGTTGAGAAACCTGAACGAACTGTTGGGTCTCCTGGGGATAGGCGACGCGGGGGAGATATACGACGGGGACACGTCGGCGTATATGAGACGGAAGATCAGGGAGACGATGCCGAATGTCATATTCACGAACCCCGACATGCTCCACCTTGCGCTCCTGCCCTTCCACAAGAAATGGGAGGGCTTTTTCAGGTCTCTGAAATATGTGGTAGTCGATGAGATCCACGCCTACCGCGGCGTCTTCGGCTCTCATGTCGCGCAGATATTAAGGAGGCTGAGGCGGATCTGCGAATTCTACGGCTCTGCTCCCCGGTTCATTGCCGCCTCGGCCACAATCGACAATCCGGGAAAACTGGCGGCCGAACTCACCGGCCTTCCCTTCGAGACCGTGCGTGAAAACGGCGCTCCCTCAGCCGGGAAGCACTTCTATTTCATGAACCCGATCGAAAGCCCATACACCGCGGCCACGAGGCTCTTCGTGCAATGCATGAAGGCGGGCCTCAGGACGATCGTCTTTACAAAGGCAAGAAAGATCACCGAGCTCATCTACACGTGGACACTGCACTCTGCTCCTGAACTTCGGGGCAGGATAAGCCCGTACCGCGCCGGCTTCCTGCCGAAAGAAAGACGCGAGATCGAAGCGAGACTCTTCAGCGGGGAGTTGCTCGGTGTCGTCTCGACCAGCGCGCTCGAACTGGGCGTAGATATAGGCGGGCTGGGCTGCTGCATCCTCTGCGGTTATCCCGGATCGGTCTCGAGCACCTGGCAAAGGGCGGGCCGGGTCGGAAGGCAGGGCGATGAGTCGGTCGTGGTACTCATCGCGATTCAGGACGCCCTGGACCAATATTTCATGAGACACCCCGGGGAGTTCTTCGCAAAAAGCCACGAGGCCGTGGTAGTAGATCCCGAGAATAAGAACATCCTCAGGAAACATCTCGTCTGCGCGGCAGCGGAACTTCCCCTCAGGCAAGTGGAACATACTGCCATCGCGGCCATGCCGCTCTTTGCCTTGTGCGACAGGGGAGACATGGGCGGTCTCAGCCACACCTGCTTTCCGGACTTCGGCCTGCCCGCAATATTCCTGTACGACGGCTATGAAGGAGGGGTCGGGCTTGCGAAAAGGGCGCTCGAGATCGGGGGAGACTGGCTGAAGGCGACACTTGGGATCATCGAGGAATGTCCGTGCACCGGGGGCTGCCCCTCATGCGTGCAGGACGCCCAGTGCGGCAACAGAAACGAGCCGCTCGACAAGGAAGGGGCAAAGTTTTTATTGAGAAAATGGCTTCACTGAAAATACCCCTTCAGGCGATGCACATTTATTAACAGTCTCGAAATAGTATGCACATGATTATCAGAAAATCCCTCCTAACCTCCCTTTGCCAAAGGGAGGTATTCACCCCTCTTAGGAAAAGAGGCCTGCCTGCCGGTAGGCAGGGGCGAGGGGAGATTTTCCGGAAATGTGCGTTCAATTATGAGACCTTTAATATGTCTCAGATCCGCCCTTTGAGCCACTGCGCGGGTTTCACGACATGGTACTTGCCGTTGCCGTCGGAGTAGACTACCTTTAAAATCCTTGCGTTCAGGATCATCCGTTTGCACATCATGCAGGGCTCCGAATGGCACTCGCCCGCATCGCTGTCGGCTCCCGAGATATAGATCGTCGAGCCTTCGAGTTCATCAACAGACGCACGTATAATCGCATTCGCCTCGGCGTGCACGCTGTGGCAGAGTTCGTAGCGCTGCCCGTGGGGGATCTGCAGCTCTTTTCTGGTGCATTTGCCGACGGCTAGGCAGTCTTTGGTCCCTGCGGCAGCACCATTATATCCCGTGCTGACAATAATGTTGTTCTTCGTGATCACCGCACCGTACTTGCGCCTCATGCAGGTTGCGCGGGCGGAGACCGCCTTGGCAATGTTGAGGAAGTATTCATCCCAGCCGGGCCGCAATGTTTTCTTTTTCTTTCTTCCGGTTTTCATTCAGCGCTTCGGACCTCTCTGCGATACTATGGATATTATAAAAAAAGCGCCTTTTTTTCGCCATGATTCCGGACAGGGCGTGATCAATCACGCCCCTACTATTTTTTCCCCTCGTCCCACCATCGCGGGTGCATGCTGAATTTTCTGACCAGGGCGGGCGGCATATTTTCATAGTTCCTGCCAAGCACATACCCCGTATATTTGAGACAGCTCCTCAGCAGGAATTCCGGCACGAGCCACGGCTTCCCCTCTTTTGTCAGATACGTTACCCCTGAGCCGATGTATCGCATTCCTTCGCCCCCGGCCCGCCCGAACTCATCGAGAAGCCAGCGCTCGGTCTCGTGGAACACTCCGATGTCGAAATACCTCCTGAATTCCTGAAGGGCCGTATAATTATGGGAATGATACACGGTAGCATCAGCTGCATACGCTATCCTGTATCCGGCCATCAGCAATTTCGCGCCGGCGTATACATCCTCCCCCATGATTAGCCTCTTTTTAAAGCCTCCTATCCCGGCAAGCGCCTTCCTGCGGTATGCCGCAAAGGCATTCGACAAGAAGGGGGTCTTGATTCCGAATCTTCCTTTGTCCGCTATGCTCCGGACGCTGGAAGTCCCCGGATAATTGAAGAGTCGCAGGTGCGCGCCGAAGGGCGAGGTCCCCGGGAGGGGCAACTGCCTGCCGTATGCAGCGGCAACAGACTCGTCCCCGAAGGGTTCCACCAGTTTTTCGACCGCCCGGTCGTCAGAGGGCAGCGCGTCTTGAGAGAGATATACGACGATATCGCCCTGTGCCGCCTCAGCGGCCAGGGTGCGCGTGCCGCCGTGATCGAAGTCCCGCGGGTCCACCCGGATCACCCGAGCGCCCCAAGATACGGATACTTCCTGCCCGGCAGCTGAAGAGTCGACGATGATGATCTCGTCCGAAACGGTCTGGGTTTTCAATTTCGCCAGCAAAGCTCCGGCCTGTTCGGGGGCATTCCGTATCGGGACAATAATGCTTGTCATGATCTGTGTAATGATATCTGCAAATCCCTGCTATTATACAGGAATCAGCCCCTCCTGTATTTTACATTTTTTTCCTGACAATCCCCTTTCGCTGCGAGTTAGCTTAGGGTGGGGGGGGGTGCATCACCGCAAGCGGCTCTCGACCATCTTCTGGAGCTTATATGCAGTAATATGGGTCTTGATAACTGTCAAGTTTATCCGCCTGTATCTGCAGAAAAGACCCCAAGTGCCATAAAGTGCACAAAATGCGACGACCAGGTAAAAAAGTCCTCCAAAAAATTTCAGCATGAATCCGTCAGCCATTTTATTGTTCCTCCTTGTGATTTATTGTTCCCGTCATTTATATTTCCTCACCACCGCCGTCACCACACCGGCGATCTTGAGCTCCTTTTTCGGTCTGATCGGCTTATAGTTCGGGTTTGCGGGGATGAGGGCCACGTTCTCCCCTCTCTTTCTCAGGTACTTCATAGTCCATTCGCCGTCGACCTCGGCGATCACGATGTCGCCGCTCCTGGGCGTCTGCCCTTTGTCTACGAGCACCATATCTCCGGGAAGTATCCCGGCCCCTGACATCGAATCGCCGGAAACCTTGAGGAGGAAGGTAGCCTCGGGGTTCTGGATAAGAAGGTTATCCAGCGAAAGGGTGTCCACCAGTTCTTCCTCTGCGGGACTCGGGAACCCGGCCTCTATAGTGCCGAGGATCTTCACCGGGGCAGCGATCGACCCCGGGATAAGTCTCCCTTTCGCGTCCCTTTCGAGGACCCTAAGCTGCGCAAGCTTATTGACGAGCTTGTAGACCGCGTTCTTCGAACGGATCCCTGTCATCTCCCCGATCTCCGAGAAACTCGGCATCCTGCCGCTCCGGGAGTAAAACCGGGATATCTCCCTTGCCCTAGACCGCAGCCTTTCTTCTCTAACGTCCTTCGTCATGATTCCATTATATGGTGAACAATCGTTCACTGTCAAGAGGGCAGTGGAAAGTGAACAGTCTAAGTCCTGGATATTAAATACAAAACAGCAGCGGGAGAACTGGGTGAGCGACTTGGGCCTACTTTCGTCGCCGTTTTGAGAAATATAGGCAGAGACATGCGGGAAAAAAACTTTATCTGCGCCACCTTTGCAAGATAATTGTTATCCGAAGGAGCTATTGTTTCAGATAAGAAGGACGACAACGTAAGAAGGCAAATTGCGACATTATAAAGTTTTTTGGAGCATGCCTCTGCATCAAGTATATTTTTAAACCAAGAGGGTATGGAGAATGAGCGCATTAATCCCAGGGCGGCCACTCAGGGCCGCCCCTACAAAGCAAAATCAATGATGCCCTTTATGACCTCCGGCTGAAGACCCGAGGTCCACCATCTCGACCTTGCCGGTCCCGAGATAATATTCGGCGCCGACAACCTGGAGTTTGCCCTCGTGCACAAGTTCGCTCACGACCTTGCTCTTCATCACGTTCTTGTAGGTGTTCCTGATGTTTTCCTGTATTGCAAGATCCAGGGTCCCTTCCCTGTCCTTGCCTGCTCTTCTGGCCGTCTTGACTGCAGGCATGATCTTTTTCAGGATCGCACCGATATTGCCCTCCAAATCGCCTTTTGAGTCGAGGGCCGCCGTGACCGCTCCACACTGCTCATGGCCAAGGATGACAAGAAGCGGCGTGTGAAGATGCTCTACTCCGTACTCGATACTTCCCAAAGTAAGGGGACCCACGACGTTCCCCGCATCCCTGATGATGAAGATATCCCCCAGTCCCTCGTCGAAGATGAGTTCGGGAGACACCCTGGAGTCCGCACAGGAAAGGACCGTTGCAAAGGGACTCTGCCCTTTCGTGAGTTCCTGTCTTCTGGCTTCCCCCAGATCTTTTTTGGCAAGTTCCCCGGACACAAACCGTTTATTACCTTCGAGCAGTTTGTTTAGAGAGTCTTCCCCCGCTCCCGCATACACCACCCCGGCGACAGCGACCGTTAATAAAAGAATAATAAAGACCTTTGATACCCGCACTTTCGCATCCTCCTTCTATATTTTTTTAAAAAAAAGGACCCTCAAAAAGGGCCCCGTTACAGCTTTATATTTTTATATTATTTTTCTTACGCTGCTTCCGCTTTTTTCGCCTTCTTCGCCGCAGCCGCTGCAAATACTTCCTGTGCATTAAACGTGCCGTTGATCGCCTGTACCGGACACTTTGCAGTGCAGATGCCGCAGCCGATGCATTTGTCTTTGTTGATCACATGCATCTTCTTCAGCTCGCCCGAAGGAGCGTCGACCGGACAGACCTTCGCGCAGATCTGACAGCCGATGCAGTTTTCCATGACAAACGCCTTCTCACGATGCGGGATAAAGTCGGTGATAGCCTTCGTGGGGCATTTTGGGACACAAAGCCCGCAGACCTTGCACTTATCGATGTCTATCCTCGAAAGGCTGTTGCTGACCGAAGGGGCGTCGAAGGGACAAACCTTGACACATATGCCGCAGGCGATGCATCCGACCTCGCAGTTCTTGCGCGTGTCGCCGCCCTTGTCTTTCGAATGGCAGGTGACGAGCACCTGTCTCGATGCCGGCAGGACCTCGATGACTTTCGTCGGACATGCCTGTTCGCATTTCCTGCAGCCGGTGCACTTCGTGATATCGACAAAGGGAAGATGGTCTTCGGTCATGGTGATCGCGCCAAAAGGACAGACCCTCGAACATGTGCCGTATCCCAAACAGCCGTACCTGCATGCCTTGTCCCCGCCGCCTGCGAGTATCGCGGCCCTGCAGTCCTGGATGCCCTCGTATTTGAACCTCTTTACCGCCTTCGACCAGCTGCCCTGGCACATGATCCTGGCGAACTGGGGCTCCTTAATCTCGGCCTTTTTCCCGGTGATCATTGCCACCGCCTCGGCGCCTTTGGCGCCGGCCGGGACACAAAGGTTCGCAGGCACGTCCGGGTTCTTCACGACCGCCTCGGCGTACTGCTCGCAGCCCGCGTATCCGCAGGCCCCGCAATGCGCATGCGCGAGGACGTCTTTCACCTTCTCAACCCTGGGGTCTATCTGGACGGCGAACTTCTTCGCGGCAAAGGCGATGCCGATCCCGAAGATAGTGCCCATTCCCGCGAGGAAGACAAGCGTCCACTTAACGAGAGGAATCAGGTCGACACTTTTCTTGGCCTCGACACTGCCGCCGACGCCGGCGTAAAGAAGAGAGGGCGAGCAGAAGAGCAGAATCGCGGAAACGCAGAAGAGTGTGATCAGAAACAAACTAAACCCCGTCTTTTTTATGATCGGCCCATTAGACATTGTGCTCTCCTCAAATATATTTGTAAATATTTTACTATATTTACCCATAAAACTTACAGCGTGATCAGGCCCGAGAACCCGGTGAAGGCAAGGGCGATAAGTCCGGTTATGACAAACGCCATCGGCAGGCCCTTGAAGGGCGCCGGCACATCGGCAAGTTCTAATTTTTCGCGGATGCTCGCCATTATGATAAGCGCAAGCGCAAAACCCAGGCCGGAGCCGAGGCCGAAGGCGAGACTCTGAATAAACGTGTATTTTTCTTCGGCGTTTATCAGCGGCACCGCGAGGATGATGCAGTTGGTCGAGATAAGGGCGAGGTAGATGCCAAGCTTATAATACAGCCCCGGCGATACCTTCCTCATGATGGTGTCGGACAGCTGCACGAGGCCGGCGATGACGCCGATAAAGACGATAATCTGAAGAAAGGTAATCTCAAGGGGCACCAGCACGAGATTAAATATGACCCAGCTGACCGCGGCACTTATCATCATGACGGAGATGAAAGTGATGCTCATGCCCACGGCCGTCTCCATCTTCTTCGAGACGCCGAAGAATATGCAGAGCCCGAGGAACCGTGTGAACACAAAGTTATTTATCAGAGACGCCGATACTATGAGTTCAAATAATTTTGTGAAATCGTGGCTCATCTATGCTTCCTCCCTTTAGTGCGCAGCGAGCGCGGCCTTTGCCTTTGCGGCGGCTTTTGCCGCGGCCCTCGCATTTATCCAGTTGAATCCCGCCATCAATATGCCGACCGCGAAAAACCCCCCTGCAGGCAGAATCAGCAGCAGGACCGGTTTCGTATCGATGATCGGATATCCCCATAAGGATCCCTTGCCGACAAGCTCCCTGAAGAAACTGATCGTGGTAAGCGCAAAAAGGAAGCCTATCCCCATACCCAGGCCGTCGGCCATAGAGGGCATTAATCTGTTTTTCGAGGCGAACATTTCTGCCCGCGCGAGGATCGACGCAAAGGCAACGATCAGCGCGATATACAGGCCGACCTTGGCATACACATCCGGGGCGAAAGCAGCCATGAGCATCTGGGTGACAGTGACCCAGCCGGAGATGACGAGCATGAAGATCGGCAGCCTTACCTTCGGATGGATGACGTTTCTCATGAGAGAAATGGTCATGTTCACCATCACCTGGACAAACAGGACCGCGCCGCCCATAAAGACGCCGTTTTTCAGATTGTTGGTCACCGCGATCGAGGGACAGAGACTGAGCGCGAGTTTGAAGATCGTATTCTCTTTTATGATGCCGTTAAGGATCTGGTCCTTTAAACTAACTGTGCTGTGGCTGGACATTTGCCGTTCCTCCTCCCTTGATTGTCTTGATCAGAAATGCCACGCCGTTTTTTACCGCGTCTTCGGTGACCGCACGGCTCGATATGGTTGCGCCGGAGATCGCCTGTATGTCATCTTTTGTCTCTCCTTTTATCACCTTGAGATGATCGAGGGTCTTTCCTTTGAACTGTGCCAGGAACCATTCGTCCTCGATCCCGTCGCCCAGGCCGGGTGTTTCGCCGTGGGAAAGTATCTTGATCTTCTGGACCGTGAAGTTCGTGTCGACCGCGATAAGGGTGTTAATAAAACTCGAATATCCTTTGCCGAAGGACTGGACGACATAGCCGATAACCTGGCCGCCCTTTTTTGCGACGAAATAGTTTGCATGTTTTTCGTGGGGCTCCCACTCTCCCATCTTGACGATCGAATCGGCATCGGGCATGAGTTCCTTCAGCGCCTTTTTCTCGGCCTCTTCGTTGTTCTTGTATATCTGGGGAGCGGCCTTAGCATATACAAATGAAAGGATAAGCCCTCCTATCAGATACACAATGACGAGGTTAAAGGTTATCTTAATAATGTCCTTGCCGGTCATTTCTTTATCTCCTTTACCGTCTTTACCGCCCCGAACACCTTGGACCTGAAGCCCCGGTCAAGAAGCGGCGCAAAACAGTTCATTATCAGGATTGCGAACATGACGCCTTCCGGGAATCCGCCCTTCAGCCTTATCAGCATCGTCAGCGCGCCGCAACCCGCTCCGAAGATCAACTGGGCCTTCCTGACGGATGGCGAAGTGACATAGTCCGTAGCCATAAAGAGGGCGCCGAGCATCATGCCTCCTGAAAAGAGATGGATGAGCGGATCCCCAGCAAAGAGCGCCCCCTTCTGGCCGAAGACCCAGGCGATCAGTGCGGCGGTGCCTAGGAACGATACCGGTATATGCCAGGTGATATACTTCTTATAGAGCAGAAAGAGGCCGCCGATGAGCAGAGCTATCGCCGAGGTCTCACCGATCGACCCCGCGCGGTTTCCGGTGAGGAGATGCTCATAAAGGCTCACCTTGTCGCCGAAGACCTTGATCAGTTCTGACATTCCAGCCTCTTTGAGTATCCCCAGGGGGGTCGCCGTCGTCTTGGCGTCCATCGTAAGGAAAGACGCAGTAGGAGTCATCCAGATCGTCATCGCCCGCGGCCATGAAATAAGCGCAAATGCCCTTCCTATGAGCGCCGGATTGAAAACGTTGTATCCCAGTCCGCCAAAGAGCTGTTTGGTGATCACGACCGCAACGAATGTCGCGATGATCGGGACATGAACGGTAAAGGGCGAAAAGGACCAAAGCGACGCCGGCAGGTTCATACCGAGCAGGAGTCCGGTCAAAAAGCCGCTCCCGTCGCCCACCACGGATTTCTTGTTCACGAGTTTCAGGTAAAAGTGCTCGAATACGACCGCGCTGACTACGCATAATGCCGTGATGAAGAGCGCCTTAAGCCCGAAGAAGTAGACTCCCGAAAGGAAAGCCGGAAGGAGGGCCAGGCTGACCGTCCACATGATCCGGCTCGTAGTCTCCTCACTCTTGACGTGAGGACTGACCGAAACAATCAATTCATGTTCTTTTTTCGTTGCCTCCATCAATAATCTCCTTAAGGCTTTACCATGGATTTCGCTAATCTTACCAGCTGCACGATAGGTCTCTTTGAAGGACAGACAAAGGCGCAGGAACCACATTCGAAGCAGTCGAAGAGATTATACTCCTTCGCTTCCTCATACATCCCCTTTTCCGACAGGATGCTCAGCATGGAAGGCATGAGGCCCATCGCGCATACGTCTATGCACCTTCCGCACCGTATGCAGGGGCCATAGTCTTCGGCATGCATCACTCCTTCTTCGGGAAGGACGAGGACACCGGAGGTCCCTTTTGTTACCGGGACATCGAGGGAAGAGAGCGCAAAGCCCATCATCGGCCCGCCGGCAACGACCTTTGCTACGTCGTCCCTGAAGCCGCCGCATTCCTCGATGAGCTCGGATATCTTGGTCCCTACCCGTGCCATAAGGTTCTTCGGCTCCTTTATGCCCTCTCCGGTGACCGTAACCACCCTCTCTATCAGTGGTTTTCCGTACCTTGCGGCCTCGAAGATGGAGAGCGCTGTCCCGACGTTCTGGACCACTGCACCCACGTCCATCGGCAATCCGCGCGGCGGGACTTCCCTGCCCGCGACAGCCCTGATAAGCATCTTCTCGGCACCCTGCGGATATTTCACCTCCAGCGCCAGCACCTCGATCCCCGATGCGCCCTTTGCGGCCTCCTGCATCTTCCGGACCGCATCCGGCTTGTTATTCTCTATACCGACAAAACCCTTGCTCACGCCGAGGATCTTCATAAGTATCTTCAGCCCCTCTATAATATCCTTCGGCTTTTCGATCATCAGGCGGTAGTCGGCGGTGAGATAAGGTTCGCATTCCGCGCCGTTAATAATGACCACGTCGATCGGTTTTTCCTTCGGCGGCGACAACTTCACTGACGTCGGGAACGCGGCCCCGCCGAGGCCTACAATACCCGCGGCCTTTATTTTTTCCTTGAGTTCTGCGGCAGGCAGGTTCATGTAATCCGGGCTGTCTTTGAGGGCCGTCCATTCTTCCTTAAGGTCGTTCTCGATCACGACCGAATTGACCATGCGCCCCATTGCGTTTTGAAATTCGGCGATAGCGATCACCTTGCCAGAGACAGAGGAATGCACCGGCGCGGAGACAAACCCGCCCGGTTCCCCTACCATCTCGCCCTTTTTTACCTCCTGACCGATCGAGACAACGGGTTTGCAGGGTGCGCCCGCATGCTGACTGAGTGGGATAACGATTATTTTCGGGGGCTTTGTGGCGGTGATGGGACTGCTTGCAGAGAGTATCTTTTTGTCCGGCGGATGTATTCCGCCTTTAAACGTTGCTAGACCCATTTTGAAGATTCCTCCTTGGGATATGGGAGGCCTAAAAAGGCCGATATGTAATAACATGCCATGACGCGGTATGTCAAGCCCTGATTTTAGAATTATCGTATTTAGACCCTCTTCAGGTCTCCGCTAGCAGAAAGTCAAAACCATGCATAGATGAATGAAAAAAACGGATGCGGTCCGATTTTGCGCTTGACATGCCCGGCATAAAATGCTTTTATTGTATGTAGATATGCGCAATATACTTTTATTATACAAACTTCTTGCAATTTCGATGGCGTCATTCCTGCTTGTGTCCTGTGCAACACTGGCCGGTGTCGGTGAGTCGGGTCCCTCACCCAAGGCCGAGCAGCTATCTCCATACGACGAGTATGTCAGAGGGAAACCCAATATAGACCTGCGGGTTGCCGGTGGCTGCTACATCTGGAGAGACGGCAACCTCTGGCATGTCCGGATCGCCAAGAGACTCGAGACGCCGCAGACGCTCTCTGCGATAGGCCCCATAATTACCGGCAAGATACGAGTCAAGAACGCGTTCATAGCCGATGTGAACAGGCAGGGCCTGGGCGCGCTGAACGACCTGCGTTATAGACAAAACATTATCGCCTTCAGGGTCGAGTTGCCGAACAACAACCTCGACAACAATGTATCGGGGTTCGACTTTGCGGTAAAGCCCACCAGCCCCGAATACTGCGTCACCTTCAACATCCTCGTAGACGGCAACAAGATGCCGGGGATTGTCCATCTCGGAAGTTTCATGCATGTCCCCGACACAATGCCGCTCAAGATCTGTCTGCATTCATTCGACTAATATCTGTCTTTACGTTCTTCCCGCAGGCGGATACAAGGTCTATTTCGGGCTGTCGCACCATTCCCTGGCGTTCTGAAACATCCTGAGCCATGGCGATGCCTGTAGGGGCGGATGGCCGCTCGACCCGGTACGCCATTCTTCGGGCATCCATCCCCACTGCCATTTCAGGAATGCCCTCTCGGGATGAGGCATAATGACAAGGTGTCTCCCGTCGGGAGAGCAGAGGGAGGCTATGCCCTCCGGCGAACCGTTAGGGTTGAAGGGATAGCGACCTGTAACTGTTCCTTCGTCATCGACATACCTCACAGGTGCGAGTCCTTCGTCCAGCACCTTTCTTCTTATTGCGTCATCAGGGAAGTGAGCGAGTCCCTCTCCGTGGGCAACCCAGATGCCGAGCAGAGAGCCTTCCATCCCCTTCAGCATAAGGGAAGGGCTCTCCAGTATCCTGACAGTCGCAAAGCGCGACTCGAACCTCCCAGACCTGTTATGGATGAACCTCGGCTGTGTCATGTCGGAGATCCCGCGCCACGGCACCCACCCAAGCAGCGCCATCAGCTGACAGCCGTTGCATACGCCGAGACTGAAGGTATCGCTCCGGTGGTAGAAGGTCTCGAACTGCTGCCATATTTTTCTGTTGAACCTTATGACACCGGCCCAGCCTTTTGCGGAATCCAGCACATCGGCGTAGCTGAATCCGCCGACAAATGCCACCCCTCTGAACAGGGAAAGGTCAACCTTCTCATCGATGAAATCCTGAATCGCAACGTCCCAAGGCTCAAATCCCGCCTGATAGAACGCGGAGGTCATCTCCCTGTCGCCGTTGCTCCCTTCCTCTCTGATAATGGCGACCTTCGGCTTGTCGGCGCGGGCGATCAGCTCCGGCGGCGTCGGCCCCGGAACAAAAGACAGACTGAACGACGGGCCCTCTCTATCGTAAATGTTCATCTTTTCTTCTTCAACGCATTCGGGGTTTCGCTGCAATCTGTCTAACTGATAGCTCGTTTCTTCCCAGAGGCCCCTCAGTACCCGCATATCTTCGTCCAGGACCGTGAGGAGTGAGGAGTCAGGATTTAGGAGTGAGACCCTTATCTTCTTTTCCCTTAAGCTTCTTCCTATCATCTGATACGGGATATCCCGTTTCTGAAGCTCCGAAGTTATCATCTCTTCATTTTCCGGAACGTATTCGATAACCATCCCGAGTTCTTCGGAGAAGAGAACCGGAAGTAAGGAGTGAGGGGAAGGGTGTGAGGTGTCTCTTACTCCTGACCCCTGACCTCTCATAGCTATTTCTATCCCGCAATTTCCGGCAAAGGACATCTCGAGAAGCGTCGTGATCAGCCCTCCGTCGCTGCGGTCGTGGCCTGCCAGTATCAGGTCGCCGGAGATTAATTTCTGTATCGCCTGGAATGATTTCTTTAAGAGTTGCGGATCCACGTCGGGCGGTGTGTCGCCAACCTGGTTATAGCATTGTGCGAGCGCAGAGCCTCCAAGCCGGTTCTTCCCCTTACCCAAATCGATGAAAAGGAGCTTGCTCTGCCCGGGTCTCTTAATGTCAGGGGTCAGCACTTTCGTGATGTCGGGGCAGGTCGCATAGGCAGAGATGACGAGGGTACCGGGTGATTTAACGGTTTCGGTCCCGCCCTTTTCATCCGTCACCCTGGCAGCCATCGAGAGGCTGTCCTTCCCGCCGTCTACTGCAATGCCGAGTTCGATCATGATATCGCGCATCGCCACAGCGGCATCATAGAGGTCGGCGCCTTCCCCCGGAAGTTTCGGCGCCCACATCCAGTTCCCGGAGCACTTGATGTCCTCAAGTCTGCTCACCTTTGCCCAGACGATATTTGTGATTGCCTCCGCAACACTCATCCGCGCCATCGCGGCGGGGTTGATCAGGCCCTTGATCGGCTGTTCCCCGATCGAAATGGCAGCCCCGGTCAGGCCGAAATGGCTCTGTGCAATGACCGCGACGTCGGAAACGGTGAGCTGTAGCGGACCTGCGCATTGCTGCCGTGCGATCAGACCCGTGACAGACCTGTCGACCTTGTTGGCGAGGAACCTCTTCGAACCGACAGAGACGAGCCTTAGAACACGGTCGAGCGCGTCCCTGACCCCAAACCCTTCCGGGAGAGAAAGCGGAGTATGTTCGCGTTTCACCCTGTTCAGGTGAAACGTCTTCCTCGGCATGTCGCCCAGGATCTTGTCGAGGTGCAGATTGACCGGGGTGCCGCCGTCAGCTGCGTCATGCAGCACGATGTAGCCGTCTCCGGTGATCTCCCCGATGAAGGCGCAAGGGACCTTCTCTCTTTTGCAGAGGCCGAGGAATTCTTCGGCCCTTTCAGGGTGGATCAAAAGCGCATTCTGTTCCTGGTATTCCGCGCCCCAGATCTCGAGGACCGAGAGGGTATTATCGCCCAGTTGGATTTTTCTGATCTCGATTTTCGCACCAGCCGGGTAGATGATCTCCTTCACCACATTGCAGTTACCCCCGGCCCCCTGGTCGTGGATGCTGACGATCGGGTTGTCTTCGCCCATCTCGACGCAGGCCCTGATCACCCGGTTCATCTTCTGCTCCATCTCCGCGTCGCCGCGCTGGACCGCATTGAAGTCGAGTTCGGCGATGTTCTGCCCCTGGATCATGCTCGAGGCCGCCCCGCCGCCCATCCCGATACGATACGCAGGACCTCCGACTTTTGTGACAAGCATCCCTTTCGCCGGAGACTTTTTTTCGATATGCCGGGCATCCATCTGCCCGATGCCGCCGGTGAACATGATCGGCTTGATCCACTCGCGCCTTTCTCCGTCCGGAAGCCTGAGACCGAACGACCTGGTAAAACCCTGGATCACCGGCTCGCCGAACTTGTTCCCGTAGTCGGAGGCGCCGTTACTGGCCTCTATTTCGATCGTCAGCGGACTTGCGAGGTTCTTCGGATAGGCAAAAGATGCATCCTCCCATGGAAGGACATACCCTGGGATCTGCAGATTTCCGACGCAGTATGCCGCAGTTCCTGCGATCACAAGCGCTCCCCTGCCGGTCGCCTGCACATCCCTAATCCTTCCACCGGTGCCGGTCTCTGCCCCCGGGAAAGGCGCCACGCCGCTCGGGAAATTGTGGGTTTCCGCCGTAAAAATTATGTGGCAGGAGAGGCTTTTCTCCCCGAATTTCGAAAAACCGCCCGGCCTGTCCGGGGTGATCGTGCTTATCTGATAGCCCCTGATCGCGCTCGAATTGTCCTTGAAGGCGATCACGCTGTTATTGGGATTTCTGTCGAGCGTCTCCCTGACAATCGACATGAGATTCCCGGGCATTTCCTTCCCGTCGATCACGAGTCTTCCCTTAAAAAACCAGTGGCGGGAATGCTCGCTGTTCGACTGGCTCAGGTCGAAGCACTCCACGTTCGATGGGTCCCTTTTGATGTCATTTACGAAGAGGTTGTAATAATAATCGATGTCCCAGTCGTCGAGGCCAAGCCCCATCTCCCGGTTGATCTTTTCGAGCGCCGGCCTGCCCTCCCGCATCAGCGGCACGTAATAAAACGACTCGGGCCTGATGCCGGTCGCGAAGGTCTCCAGCCGTTGCGGATAGGGGCATTCGGTCATGCGGTCATAAAACAGTGAAGAGTGAGAAGTGAGGAGTGAAGAGAGAAAATCAGACTGCCGAATTCCCGCATCTTCGACCGACAGGAATTTGTACCTTCTGGACCGCTCGATCCTCCTTATCTTCGCCAGGCCGCAGCTGCGGCAGACAGATACCGCATTCGTGGACCAGGCGGTCGTAAAATTCATCCGTGGCCCGACCTCAAAAAGAAAGTTCCGAGTTCCGAGTTCCGAGTTCTGAGTTAATAAACTCTCTTCGGAGAAATTCTCAGGCTCGAAGGTCTCGCTGAGGAGCCATCTCAGCAACTCCACGTCATCTGGTGAAAGGGGAGAAGTCGTTTCAATGTAGAAACAGTACTCGGTTTCAAGGTCTTTGATCTCCCCTGAAACCTTTTCCCTGACAAGAGACAAAAGCCTTTTCCTTGCTGCCTCGTCTACCGCCGGTCTCTTATATCTGTATATCAGTCGCACTTTTTCCTTTCACTCTTGGAAAGCAGATATTTGCTAATCATCGATGACCCACGCAATTTTTTCATAATCTGTCACTCCCGCTTGTCGGGAGTCCCTCTGAAAACAAAGAAAGATTCCGGACAAGCCGGAATGACAAACCACGTTTCATCTATGTATCACTTGGGCAAGCAAATCCATTAGAGTCGTCATTGTCCGGCTTGACCGGACAATCCAGAGCCATGCTGAAAAGACTGGATTCCCCGATCAAGTCGGGGAATGACGTGTCTAAAAAGTTTCATCTGCCTATTAGCCGCCGCAATAATTACCTCGAACTAAGTTTGCTCAGCGCCGTTTACCGCCGAATACCCTTTCAAAAATGAAGTCGATATTCCTGAAATAGTGTTTCAGGTCGAAGATGGCATTGATCTCCTTCGCGGAGAGGTATTTCCTCACCGCGGGGTCTTTCAGGAGCAGCGCCCTGAAATCTTTTCTCTTTTTCCAGCTCATCATCGCGTTCTTCTGTACCACCGCATAGGCGTCTTCCCTCGTCAGGCCCTTTTCCGTCAGTCTGATGAGGACGTTCTGTGAATTGTAGAGGCCGTAACTGCGGCCCATGTTCTCTTTCATCCTCTCGGGATAGACCTGGAGACCCTCCAGTATCCCCGTCAGTCTGCCAAGCATGTAATCGACAAGTATCGTGCTGTCGGGGATAATCACCCGTTCGACGGAAGAATGCGAGATGTCCCGTTCATGCCAGAGCGCAACATTTTCGAGCGATGCGAAGGCATTCGCCCGCACGACCCTCGCGAGGCCTGACAGGTTTTCGCAGCCGACGGGGTTGCGTTTATGTGGCATAGCCGATGAACCTTTTTGCCCCTTGGCAAAAGGCTCCTCCGCCTCGAGCACCTCGGTCCTCTGCAGATGCCGTATCTCCACCGCGATCTTTTCGACCGAGGCGGCGATGATCGCAAGTGTCGTCAGGTACTCTGCATGTCTGTCTCTCTGCACCACCTGGGTCGCAACCGGCTCGGGCTTCAGGCCGAGTTTCCAGCAGACTTTTTCTTCTATCTCGGTCGGCAGATTTGAAAAAGTCCCGACTGCCCCCGAAAATTTTCCCGTGCTGATCGCCTTCTTCGCCCTCTCCATACGCTCGAGGTCTCTTTTAGTCTCCTCGTACCAGAGGGCGAACTTCAGCCCGAAGGTCATGGGCTCGGCATGGACCCCGTGACTTCTGCCTATGCATGCGGTACCCTTATACCTGAACGCCTGATCCCGCAGCACTGCCATGAGTTTCCTTAAGTCTTTGATGATAATGCCGGCCGCCTCTTTCATGAGGAGAGAGAGAGCGGTGTCCACAATGTCGGAGGAGGTAAGCCCCTTGTGAATATACCTGGACTCAGGGCCGACCTTTTCGGCAACGGAAGTAAGGAAGGCGATCACGTCATGCTTCACGACAGCCTCTATCTCGTCTATCCTTGCGACGTCGAAACCCGCCTTTTGTCTGATCAACTCAAGGGACTTCTTCGGAATCTTCCCCAGTTCCGCCCATGCCTCGCATACTGCGATCTCGACGTCGAGCCATTTTTGGAACCTGTTCTCCGGCTCCCAGAGTCTTCCCATCTCCTGTCTGGTATAACGCGGTATCATACTCTCCTCTTCACATGAAAGAATTTATTCCATTGCCGCTGGTTGACAATAGACAAAATAATAACACTAATAATTCAAAATAAACTATCTGCAGACAACCGGTAAGAAGCGGCTTATATCAAGCCCACAGGTGGCTTGCCGGCCGTTGCGTCAACGGATCAGCTTGCCCTCATAGTTTATAAGCAAGTAGGCATATTTATCAATTTTGAGATGGTTTTGATGTCTTCTCACACAACCGTCCAGCCCACTGATGGTTAGCTCTATTCAGCTCGTAGAAGGTCTTTGATTTGTCCCTTAAGTTTGGGCAGCTCTTTTTTTGCTATGTCCCATACGATTTTGTAATCGATACCGAAATAGAAGTGAATGAGCTTATCTCTCAGTCCTGCCAAAGTCTTCCAAGGGACTTCAGGATGCTTTGCTTTGAAATCTGCTGCTATGTTCTTTGCCGCTTCGCCGATCACCTCCAAATTGCGCACAACAGCATCCTGTGTCTTTCTGTCCTCAAGAAACTTTCGGTACGTTAAGCCCATAGTAAAAAGGCCTATCCTATCCATCGCTTCCTTAATGTCGCCAAGAAAATCCTTGTCTCTTCTCTTCTTAGACATAGATCATGCTCTTTATGATGTCATCGGCAATCGGCCTATATCTTGGATTCTGGAAACTTCTCCTGAAATGGGAGTATGTTGCCACGTCCACCTTTCGCCCCAATAGTTCCTCAAGCCGGTCGGCCAGCGAGACAAATTCAAGACCTATCGGCCTCCTAATATCGACGAGGATATCAATATCGCTTTCTTTCTTCTGTGTCCCTTTTGCGAACGAACCGTAAAGGACTATCCTTTCAACCCCGTATTGGTCTTTCAGTTTCGGCAGCTCTTTCTTTAGAATTGAAATTACCTGTTCACGAGAAGGAACTGTAGTTTTTCCTGCCTGCTTTTTCATCTTCCTGTTTTCACCTCATACACGGCCTTTTCTATCTGCATCGAGTTGACCTTCGAACTGGTTATCTTCTCAGCAGTTTGCCATGGCTACGTGCTGCACTGATAACGTTGCGGTTGGCGGTAAAGACCTGAATGCCGGGCACTGTAGCGAAATCGCCGTCGTCGGTAATTACCTGCACAAGGCCGTGGTTCTTCATGGACTCAAGAATGAAGAGGTCGTAACCGTCGACTTTTTCGTCTTGACAACGATTTAGGGCGGCAGTTGTGGTCGGGGTGTCAATGGTAATTGAAATTGGACCAGCCAGATTTGTTACTTGACCCCAAGCTGCCTCTATCTCAGAAGCTACGCGCGAGCGCTCCGTTGGGAAGTTGTGTCGGTATTCTTTAGTCTTAATGGCGCCGACTGTTCTTTCGTAGATTTCTCGCTCAGTTTTTTCAATGAGATGCGCGAGTTCAGCCAGCGAAAGTCCAGAATGATGAATCGTCGAGTTGGCGCCTAATGCCTTGTTCAAGTATCCTGGATATTCCGCTAATTGACTCGGCACATTGGAGGTAGCCTTAGGGTATGTCATCCAATACCAAACATTGGTATCCACAAAAAACATGTCCTCGGTCTTCGGTGTGTCAGTGGTGATGTCTACGACCGTCGCTCGAATTGTATAGTTAATCGCCATCAGGCGTTCTCCTTTGCCTGCTGCTCCAGAATGTCATCCACGATTTTCCGATAGTCTTTATCACCATGATACTTGGCTGCGTTTTCAATAACGCGCTCGACGACCAATTTCCCTGTTTCGTTAAGATTGTCGATATGAAGCAAGCGACGTAAGTCGTTTTCTCTGACATCCTTCAGCAATTGACCGACGGCAAAATTAAAAAAAGGAGAGGCGAATTGAGTCACTCCAGCAAAATCCAGCGTAATGTTCTCTCCCCTCGACAGGGGTTCGAAAATCGCATCATAAACCTTCTGCCCGTCTTCCTTGATGATGCAGCGTGGACCGATCTTGTCTTTGATAGATATCTTCATAGTTCTTCTCCTCGTTATGACGGCGTTTCATCTTTGAAATGGTAAAGCTTCTCGTCGCACCTCAAAGTGATATGAACCACCGTGCCTTCAAAAGAGATATCACGATTTTCGTACCGTTCACCATCCCTGTCAATAATAGCATAACCTTCATTGCTGTAGACTTCCAGTTTGCCTTGATTGAGCTGTATAAATTCCTTCAGCAGGTCAAGTCCAAGTCCACCAGGCTCATCTTCCTTCGTAGTATTGCCCCGTTGGAAAGCCCACCTAAGACAACCGGCTGCCAACAACTGGTCGGCGCGTGGATCACTGCTGAGGAATGTTCGCACCTTAGCCGGGATTCCTTGGCCAAAGTCCACCACTGAAAGAAGCAACTCATCTTTGCGATGGAAATGTTGCCCGCAAGAAAACACGCCGATTTCCGAACCGCTATGTTCGAAAGCATTATTATAAATCTCCCAAACATGCCCAATAATAGCATCCCTAAGCCGCGGACTAACATGAACCCAGCCTCTTCCCAACCAGTAAAGCTCTAAATAATCTATAATGCTGTTGGCATCCCATTTACTGTCTTCCCGATATGGGATAGAATGGCCGGACCAACCTGAGGAGGAACTGCCAAATGCTCCGGCAAACCCATTCTGACTGAGTGTATTCTTTACCCAATCGTCTCGCAGAGTATCCCAATCAAAATAAACTGTGCCCATGCGGAACTCGATAAGTCGTGCCACGCCTCCTAGAAAAGCCACGGCATTAGGACGCAAAAAATGGCATCCAGAGAAGTTGAAAAGCACATCCTCGCGATAGTCGTTAACCTGGCTCCAGATATTAAAGAGTTGCTGAAAATCCCATGCCCTGTCATTCAGGGTAGGAATACTGATAACCTTTTGCGGCATTCCTACAGTTCTCCACGAAAGGCTTTGGCAAGAAGGGCGGATGTAAATATTTTCAAGTCCCCTGCAATGCCAGCCGATTCCTGGCGGATATGTTGGCGCCGCTTGGCGATTTCGGCAAATCGCTCTTGTTCCTCGTAATCTGGCACTGGTACCAGTATCTTTTCCAACTTTGTCAGGCCGAGCGTGCGGTTTCTTCCTGCCGACCCCGGGGATGCAGCCCGAATATCTTCTATGCCTCGTTCGCTGAGGAAATGGTGGCAGAGGAATTCGGATGTTGCCTGCCCTTTATGAGGCACATAGGTAATGAACCGATGGGAACCGACGCGGCCGTTATCTTCCTTTTTTGCGACTGCAATAGCTTTTTCCCAGGCGAACACGTTACTGAAAACTAAGTCGCCCTCATGTATCCGGTAAATACGCTTATTACCAATCTGATTGCCCGTTAGGACTGGTTTCTTGAACGTGCCCTTTCCGAAACTGCGTATACCCATCTCTTCATATTGTTCGTCGGGCTTAGTTTTGATTGAGCGTCTCACCAGTGAAGCTGCTTCCGTGAGAGGCTTCCATTCAGCGCCTTCGATTAGTCGTGCATAAAAGGATTGAAGCATCAGATCCAATTCGACATCTCTCGCAACAGCCACGTTTTTGGCTTCTTCGGCGCGATGAGTCAATTCTTCGATCCGCGCAATAATTTTGCGTTGCTGAGTAATATCCTGTGGTACTGGGATATGGGCATAGTAAAGGAGGTCTCTCTTTATGCCCGGTTTTGGTCCTTGAGCGTGAATACCAAGTTCCAGATGGTTCAGGCAATAAAAGAGCCACTTTGAATCTAAATCTTGTGAAAATTCATCGATAAAAAATGATGTGTCAATTGGCCAGCAAGGCACATCTGAATAATTTACTTCGCCAACAGAACCCTTTCTCCCGATTATGATAGCGGGAGCTTTCGTATAAGCTACTGAGTGATAACCAATGATACCATTTGAACCATATACAGGAACTGTTCCATTTGGTTCTCTTTCTTTAGCGGCGAGTCCCTTCCCATAATTTATTCGAACCAGTTTCTTAATGCTTTTTTTAGGGAACGGTGAGTTTGGAAAAAAATCAACCATTTCCATTCCCTTCCGCAAGAAGTTCCCGCATCTCCTGAATAAGCTTGAGAATGCGCTCTTCTTTAGCAGCTGCGGAAATGAGAATCTCCTCCGGCTCGGGATGTTCAACTGTTTCAGCCTCGATCAAGCCAAGGCTGGAGAGAGTCATATTGTAGTTATTGTTGATGATCTTCTTTGCCGGAACCAACCACGCACGACCTTCTTCTGTCTTGCGCTTAGGCCACATTTTAAGCAGATCTGGAAAATCATTCCGGAATTGAGAACCGAATTTGCGAGATTTGGAGAGTGACGATCCGTCACCTTCCACCTTAAAGAACCAGACGTTTTTAGTTAGTTTGCCGGTGTTCCTGAAGATAAAGAAGCACGTCGGATTTGGCGTGTAAGGTTCGAACATCCCCTTTGGCAGGACCACTACAGCCTGTAAGTCAAATTCCCTCAGCAGCCGTTCTTTGACGGTAATGTGACTCCCAGTATCGCCGAAAAGAATACCATTAGGGAAGATGATCCCGGCGGTACCGCCGGGTCGCAGGCTGCGCAGGGCATGAGCGAGAAAGAGGACGTACTTGTCTCCCTTCTCGATACGGAGAGACCTTTTGGCATCGCCCCGCGAACCGGAGAACGGCGGGTTCTCCAGTATATAGTCGAACTTGATCTCATCCCACCTGTCTTCGCTACCGCATATGGAATCCCGCTGCACCATAGGGCAACGGTCGAAACCGTGCAGCATCGCATTCATGGCAGCCATGCGAAGAATGTCCGTGTCGCCGTCAAATCCATAGAACGCTTTGGTCTGCATAAAATCCCACTGTGCACGGGTGAGCTTGTCGCCGATACCGATCTTGCGGACCATTCCATCGGGCGAGATCTTTTCGTGTATAAATTCCGGACTCGTATTTGCCAAAAGCACATGTTCATATGCTGCGATGAGAAAGCCTCCCGAACCACACGCGGGGTCACAAACCGTGTCTCCGATCTGCGGGTTGACCATTTGGGTGATGACTCGGATCAGGTGGCGTGGGGTGCGAAATTGGGCGGCTTTTTTCTGACCGCCGAGTTCGCTGGAAAGGTATTCAAAAAGATCACCCTTGATATCAGCGTCCATACCGAGAAACGAGATGGGCGCGATAATGTCCACTGCGCGCCGCAGGGTAGCTCCATTAGGAATGACAATTGAGGCATTGCGAAAAATGGCCCGCCCGCCTTGCGAGAGATGAGGATGCCCGGCAAGTTGCGGCAGCGTATCGCGCAAAATGCGTAGCATGATTTCATTGTCCGGGTTCGATGTCAGCACACTCCAGCGCAGGGGGTCGAAATCCAGTTTTTCGTCACCAACCTTGTACTTTCCGAACAATGTGCGATAATTGCCGTTTTGGGCTTCCTGCTGTTCGTGGTCCATTTCTTCCAACATCTTGAGAAAGAGCAGATAGGATATTTGAGTGACGTAAGTGATCGGATTGGTGACATTGCCGTCCCACATCACTTTACAAAGAGACTTGAGAGTGCTTTGTATCTGGCCGCTGTCCATTCAGATGCCTCGTTTCATAATTTCAAGCTGCTAACAATGTGTTCAGTTCATCTACCATCTGCAGCAGCTGCCCTCTGCCGAAAAGCTGCTCCATGCGCGTCAAACCGCCCCAGAGAGAGAAAGGCGGCTGACTGAACAGCTTCATAGTTATTTCTTCACCAGTCATGACTCGTGCCTTCAGTAGGCGGAGCATCTGGGCCTGAGCCGGGTTGATGCTGTTTGAATGTTCAGCCACCCAAGTATTGAAGACAGATTCCACTCGTTCTTCCCGTGTCAGAAACCTGTCCAGTTTCAAGGCCACGCGGATAAAGTCAGTAAGCGAGCCGGTGGGCTGCTCAAAGGCCCGCCTAAGCGATTCTTCGTTAAAGAAGTATTCAGGAGAATTGAGACGCCTGGCGAGGTCTTCCCATTCCTGTTCGGCAAGCTCTTCACTGCTGAATATCTTCTCAACTGCGGGATCGGTCTTCCTTAGTTCGACAATCTTCTCCTCCCACTTCTCACGATAGGTTTTGCGGTCTATCGCAAGCCCCTCAGGACCCACAAGAATAATTTCGCGCGCGCGTATCTCGTCGACAAGCGAACCTTTGCCAATAACAAGAAATTCGTCTCGTCTGGCTTGAAAACGTCTCTCATCAGCCGCAGCAGTCGGTACTTCTTCATTTTCTTTCACAGAATAAGGTGCGCCCGCTGCAGGCGATGCCCCCACGATTCTCGGCTTTTGATAAGCCTCCCCCTGATCGTTAAACCTCTTTGTGTTACCCGCGAAGTCGTAGATAATGAACTCTGTCTTTTCAATTCGCGGACAGAGGCGGCTTCCCCGCCCTCGCATCTGCGCATATTTGATCGCGGAGCGTGTCGGCCTCAGCATGACCAGGTTTTCCACTTCCTTGTGGTCGTAACCCGTATCGAGCATGTCCACCGAAACTGCGATGACGGGCAGAGGATCATACTTGAATTCGTCCATGACAGGTTTAGGATTGCCGTTGTTGGTATAGCAGGTAATCTTCTTGGCAAAGTCCTGTCTCACCTGAGAAGGAGTTCGGCCTGTCTGTTCGGCAATTCTAAGACAGTCTTCATTCGACAAAATGTTATTGAACAACCTGACCAATACCGCAGCCTGTCTTTCGGATACGGAGAAGACGATAGTTTTCCTCGGTCGCAGGACTGCCCTCTCAGCATCCGCCGAATAGTACTCCTGAATTATTGTCGTCAGCCGGTCTTCGGATTCGACATCCCGTCCCCAACTGCCCGGCTTTATTTCCTCCCCTTCCCATTCAGCGCCTTCATACGTGAGCACGCTTTCGGCATGATAAATGCGGTACTTTGCAAGGTGACCCTCTTTAATGGCCCTCTGAATACCGTATTCAAATGTCGGACGTCCTTCTTGTTTTGCCGCATCCCAACAGTCGAAAAAGATATACGTATTACGTACCAGTCTACGTTCATGCTCACTGATCCAGTGAAGTTCGCCGGGGTTCGGCGTCGCCGTGAGGCCGATATGGATGGCGTCAAAGTGCCCCAGTGTTGCCCGGTGCGTATTGTAGATGGAGCGGTGGCACTCATCCGTTACCACAAGATCAAAATAAGCATGACCGAAGCCATTCGGCCCGAGTTGACCTGCGATTGTGTCGAGTGTCCCCACGACGATCTGTCCCTCAAGGCTCCGTCTGCCGCCGTATAAGATTACGGCAGGCCAGTCGCACAGATATTCGTCAAATGTCTCCTTCGCCTGTTTTGCAAGTTCAATCCGATCGACAAGGAACAAAACTCGAGAGATAACGGCGGACTGAAACCAGCGTTTCATCAGCATGGCAATTGTCAGCGTCTTGCCGGTGCCGGTAGCCATTTCAAGCAGCATTCTTCTTCGACCAGTGATAAGCGCTTCATCCGCCTTTTTCAAACATTCCAACTGATACGGCCGGGCCTCGAGTTCCTCCCCCTTGAACATAAAGCGAAGCGGATATGAGAGAGCACTTAATGATTCCTGAAGAGAAGCCTTCCGATGGATTTTAATGTTGGCCCGTCGCTCAAGGTCGGCCTGCGCGGGCATTCCGATAATAGCGCGAGCATCTCCACCGTCTGTATAATCCCAAAAAAAATGCTCCTGACCGTTGCTCATCATGATGAAGGGAGCTCCGAGGGATGCTGCATAGTCCCGCGCCTGCTCCTTGGCCGTATATGGATCGACAGCAAAACGTTTTGCCTCAATAACAGCAAGTGGCCTTGAACGGGAGTCTTTCAGCAAATAATCAGCCCTTCCGTCGGCAGCCGCTTCCTCTGTGGAAACCTGTGCTTTGTTCGTAATGGTCCAGCCTGCTCTTTCAAGCAGCATATCTATCAGCATTCTGGCATCGGCTTCAGTTGTCATTGAAATTCACTCTGATCGTCGTTATCTTACCGCACCGCCTCAAATGTGGGCAATGTCCCTTCGCGCTGGAAACTGTAAATCTGCTCCCCCGCCACGATGATGTGATCAACAACCTGCACATTGATGCCTCCGAGCACCTGCACCAGATTACGAGTCAGCCTATGGTCATGGGTAGATGGCTTGGCGCTTCCGGCAGGATGGTTGTGCGCAAGGATCACGGAGGCAGCCTTGTGTCTCACCGCAGCCTCGACGACGTGCCGTGGGTGCACAAGCGCATCCTTCACCGTACCCTCGCTTATCAGGGCAGGATAAAGTACCTTGAGCTGGGAATCAAGACAGACGAGATAAAACACTTCCTCCGGCCGACCGGCCATGAGAGGGGCAAGATACTCTGCGGCGGCCTCCGAGGTATTGAGGGCCTTCCGTGAATGTCTCACCCTGTCGTGAAAGTATCTTCTGGTGAGCTGTGGAATCATCGAGAGGAAGGAGGCTGCGTTCAATCCGATACCTTCTACAGACGCCAGGTCTCTTGGGTCGGCCTCAAGCACAGAGGAAAGACTTCCAAAACGCTGCATCAGCCGGTGGGCAATCGGATTTGTATCAATACGGGGGATAGTCTGAAATAAAAGCAGCTCAAGCACCTGGTGATCCTCGAAACTATCAAGCCCTTCTTTCAGGAATCGAGACTTGAGGCGTCCCCGATGACCTCCGTGTAACTCTTTGTCGGAAGCTACATCTCCCTCTTTCTCCCGAGGCTTCCTCGTCACATCCAATCCCCTCCTTTGGACAACGTGATTCATATTATGAGTTTTTCCAGGAAAAATCAACAACAGGGAAGATGCGATTGCAGAGAGGGAGCGTATGGCTAACAGCAACTCATTACGGAGACAGCTACGCCTTCGCGCAGTTCCTGGCGATCCTGTCGAGCAGGCCGTTGATAAACGGGACGGACTCAAGAGACGAATACTTCTTCGCGATTTCGAGCGCCTCGTTGATCGTCACCGCAGAGGGAATGTCGGGGCGGTAGAGTATTTCATACACGGCAAACCGGAGGATATTCCTGTCCACCGCCGCCATCCTGTGCAAGTCCCAGTGTTCGGCGGCCTCCTGAATCACCCGGTCTATCTCCTCGAGGTGCTTCAGGGTCCCCCGGTAGATCTCCGTAGCAAAATGTTTCAGCTCCTCTTTGTCGTTCTTGCCCGCGCCCGCATCCTCGGGGACCGTCTCTTCACCGTCTTTCCCGGCAAACTCCGATTGAAATAGCATCTGGAGCGCATACTCCCTTGCCCTGCGACGGTTCATATGGAAGTGAAAAGTGAATAGTGAATAGTGAATAGTCTAAGACTCACTTCCTTCACTCTGGGTTGCTCCTCACTTTTCGGCTCTCTTCTCTACCTTTAACTTATAACTTCTTCATGACTTGCGCCATCTCAATGGCGGTGATTGCTGCATCGAACCCCTTGTTGCCGCTTTTGGTCCCGGCCCTCTCGACCGCCTGTTCGATCGTGTCCGAGGTGATCACACCGAATGCTATCGGCACGCCCGTCTCAAGAGAAGCGGAAGCAACTCCCTTCGATACCTCTGCCGCCACATATTCGAAATGAGGTGTCGCCCCCCTGATCACGGTCCCGAGACAGACCACCGCGTGATACGTGCCCTTTGTCGCAAGTTTCTTGGCCGCAAGCGGGATCTCGAACGCTCCCGGGACCTTCACCACATCTATGTCTTCCTCTTCCGCCCCGTGCCTGAGCAGCGCATCGACCGCGCCGTCAAGGAGCTTGCCGGTGATAAAGTCGTTGAACCTGCTCACTACCACCGCGAATTTCAGGCCCTTTGCCTGGAGCTCTCCCTGAATAATTTTCATCTCTCCCTCCTCAGCAAATCACACGTTACTCAGCATATGGCCGAGTTTTTTCTTCTTTGTCTTGAGATATACCAGGTTCCTTTCGTGCGGGCTCGTTTCCATCGGTACCCTCTCGACCATCTTCAGTCCGTATCCTTCCAGGCCGACGATCTTCTTGGGGTTGTTCGTCATCAGCCGCATCTTCCTTACGCCAAGGTCGACGAGTATCTGCGCGCCGATCCCGTAGTCCCTGAGGTCGGCTTTGAACCCCAGTTTGATATTTGCCTCGACCGTGTCGAGCCCTTTGTCCTGGAGTTCATAAGCCTTTAACTTGTTCACCAGGCCGATTCCCCTTCCCTCCTGCCTCATGTAGAGCATGACCCCCTGGCCCTTTTCGTTTATCATCTCCATCGCCCGGTGGAGCTGCTCGCCGCAGTCGCAACGCCTGGACCCAAAGACGTCACCGGTAAGGCATTCGGAATGCACCCTCACCAGCACATCGTCTCCCGGCTTGATCTCCCCCTTGACCAGAGCGAGATGCACGTTGCTGTCGACTTCGTTCGAGTAGGCGATTACCGTGAATTCTCCGAATTCAGTCGGGAGTTTCGTCGTCGAAACGCGGTGAACAAAGCGCTCGGTCCTGATCCGGTGTCCGATAAGGTCTTTGATCGTGACGATCTTCAGGTCGTGTTTTTTCGAAAACTCCAGAAGTTCGGGCATCCGCGCCATCGTGCCGTCATCGCTCATGATCTCGCAGATCACCCCCGCCGGATAAAGTCCGGCAAGACGGGCAAGGTCGACGGACCCTTCGGTCTGCCCGGCCCTCTGCAGCACTCCTCCCGGCCGCGCCCTGAGCGGAAACACATGCCCGGGTCTCGCGAGGTCTTCGGCCTTCATTGCCGGATTGATAGCGGTCAGGATCGTCGTCGCACGGTCTGCTGCCGAGATGCCGGTCGTAACGCCCTTCTTCGCCTCTATCGAGACCGTAAATGCGGTGCCGAACGAGGAGGTATTATCGTCCGTCATCATCGGGAGCTTCAGTTCGTTGATCCGTTCGGGGCTAAGCGAAAGACATATAAGCCCCCTTCCGTATTTGGCCATAAAATTAATCGCCTCGGGAGTGACCTTTTCGGCGGCCATGCAGAGGTCGCCCTCATTTTCCCTGTCTTCGTCGTCGACCAGGATCACCATCTTGCCTTTCGCCAGGTCTTCGATCGCCTCATCTATCGTGTTGCATGTATGTCTGCTCATTTCACATTCTCCTTACCATACATTTCGGGACTGGGGAGAGGATTACAGAAAGCCCTCTCTTGAGAGGGTCTGCATAAAGCGGGAATCCTTCCCCTTTTGCAGGAATTTTGCTACATACTTGCCTAAAATATCAACCTCAATGTTCACCGTCTCGCCCGGCCCCTTGAATCCTATCGTAGTCAGGGATGCGGTATGGGGGATGATCACCACAGAGAAACCGTCTTTCAACACGTCCACAACCGTGAGGCTGATCCCATCCACCGCGACCGAGCCTTTTTCAACAAGAAATCCGGTGAGGCCGTCATCGGCAGCGATCACGATCTTATAGACGTCCCCTGTACGTGCCTTTGTCCTGATCGTTCCCACTCCGTCGATATGGCCGGTAACGAAATGGCCTCCAAGTCTCGAATCGAGCCTCAAGGAAGGCTCAAGGTTCACTCCGGCCCCTGTCGTTAATCTGCCGAGGTTTGTCGAACGTAATGTCTCATCGGAGAGATCAAAGGCAAGAGTCCCGCCTTTGATTTCGTCTACGGTGAGACAGGTCCCGTTCACCGAGATGCTGTCACCTAGCCTGGCATTCGGGGCAAGAGACTTCGCGTCCAGGAAGAGCCTCGCTCCGCTGTCTCTCTTCTTCAGCGAGAGGACCTCTCCCATCTCCGCCACCAAGCCGGTAAACAATCAGTACTCCTCCTCCATGTCGAAATCGAGCCGCTTCTGATAGTAGTCCCAGAAATTCACCGTTTCCGACCAGGTCGCCTTGACCTTTATCACCTTCCCATTCGGCCCCTGCTGGGTCACCGAAAGGTTTTCTTCTTCCAGCGGCACGTGGAGTTCGACCGCCTCAGCCATCACATTTTCCTTGATTGTGCCGATATTTCCAAGCTCCATCATCAGAATATCTTTTGTGTGTGATCGGAGCGTGTTGTAGCGATAGTACGGCTTGCCAAAGGATATCAGCAGGAATGACACTCCGACAAAAAGGGCCAGCAGGAAAAAGCCCTTGATAAAACCCCGGTTTTCGCTGCCTGTTCTCAATGTATCAGCATCCCTATCCTGTTAAATCGCGGCCATGATTTGTCGCTGTCCCAGGACCAATAAATGATAATCGCCTTGCCTTTGATCTCCGAATCGTCGACAAAGCCCCAGTACCTGCTGTCATAGCTCTGGTCCCTGTTGTCGCCCATCACGAAGACAGACCCTTTGGGGACAACGATCGGGCCGAAATTGTCCCTCCTGTCGAACTGACCTGGTTTGATCTCGTTGTCCACGTGCCGGACATATGGCTCCACGAGCCTGCGGCCGTTTACATATATATTCTTGTCCTTTTCCATGACTACGTCGCCGCCGATGCCTATTACCCTTTTTATAAAGTCCCTCTTGGGGTCCTCCGGGTACTTAAAGACGATGACATCCCCCCTTTTGGGATTTCTCAGGCCCGGCATATGGAAAAGGTTGACGTTCGTAAAGGGAATATCGACCGGGGTCCCGAGAAGGAATTTATTCACCAGGATATGGTCTCCCACCAAAAGCGTCGGGATCATCGACCCCGACGGTATCTTAAACGCCTGGATCACGAACGTCCTGATCACAATCGCAATAAAAAAGGCGGTTACGATCGCTTCGATAGTCTCCCGTATGCTCGATTTCTTCTTCTTTGCCTTCATTTCACCTTCAAAACCGCAAGAAAGGCCTCCTGGGGAAGCTCGACCCTCCCCACCTGCTTCATCCGTTTCTTGCCCTCCTTCTGTTTTTCGAGCAGCTTCCTCTTTCGTGTAATGTCGCCGCCGTAACATTTGGCGATCACGTCTTTCCTCAGTGCCCTGACCGTCTCCCGGGCGATGATCTTGCTGCCGACAGACGCCTGAATCGCGACCTCATACATCTGTCTCGGGATGATCTCCCTGAGCTTCTCGGTCAACTGTCGTCCCTTATAATACGACTTGTCCCTGTGAACTATCAAGGAAAGGGCGTCGACAGGCTCGCCGTTAAGGAGGATATTCAGCTTCACGAGGTCCGATTCGCGGTACCCGAGGAACTCATAGTCCATGGACGCATAACCCTTCGACAGGGACTTCAATCTGTCGTAGAAGTCCCAGAGGATCTCATTCAGCGGAAGCTCGTATTCGACCTTTATCCTGTCCTTGCCGATATACGAGAAATTCTTCTGGACGCCCCTTTTCTCCTGGCAGAGGTCCAGGACGGGGCCGATGAAGTCCTTGGGGACGAAGATCGTGGTGACCACGAAAGGCTCCTCTATCTTTTCGAACTTGTCGGGGAGAAGCGCCGGGTTTTCGATATAGATGATATCGCCGCCCGCTTTCGTGACCCTGTAGACAACCGTAGGCGCCGTGCTCAAAAGAGAAAGGTCAAACTCCCGCTCCAAGCGTTCCTGTATGATCTCCATGTGCAGCAGGCCGAGGAATCCGCACCGGAAGCCGAATCCGAGTGCAAGCGAAGTCTCGGGCTCGTAATTGAAAGACGAGTCGTTCAGCCGGAGTTTGTTCAGCGCGTCCCTCAGGTTCTCATACTGGTGTGTCGAGGTGGGATAGAAACCGCAAAACACCATCGGCTTGATGTCTTTATAGCCCGGGCAGGGCTCGGTGGCGGGGTTGTCGGCATCGGTGGCGGTATCTCCAATTTTGGTATCGGTCACACTCTTGATGCCGGCGATGATATACCCTACCTCTCCAGCAGGCAGTTCTGCCGCTGTCTCCATCTTAGGAGTAAATACCCCGACCTGGGAGACCTCGAAGACATTCCCCGTAGCCATCATCCTGATCTTCCTTCCCGGCCTCACCTTGCCGTCGAATACCCTGACGAGGACGATAACGCCCTGGTAATTGTCGAACCACGAATCAAAGATCAACGCCTTCAGGGGCCTGTCGTCCGACCCGGAAGGCGGCGGGATCTTTTTCACGATTGCCTCGAGAATCTCATGGGTGCCTATCCCTTCCTTCGCACTCGCCAGCACCGCCTCGGAACAATCGATACCGATGGCGTCCTCAATCTGTTCCTTGGTCTTTTCCGGTTCCGCGCTCGGCAGGTCGATCTTATTGATCACTGGGATGATTTCGAGGTCATGCTCCACGGCGAGGTAGGCGTTGGCGAGCGTTTGAGCCTCCACCCCCTGGGTGGCGTCGACCACAAGAAGTGCCCCCTCGCAGGAGGCAAGACTCCGTGAAACCTCATAGGAAAAGTCGACGTGACCAGGCGTATCGATGAGATTAAGGATATACTGCTTCCCGTCATCGGCCTTATAGGAGAGCCGGACCGCATGCGCCTTTATCGTGATGCCGCGCTCTCTCTCGAGGTCCATAGAGTCCAGTACCTGCTCCGTCATCTCGCGCGCACTGAGCGCTCCGGTGTACTCGAGGAGCCTGTCTGCGAGCGTGGACTTCCCGTGGTCGATATGCGCGATAATCGAGAAATTGCGTATATTTTTAGGCATGTCTCAGGGCAGAGGAAAATCTCTGGAGAGTTCCTTGAATACGAGACAGGCCGCACCGATGATCCCCGCGTTGTCTCCGAGTGAGGAAGGGATGATCTTTACAGAATCGAAGAGGTCTTTGAAGGCCCGTCTGGAAGCTTCTTTTATCGCCTCCTGCACGTATATGTTCCAGGCCCCGACGAGACCGCCGGACAGAATGATCGCCTTGGGACTCAGGATGTTGATGATATTCGCAAGCCCGACTCCCAGATACTTCCCCGCCTCTTTCAGTATCTCCCTGGAAAGCGTGTCGCCTTCGAGCGCAGTCCTGTATATATCTTCGGAGGTGATCTTATAAATACTCCCCTTGCAGCATTCCTTCAGCAGGCTCTCCGTACCCTTCTCGAGCATCGAGACCGCCTTGGATATCATCGCCCTCGCAGAGGCGTAGTTGTCGAGACACCCTAGGTTACCGCAGGGACACTTTTCCGCGTCGGCCTGTATGCTCATATGCCCGATTTCAGCCGATTCCTCAATCAGTTTTCCTTTATAGATGATTCCCCCGCCGATGCCGGTGCCAAGCGTGAGGAGGACAAAGGTCCCGAACCCTTTTCCGGCGCCGCTGATCTTCTCCCCCAGGGCGGCCGCGTTCGCGTCATTCTCCAGAAAGACCGGGACGCCGAACTTCCCGTGCAGTTCAGCCGCGATATCGATACCTTCAATTGCGCGACGATTAGGGGAAAAGAATACACGCTTGTTTTCTCTGTCTACGAGTCCGGCGGTCCCCAGTCCTATCCCCTGAATTCCGTCATGCCTGATCTCTCCGATCGATTCGACGATAGAACTCATGACCTGTTCGTTCGACGGCTTCTTGATTTTTTTCAATATTTCGCCGTCTTCCGCTACAAGCGCAACTCTGAGGTTGGTACCTCCGAGGTCAATACCTATCGCATAGTGTTTGGACACATTCATTGAGGGTTTAATCGTGAGAACCGAAGATAAGAAAGTTTATCACAAAATTTCGGTGGGAGTAAAGCTTATGCAGCGGACGGTAAGCTTGTATGACATTATCACGTGACAGGATTTCGGGGACAGCAGGGCACAATACATGAATTGCCCCTATTACCTCAGCGCATCCCACTCGCACGTGCTCCCTGGCGGAAACGGCGGATTGTCGAAGATGACCCCCATCGAACCCCACATCTGCCGCCCACGGAAAGGATACATGACGTTTCTGTTGTCCACATAGCAAGGGGCGGGCAGTCCTACCGTCCGGCAATACCCCTCGTCTCCGTGCAGTTCGACCTGATTTTTCAGCGCCGCACCCGGCCACGTCTTTTGACCGATGGCATGGGGCCAGGTATCAGCGGCCTCCGCTGTTACCTTCGTAACATGCGAGCTATGGCTTGCCTCGTATTCACTGAGGACGTACGCCCGGGAGAATCCCCCTGCTTTCAGGGAGGAGATATGGAAGGTAAAATCTCCAGGTCCTGCCTCTTTCCCTGCGTTTCCCGGAGATACCTTAAGATAGGCGTCCTGAATATCATGGGGATAGATGTCCCACTCCGGGACACCATCATGATCCGCATCGACCTGGGCTACGGCCTCCTGGCTCCCCGCAACATACCACGATCCGTCGATGCAGACCAGGTCCATGTTGTTGAAGAAGTCCACAGGTGTGGGCTCGCTGATGTCACGCTCACCCATTGCCAGGGCGTTTTGCTCCTGTCCAATCATGCCTTTGAACAGGATGATAAGTCTGACATCCGTGGCATCGATCGGAATCGGCTCTTGCCTGAAGTCAAAGGTAAATTCGGATGCGGTTTCACTCAGGGAGCTTACCGGCCGGGCCCCCGATACTGTATAGGAGTATGTTTCATCATCAACCGTTTTTTTGTATTTGACCACCGCCTGGAGGCTGCCGCTGCCTATTGTCTCGTTTGAGGCGTTTCGCACCTTGGCCCGAAGTTCGGTAAATTGCCTGGTATTTTCATCGGCTGAGATCATAGAATAGACAAACCGCTCCGGAGGGCTTATCTCGATAAGCCGGTGAAAGACATAGCCCGCCACGGCCCCGTCTTCGTTGCCCATCTTCCCTTTGAAAACGACTATATACTTCCCACCCTCCTTTTCATCGGCAGGCGGGATGAAGTCGATGCCGGCGGCACGGTCTCCGTTTGGCCCAATCCACCCCGTCCCCCGCCAAAGAGGGGCCCTCGTTTCGGCCGGAGTGTCATAGTAGATATCGAAGTCCCCTTCCATCTTCTCGCCGGTATTGTTGGTAAATACGTATCCCGCCACAGGACTTGTCTCGAACCCGAGCCTGATGTCGCCACGAAAGAAGTAGTCGAGTAATGCAGTGGTGTACCCGACTGCGCGGGGGATGAGAAGGGCAGAGTAGTCTTTATACACTTCGTCATCCAATACGAAAGGTGATAACTCAGTTTTGCCCTTTTTCAGGATATCATAAGAAATATAACTGAAGGCTGCGAGGCGCGCATCAGCATCGCCAACAGTCTTTTTTATGTACGCCCTGCTGTCAAGTTTGCCATCTTCAGCATCAACCAAGACAGGCGAATTCATAGCGACTTGATAATTAGTGTCGTCGTAAGTCGGATGAGGATAGTCCCTGAATATCGTGTCTTCACTGAAGAAGTTGGCGTTAGTGTACTCGGCCAACCCAATATTGAAGCCTGTTGCTGTGCGGATATCAGCACCAGTATATGTGTCAGTGTCCCATAACGCTGAGATGGCCACGGGTGCCGCTGTCGTTTTTATTGCGCGGTCAAATATATCGGTTGCCGGCCTCACCCCAACGAAGTTTAATACGCCTGTGGTATTGGACGTCATTCGGCGTTTTGCCCAGCTTTCATAGGTTTGCCATCGGCTTCCAACTTGGTGGCCAAGCACCTCATAAGGAAACACATGTATATCATTTCGGACATGGGCTGGCACGGACACATCAGCAATGAGGTGCATTATCTGCCCCAAAGACTGAAAGACATATACCAGCCTCTTTTCTCGAGTACCCCTATCGCTTACTGTCAATCCTTCATAAAACATCGTCCTTGCTTTTTTCCACGACCGGTCTCCGCCAATGACGATATGCCCGCCCAGCGACTGCTCTTGCGCCCATACAAGAGATGAAGCCCCCAAGGTCCCGCTCTTGAGTCCCGCCGCGCTCCATACCCTAAGAGGATCGTGGAAGTGATTGTTTGAACGGATGTCAGGTATGTCTTCTTGTTTTCCTCCTTCCCGAAGCCATCTATAGATTTCCTTTCCATTCAAGATGCTATCAATCCCCTTTAGAAAGGTAAGATCATGCATCCTTAAAGTAATATTCTCCGATTGTTTTGCAGCCATTTCGTTGACGGCTGGATGGATATATTCATTATCATATGAATAGGCTAAGTCGGCTGTAAAAAGGATCATAAGGACAAGCAAGATCTTAATATCATCCCAAATCATTTAGCACTCCTCTGGGGTGATCTGCTTGGATCCAGTCCTATATCTTCTCTCTCCTGCTGTATTAAATGAAATAATTTCTCGTATTTTACTTCCGGAACACTTTCGCTGGGATAGCATCCGTAATTCTGTAACCGTTCTTCTTTTGTGATTAACTTGGACAGTTCAATCGTCACATATTGATTCGGAGGCAGCGAGCCATATTCAAACTTCGGTGCTGCATATTTGTGTGTTGGATAGCAGCCGTATCCCGGTTTAAAAATAGTCACTCTCGGGTGCTGCTCCCAGCCACTCAGTATCTGCAACGTATAGAGCCTTATCGATGGGATCCTAAATTCCCCGTTCTTGTCTGTCACAGTCTCTTGAGCATCGGCATAGTAAGTCACCGAGCCTGCAAGGCCCCAATGCTGCGTGTTATAAACAACCACTACTGCGGCCCCTTCCAGCGGCTGTTTTGTTTCGGCATCTACCACTTTGCCTAGGTACTGATCATAGCGCTCGGTGACGGCGCAGCCCGCAGTTGTAATCAGCATAATGAGCAGTATCCTAATCACATGGTCTTTCATAAATTATCCTCGTTCTAAAACCGATCGATTTTCCAGTTGCCTATTGCGTCTTTTGTAAAGTAGATATAGTAGCTAAATGTCCTTTGTTGCCCATCAACGTCCTGAACCCTGTTGATACGGTACTTTGCTGCATTTTCCACCAGATAGATAAGCTCTATAGGCTGCATGGCTGAGACAATATGGGGAAGTTCCTCAATTATCACCTGAAAAGCCTCCCGATAACGACTCTGTGCAGAGCGGATAATGTAGCTCAATCCTTTTTCCATATCCCCAGCTAACAGCGCCGCCTTCATCCCCTCCCACTTCTCCTTCAGCAGTGCATCGAGCTTTTTTTTATTTAAGACCACGACCGGGATCGTATCCGAATAGATGTTCCCCTGATCGTCAGTCACCTTCAGGGTAGGATAATATATCCCCTCTGCCGTATAGGTAAAGGAGATGTCCTCGAATGCAGCTCCAGTATAATCCATGACGCCGTCTCCCTCAAAGTCCATCTCGTATGTCATGACGGGGTTCGGCAACTCAGTTGCTACCGCAAAGTACGTAATCAGCGCCGGTATGCCGCTTGTGATATTGGCGCTCAGACTTATGTAGGGACCGGTGGTTATTGCTTTCACCGTCACCTCTGCCCTGCCCGTGGCCCCGTTAGTGTCGGAAGCATATGCGACAATGGTGTTGTCCCCTTCGGTCAAGGTTATGCCATTGGCGACAAACTGATTGCCGTACACCTCGGCAAGCACCCCGTTGACCTTGATCGAAACCTCTTTGGCATCCGTTGTTATCGTCCCCTTTACTATTACCGATGGCCTGTTTATCACGTCGCCGTTTTCAGGGGATACGATCGAAACCATAAGCGGAGGTGCATCCTGAGTGGTCCTCTCTACAGTTACCGTATATGCCGCCTCTTGCCCGAGGGGATCTTTTGCCCCTGCCGTTATATGATTGCTGCCTTCTGTGAGCAAGACCCCTTTTGCGATGAACCTGCCGTCTTGTGAGACCGCTGCCTTTACCCCATTGACCTCAACCGACGAGCCGGGATCACTGACAAGCCCTTCCACGTCGATTGCCGATGAAGCAACGACCATACCGTCAAAAGGAAAGGCAATAACTACTCCAAGGGGTAAAACCTTCTTGTTTTCCGATCGCGGGGTGAAAGGATCACTGAGCAGTGATCTTAAATTTTGAGTCCTCCACCTGTCTGGAGATACCGCCGTCATCCCTCCCGCGATTCCCGACAGGTCGGGACTTGATGAGGCCAGCATGCCCGAAAGCATATATCCGGCCTCACCGGTTGAGGGATCTTCCTTGATATAACCGATGCCGGTCCAGTCTTTGTACGTGATCTCGCTGTCGGGAATACGCACGACAAGGCCCTGATTGACGACGTTCGTGATGTCTTCCTTGATGTTTTCGACGAGGTCGAGTGTGGGAAGGACGGTATCGATATTTGTTTTGTCGAGTATGGGCAATTCATGAATCGCCCCTTCGATCTGCAACATTTTAGCTGTAGAGATCGAATCCACCCCGAAATCGTCTTCGAATATCCGGTGCTCAAGCACAGAGCCCTGGAGGGCGGACAATTGCATGAATATCCTTTGCCTGTACTTCTCTCCCTCTTGAGGCAAGGGGGAGCCGGAGGGGGTTACTGAACCGCCGTTCGTCCCTACAAGATTAATCGCGCGTAGTGACGCATCGACAAACACCCCTTTCCATTCAAACCCGTGGGGCATGTCAAGGAGATAGGTAACATCGATCACACCGCCTACCATTGCAACCGTGGGAACAGGTCTCGATACCGCCAGGTGAAGGAGCGACGCAAGTTCGTCCTCCGCCTTGTTCCATCTGTCTATGTAGTGCATAGCCTCTTCGTAGAGAAGCTCTTCTGCGTCTTTGTCCCCCTCACCCCCACCCTCTCCCCCAAGGGGCGAGGGAGTTACAGTGTCTCCCCCTTGAGGCAAGGGGGAGCCGGAGGGGGTTACTTTACCACCTACTATCCCTATCGCTACCATATTGCCTGTGATCTGCGTATTTGTTATCCTCTCCGTCCCATTGGGGGAGATCAGTTCTATTGTCAGGTCATAATCAGCGCCCATCGGAAGGCCGTCTCTGCCGACGATCATCCTTTCGCCATCCACCTTAAGCACAGGCCTCAACCTCACCAGATATACCGGAGTGTTATCCAGTCCCCCATAAGAGTCGATTATCTGCTGGTCTTCGACTGTCTCGGGTTCGTAGCTCAAGGCTACCTGTTTGTTTGAGAGTTCCATAGTGTCAAGGGTAGTAGTGAAAAGCTCGTTATTGTCTTTGTCTGTTGCCGTGAACCTCACTTTGTGCTTCAGCTCATCGGGGATCTCGGTGTATTCATGGGTTATGGTTTTTTGCATGAACTGCAGGCTCGCAGGAAGGATTTTCAGTATTTCGGGGACGAGGGTCTTTGTCAGCATCAAGTCTGAAAGCTGATACCCGTCGGCTGTAAGCTTCGTTTCCATGTATTCAAGCGGCGTTTGGGTTTGCACTGCGCCGAGGTATTCGTCTCTTATAGCGGAGAACTGATTGCCGATGGCTGATTGCTGAAAGATATCTATCGGATTACTATAAGTATAGTCCTTCACTTTGATGCTCGTATCAAGGCCGAGCCAGATCTTTTCGCTGTCGTCTATTATGGCCCCGCGATAATTGCCATACGGTATCAGGCTCTCGATCCAGATTCTTTCGATTTGGAAATTCCCTATCTTTCCGCCTTGTATCACAGGCTTAAAGGGTATCC
>JAJZPM010000075.1 GCA_021811105.1 Nitrospirota bacterium | reverse complement strand
CGAGTCCCAACTCAAGAGGCTCATGAAGACCGTCGAAGCGGCAACAGAGAATTTGGAGAAGGCGGACCCCGAGCAGGAGAGGCGGAGGGAAGCGGAAGAGAAGGAAGCCGGCAAGGCCGCAGACATCGTGGACGCTGTCGGAGGGCAGGCAGGCGAGATGGAAATTGGCCGGGAAAGCGAGAGGAAAAATATCGAGTCCTTGAATAATTTCCTCATGAGCGGAGCCCAATTCCTGATGGGTCTGAGCAAGGCCCTTTCACAACCGCCCCCAGCTGCCGGCCGACCGCTTGAGAATCACTTCGCTGCCATGATCGGCAAAGATGACAGAACCGGCACGTCTTATATGAAGATACCCCTGCCGGAAACGGAATTCCTGAAAAATATCTTTTCAACCTTCAGAGAACTGATAGCAAACATTTCGCAAAAGAGCGCTGGGAGATGAGAGCGGGCTGTTCACGATGTCATGAAACCATCAGCTAAAGCGATAATCCCCATACTGTCTGCCCTGTACCTGCCTGATGCGGCAAGATTTTGTAATGGCCTCGAAGTATTTTGGAAGCGGAAGTTCAGCAAGAAGGAGTGGAGTGTGCTTGCCGACAGACTCCTGGGTCGTCTTGGCGACCTGAAGTGCGAAGGTCCGGAAGACTCGTTTTCCCGCGATTACCGACGTGACAGATTGACCGACCGGATTATTTCAGCCTTGGAAAATGCAGGGCGGCGGGATGAGGTTCTTTTCTTATGCAAACAGGAGGCAGAAAGGACCCATAGTTATGTTCGCCTCGTGAAGCATCTTCGGAAGGCAGGTCGCACGGATGAGGCAGAGGAATGGATTCGCAAAGGGATAACGGCAACCTTGAAAAAGAGTCCCGGCATTGCCCGTTCTCTGAAAGATGAACTGCTTGAAATTCGAAGACTCAGAAAGGATTGGGCATTCGTCGCAGCCCTTCGCGCCGATGATTTTATTGAGCGTCCCGGCCTCGGGGCATTTGAAGACCTCAAAAAATCATCAGAGAAGGCAAAGGTTTGGCCTTCGGTCAGAGAAGCAGTCCTGCACTTCCTCGAAACCGGTGAATATCCAAATGAATACCAGAACTGGCCACTTCCTGATATTGAAATCGAGATAAAATGTTGAGTTGAAAGATTTTTTTGAGTTTGAACATCGGGAGAAAAGCCAACGAGCTGTTAAGGCGAAAGTGGATATGCTCCTCAAGGGGGTAGACCCTGACAAACTTCGCATTATTCTGAAGCTTATCAGAGCTGTTTTGCGATGATTTTTCTTATCCGGTACAGCCGAACAGTTCGGGATTTACGGCAGCAGAACAAACGACTCGCAGTGTTTGGGCCTTACGGTGGAAAAATGTCGCCTGTCGGTGGTAAGGACCTTCCTTATTTTCAATCTCTCGGAAATGGCTATGACCGATGCATCCACGAGGCCGAGGTTGAGCCCATCGTATTTCTTGAGCAGCTCGATGGAGCGGGCAAGATCATGAGAGGTGAAGTGTTCAACGAGAAGTTCCCTGTTGATTAATGAAGTAAGAAAACCGATCTCCGCCGATTGACCTAGATATGAATTAAGGAGATAACAGGCTTCGGGTATGGCAGTTGAAGTAATAACTAGTCGCCCTTGGAAAGAGGTCACAAAGTCAGCGGCCGGCCTGTGCCATGAATCCTTTCTGTCGGCAAGCGCATAAACGATGCCGGTATCGACTATAATGGATTCTATTTTGTAGCCTTTTTCCAGAGCAACTCCTCGTGCCTTTCAGCAACGTCTTTCCTGTTGCTGCTGCCGATACCGATAAAAGAAACCGTCTTCTTTTTTTGTCTTTTTTTCTGAATGTATCCAAGCATTGCTTCGCGCACAATTTCCGCCACACTTTTGTTCTCTTCCCTGGAAATTTCCCTTATCTCATTCAGGAGATCATCGTCAGCAAAGATTGTTGTCCTCTTCATCGCCTCCTCCTTTCATATATATGATATATGAATTCTGATGCTCCGTCAATCGTTGGGGCGCTGCGGGAACAGTACTCAACGGGCTTCAACCATTTACTCCCCTTAGCATCCACGCCCTTACAATCCGTGCCTCTTCGTAACTCACCGTGCCGTTGAAGTGCTCTATAACGGGGTTCAAAGCCCATTGTCCCATCGACAGGAAAAGTTCGCCGATCTCTTTCCGCTTCGCCGGATCGACGAGGCGGTCGATATCTACCTCTCGCCCTTCGCGGATAAGCTGTTCAAGGTGTGAGGAGATCGTGGAAGGAGAGAGCTTGCGCAATTTGGCGATATCCTCAAGGGACATTCCCTTTTTGAAAAACTCATAGGTCTCTTCGACCGTCTTGCCTTTCTTCCCGGCCTTTGATACTCCGACACGGGATCCGAAATTGTCCGTTTCCCCTTCGGGAACCGCAACATCCGGATTTTCATCCAAATACTTGTTAATCTCCCGAATGAACTCTTCCCCGTAGCGCTCAAGCTTTGCGTCGCCGATTCCGCTGATCCTTCTCATGTCCGGCAAAGTCGCGGGAAGGTGTCTGCACATCTCGTGAAGGGTCTTGTCCGAGAAGATGACGTAGGGCGGAACGCGATGTTCTTCGGCCATCCTTTTCCTGAGACGGCGAAGCCTTTCGAAAAGGGCTTCATCATACTGTCCGGAACCACTCCCCGCTGCCGGTTTTGTCTTTGATATCACCTCCTGCCTCTTCAGCGCCTTCGCCTCTTCCCTGCCGTAAAGCACACCAAGGCCCTTCTGAGTCAGCTTCAGCACCGGATAAGGATCGCCTTCCTGTCTGATCATGTCCTGTGCGAGGAGCTCACCGACGAGGAACCTCCAGTGTTGTTTATCATTATGTTTTCCCACGCCGTAGGCCTTTATTTCATGGTGTTTCAGTTCGCGGACGCGCTTTGTGTCGGCGCCGGTCACGATGTCTACGACATGGCCTATTCCGAACCTCTGCCGGGTCTCTGAAATAGCCGACATTATAAGCTGCGCGTCCACGGTTATATCGATCTGCTCGACGGAGCCCGTGCATATGTCGCAGCCGCCGCAATTATCTTTGGGATAGTCCTCTCCGAAAAATCCGAGGAGCTGTCTCCTCCTGCAGACATTGTGGGATGCATACTCAACGACCCGATTCAGCTTGCGAAGCAAAATGGAGCGTTCGTTCTCGTCCTCTATCCTATCGATGAAATATCGGACCTTCGGGATGTCCCCCCTGCCGAAAAGAAGCAGACAATGGGCCGGCTCTCCGTCACGCCCGGCGCGACCCGTTTCCTGGTAATAGCTTTCCATATTCTTGGGAAGGTCTGCATGGAGGACGAACCTTACGTTCGATTTGTCTATGCCCATTCCGAAGGCGATCGTCGCCACGATCACCTGAGCCTCATCCCTGTTAAACGCCTCCTGGTTTTTGTTTCGCTCCTCTGGGGACAACCCCGCGTGATAGGGGAGGGCACCGATCCCTTTGGAAGCAAGGAAGTCGGCAGTCTCCATCACCGAATCGCGGGTCGTCCGATAAATAATGCCCGATTCGGCGTGATGAGCCCTGAGGAACCCGAGCATCTGGGATTCAACCCTTGATTTCGGCTTCACCTGATAGAAAAGGTTCTCCCGGTTAAATGAGGCCCGGACAATAAGGGGGGTCCTGAGGCCGATTCTTTGAATGATATCTCCCTGGACTTTTTGGGTAGCGGTGGCGGTAAAGGCCGCGACCGGCACATCCGGGAATTCTTTTGGGATGAGAGAGAGACTGAGATAGTCCGGACGGAAGTCGTGGCCCCATTCGGATATGCAGTGGGCCTCGTCTATGGCAAAAAGCGAGATGGGGAAGGTCTTCAGGGCTGCGAGGAAATGAGGCATCGCAAAACGCTCGGGCGCAATATAGAGGAGCTTTATCGTGTTCCGCTTCAAAGCAAGGTACACATCGGACATTTCCTCTGCGGTCATCGAGCTGTTCATAAATGCAGCCGGTATCCCGTTCTCGCGCGCCGAATTGACCTGGTCTTTCATCAGGGAGATGAGAGGGCTGATTACAACTGCCGTGCCCTCCGTCATTTTTGCCGGAAGCTGATAGCATAGTGATTTTCCTCCACCTGTAGGCATCACCGCAAAAACGTCCTTTCCGGCAAGAATGCTCCTGATGATATTTTCCTGATTCGGCCGGAAAGTCTGAAAACCAAAGACCGTCCTCAATGTGTCGATCATCGTTTAAAGATCCCCTTTTCGATATCTTCGCCTAACAAATCACAGCATATTATCTTAGCACAAAAATCCGCCAGCGCCCGCCGGGGCCACATCGGCATCTTGAAAATCCTTTTCGACAACCTTTACAATTCGTTATGTCGATTTTAGATATGATCGTGGAGCGGAAAAAAGAACGTCTGTTATTGGCAAGGCTGAGGAAGCCTCTGTCCGAACTAAAGGCCGTCATTCGCGACATGGAACCTCCACGGGACTTCCACGGGGCCATAAGGAGAGGGGCAGGACCCATCAGGATGATCGCCGAGATCAAAAAATCGTCTCCCTCAAAAGGCCTTATCAGAAAGGATTTCGATCCTGTTTTGATCGCTTCGATCTACGAGCGGAAGGCGGTCGATGCGGTCTCGGTCATCACCGAAGAGGACTTTTTTCACGGCAGGCTCGATTTTCTGCCCGGTGTAAAAGCGACGGTCTCTGTGCCGGTTTTGAGAAAGGACTTTGTCCTCGATGAATATCAGATCTATGAGGCAAGGGCGAACGGGGCCGATGCGCTTCTCCTGATCGCCTCTATTCTCGGCAGCGCCCAGGCATCTGAGTATCTCCATGTTGCGCGGGAACTCGGCATGTCTGTCCTCTTTGAGGTCCACGACTCCGAAGAGCTTGGGAAGACCTTGGAGACAGAGGCCCGGATAATAGGTATCAACAACAGGGACCTTAAGACGATGACCATTGATCTTGCCACATCGGTGAGGTTAAGGAAGGCGATCCCCGATAACAGGACCGTGGTGAGTGAAAGCGGAATCAGCAGAAGGGAAGACGTGATCGCGATAGAGTCCGCTGGGATTGATGCGATGCTGGTCGGGACCTGCCTCATGGAATCCGAAGATATCGGCGCGAAGATCGATCAGCTGCGGGGCTCGTAACTCCCGTCGAATTCAGGGGGTTTTCAGCGGCACCGGCCCCTCCGGCATTCACCCACAGGTTTATCTCAGATAATACCCGCCGTAGATATAGATGAAATGTCCTTGGATGGTGTAGGAATCTTTATTCCAGGAGTCCGGAAGAGGCCAGTACGGCTGGCCGTCCTTAAGGGCCTTGATCGCTGCGTCGTCGAGCATCTTATACCCGGATGTCCTGACCAGCTCGACCGCACCCAATCTGCCGTCCTTCAAGATGGTAAAACGGATCTTCAGGTCTCCATAAATGCCCTTTGCGGCCGCCTCGGGCGGGTATACCCATATGCTTTCTATCTTCTGTCTGAGGTTCCTCATATAGCCCGCATAGCGGTAATCTTCGGTATCGAACGTAATCGAATCGTCTTTCTTCGGCCGTCCTTTGCCGGCCTTCTCTCCTGAATCATTTCTGGCGATCTCTTCTATCGTCTTTCTGTCGAAGAGGGCGTCGCGGTCCGCGTAGCCCGGCTTCGCCGGCTCTACCGCGTTTCCTCTCTCCCCGTTCCCTTTTTCACCTGTTTTCGCCTCGCCTCCCTTCTTGCCTCCCTCCGAGGGCTTCGGGGGTACGCCTTCGGGCAGGGGTTTTCCGGTTTCCTTGCCCTCTCCCGGCACAACCGGTGTTTCCAGCGGCAGCGGAGGACGGCTCGGCATCTGCGGAGGGAGCCGCCGTGGCGGAGGTACCACCCGGGGCCTGGGAGGAAGCTCCGGCAGCGGTTTTGGCACGGGGAGAGGACGGATTTCCGGCTTTTTTAATTCTTCCGGCGTCACAAGGTTCGTTACAAATTCCTTTGCCTTTTTTATCTTGGGTTCAGGAACTAAATACAGGCCCGTGAAGAGCAAAAAATGAAAGGCCAATGAGACAATCAGAAATTTCTTTATAGTCAATTCGAAAACTTCCTGTGTGCTTAATCTTTCATGAAGTTGCTGCGCTCAGATCAGAAACCTGGAGGGAACGGGCAGTGAATCTTCGCCTTCCTCACCGAGGATTGACCGTTAAGGAAGTATGCTGAAATCTTGAAAAAATACTTCTCGACCGAGCCGGAGATGGTGCAGTCCCGGTTCTCCGCCCAAGTTTTCGTCTTCTCGTTATTGTTGATGGCGACAATAAGATATATCAGGTTTGCGGCCATGCCCCTGATATCCTCCGGGCTTGGATTCGGCAGTCCCTTCATATGTCCGAACTGAGTGTGGGAGTGGAAATCTCCGATAATCTGCAGCCGGTCGAACCGCGCCAGGATGGGGTCGATCTTCTTATGACTTCTGTCATGGGACACCACGCCCTTCGGCCGTCTCGCCGCAGTCTGAAAGCTGAAGGCATGCTCGATGATAAAGCGGTCTTCAAGCTTATAACCGAGAAGAAAGCCGAGGCATTCGCGTTTATATACTTCGGCCGAGCTAAGCAGCAGATCGAGAAAAGCGTTTTCGGATAAGTATACTCTCATTATTTCAATGCTTCGGAAGCCGCACGGAGAGTACCGGGCACGGGGCGTTCCGGACCACCTGTTCCGCCGTACTGCCGAAAAGCACCCTGTCTATTCCCCTGCGGCCATGCGTGCCGAGTACGATCAGATCGATCTCGTTCTCTCCTGCAAATTTCGTGATTTCCTCATTAGGTATGCCTTTGAGGACTATATGCTCCACACCCTGGAGTCCCCGCATCTCGTCGAGAAAGATCTTTTCAAGCTCGGCCTTGGCGCTCTTTTCCATATCCTGATAAATCTCGTCGATCGATACGTGCGGCACATACCACCCGACGGTCTTGGCAACGTCGAAGATCACGTGGATGATATAGAGTTTCGCACCGTACCGGCGGGCCATGTCCACGGCATAGGGAAGGGCATGTGAAGAACCTTCCGAGAAGTCCGTCGCGAAAAGAATCTTCTTAATCTCCATCTCAAACCTCCCTTAAGTATTGTGAGGCATGTTCCGGCGAGGTAGGCAGGACATAGAAACCCGAGCCCCATTCAAACCCGCTGGTACGCAAAAGCCTCGGCATGATCTCGACATGCCAGTGGAAATCCTCTCCAAGCGTATGCCAATGATCCTTCCGGGGTATTCTGTTCGGAGCGGAGTGGATAAAATAATTAAAAGAGAGGCCGGGAAAAGCGGCCCTCAGCTTTTTTATTACCGCTGATAGTATGAGCGCCATGTCTTCAATCTCTTCAGTCACGATATCCTGGAAGGCACAGCAATGCCTCTTAGGCGCGATCCATGATTCAAACGGGAACTTCGAGGCGTAAGGGCAAAATGCGATAAAGTGCCTCGTCTCGAGGATCAGCCTGCTGCCGACCCGGAGTTCCTCCCTGATGATGTCACAAAATATGCACCGCTCTTTATACGCGAAATACTGCTTGGCGCCGTCCAACTCCTCCTTGACGCGCTTCGGTATAACCGGGGTGGAGGCGAGATAGGACACGGGATGGGAAAAAGCAGCGCCTGCTTCCCGCCCGGAGTTTTTATAGATGAGTGTATAGCGAAGCCGCGGGTCTTTTTCGAGATCGGCCATCCTCTCTTTGTACGTGGTGATCACCTTGCTCATCTGCTCAAGCCCCATCTCTTCCGGCCTCACTGAGTGCTCGGGGGATTCGACGATGATCTCGCTCGCGCCGATACTGTTCATCTTGTCGTACATGCCATCCCCTCTCCTGCCGAGTTCACCCTCGACCTTGAAGATGGGAGAGAAATGGGGGATCACCCTTGTGGCCCAGCCCTTGCCTCTCCCCGGCAAGGACATAATCTCCGCAGCTGTCTCTTTTTCCCTGCCGGCGCAGAGGACGCAGTTCTTTTCCGTATCGTCGTCCCGCGTGACAACATAGTCCGCCGGTGACTTTGGCTGACCCAGGACAGCAATCCACCTGCCCAGAAGAGGGTCCTTTCTCAATTCATGAAGATCGGTTCTTTCCATACAGTATCCGCAAGCCTTCAAGGGTCAACTCCGGGTTCACCTCGTGGGGCCTGGCGATGAACCTGTCCATAGCAATCGCATGTCCGCCTGTCAAGACCAGCCGAAATGGGCATCCCGCCTCTTTTTCGATCTCGGAAAGAATTCTTTCCACGGCACCGGCCGTCCCGAAGTATAACCCTGCCCTGATGCACCCTTCCGTATCTGCCCCTAGTGCCCTGACCGGGGGCTCCAGCGCCACTTCACGCAGCAGGTATGCCCCTCTGCCGAGCATTGAATTCATTAATCCCAATCCGGGCATTATGCTCCCCCCGATCAGGTTGTGATGCCGGTCGACCGCTGTTATCGTGGTAGCGGTCCCGAAATCCGCAACCGCAACAGGCGCTGTGTAGAGTGCGTCCGCCGCGACCGCGTCAGCGATCCTGTCCGTGCCCAGTTTATCAGGCTCATCGACTTTAAGATTCAGTCCTGTACTCATCCTGAAATCCACGATCATGACGGCCGCATCTTCGTCTTCAGTCAGTTTCCTGAGAGCATCCAGCAGCGTCCGGTTGTGACTAAGAACTACAGATGATATTATACCGCCAATACCCCGCTTTTTTTCTATATGGTTGCGAGACATGAAATCGTCCATGAGAAGCAGATATTCTTCCGCTCCTCTCAAAGGATGCGTGTCCAACTGCTGGACAAAGAGTCCCATCTCAGTAAAATATCCTATATTTATCTTAGAGTTACCGATATCAGCGGCGATCAGCACCAACAGCCTCCTAAGACAATAAAGAAAGAATAATATTTATAAAACCAGCTCTGCCGATTTTATCCGGCCCCACTTAAGCATTCCCCCGCCTGGAGAAAAAATCTTTTCATAACAAGGCAGTACGCGTATTCTTATTATTATTTAAAGAAAAAAAAAGGGTAATCTGTTATTCACCGCTCGGCAGCGGCAAGGAGTATACTAAACTGCAAAATCTCGCCTCCAGTCTATGAAAAGAAACAAGTCCATCCTTAATACTAATAGAAACACGTCAATTTTACCGCAATTCCATAACATCTCCGCTGCTGATCCGTCTCTTCCCGCCGGATCCCAACTGCAAAATCAGCATCCCATTATCATCTATTGTTTCGGCAACACCCGAAAGGACCTCATTCCCGAGAACAATCCTCACTTCCTTCCCGATGGTCGAAGACAGACTTTTCCATTCTTCCAGTAACGGCCGTCTGCCCTCGCTGGTAAGTATCTTGTACCATCGCTCCAGTTCCCGCAATATCTCGATGATAATCCCGACTCTTGAAAATGTCCGGCCAGCTTCGGTTCTTGCAGACGTGACAATTCCCCTCAACTCCTCAGGAAAATCCATCTCATCGGAATTCACGTTCACGCCTATTCCTATGACCACGAGGTTGATCTTTTCGGGACCCGAGCGGATTTCTGTCAGGATTCCGCCGATTTTCCTGTTGTTGACCATGAGATCATTCGGCCATTTGATCCTCAGGTCGAGCCCTGTTTTATTTCTGAGGGCGACCGCTCCTGCAAGCGCGCCGACAATCGTGAGAAGGGTCGCCTCCCTCGGCCCTATTTCCGGCTTCAGGAGCGCACTCATATAGATATTCCGACCGGGCGGGGAGATCCATCTTCTCCCCAACCTCCCCCGCCCGCTGCTCTGGGCATCGGCGATCATTACGGCACCTTGCGGAAAAGCTTCGGATGCCGCGAGGGCGAATGCGCGTTCGTTCGTGGAATCAACGGATTCGAAGAGGCAGACCTTCTTCCAGATACCGCCGCAAATACCGGCCAGTATTTCGTCGCTGGAAAGGCCCGCGAATGCATCGCCACGCCTGCCGGCGTGTATCGCATTGCCGGATTTGGTCATATGGTTTTAAGTCTGAAAGAATCGAACATGGCCTTCTCTGCCCCCATCCTGAACATATCGTGTCCAAGCAAGTGTATGTATTCAGTCATGATCGTTATCTCTCGTCCCTGCTGCTTGCACCGATACCCAGTGATAAAAGGCGCGGGCGGCCACTGAGGCAGACTCAACTCAATTATACCATATGGGCCGCTTTCTCCCCGCCTTCGAATAGGTGTATAATCAATGAGGGGTCCGGGGCAAAGGAGCAAACGATTCCCGCTATCGATAAGGAAGGGCTGAAGAGTATCTTCGAGTTCGTCAATGAAATCAGAGGGGTCGATTTTGCCTTATACCGGCATGCGACGGTCACCAGAAAGCTCGAACTGAGGCTCTCCGAAACCGGAAGTCACGACTATCGGATTTATCTCTCCTATCTCAAATCTCATCCGGACGAACTCGACAAGCTCATTCGGGCACTTACGATCAAGGTGAGCAATTTTTTCAGGAACCCGCTCGTATACGAACTGCTCTTTGCATCCGTCCTCCCCGACCTCATATCTGAATTCGGTTTTCTCAAGATATGGAGCCTCGGCTGCGCGTACGGAGAGGAGCCTTATTCGGTTGCGATCCTCGTCCGGGAGCTCCTGAGAAGGGATAGGGGGAATTTTGACGTGAAGATCCTGGGCACTGATATAGATGCCGGTGCAATAGAAAAGGGGGTCCTGGGAGAATTTGCCGAAGGCGAACTCGAGGAAGTTAAGAAAAAGTATCTCGATTCCTGTTTCCGGGAGGTAGTAAGACAGGACCCGCCTGTCGGACACGAGTCCGCATACTGGATCAATAATGAAATAAAGTCGATGGTTAAGCTTGAATGCGCTGATATTGTAATGGGGCTCGAGGCGAAGAAAAAACAAGGCAGCAACTACAACCTCATCCTCTGCCGCAACGTCCTTATCTACATGGACAAAGTGCTTCAGCAGAGTATCCTGCGGAATATTTCGGACCTGATACCCCTAAAGGGCTATCTCGTCATCGGCGAATCGGAAACCCTCCCGTCAAGCGGCAAGGATGAATTCAGCCAGGTTTTCCCCGGCATGAAGATTTTCAGGAAGACAGCCTAATAATGTCCGCTTCTCTCAAAAAGGGGGATTCACGATGCTGCCGAGTTTTCTCGCATGCCGGGAATCGAACAATCTTGGATCGAGCTTCCTCAGCATCCTGAAGAGTCTCAGCCTGTCGACAACCTTCATTCCCGCCATATCGGCGCAGAGGTTGAAGCCGTCCCCCATCAAGAACTCGATACTCTTCTTTCTTTTCGTCTTGCTCCAGAGGTCCTCTATGGATTGAAGGATAACGGCTTCTGCCAAAGCCCGGATCTTTCGCTGGTCAACCTTTGCAGGAGTTTTTTTCGCCTTCGTCGGCGTTTTTTCAGCAGGAGGAAGGAGATTCCCGATTCCGCGTGAAGAATCTATTTTGTGGAGAGTGGGGATGCCTCTTAGTATGGTCTGTACCTGACAGTTCTGCATATTCGTTCTCCTTTGCGCGATGTCGCATCCTGAACAAATGCGGAATTCATAGTCATACAATACCAATTGTGTATATGTAGTAATATCGGCATAATGCTGATTTTTTTGTAGAGGAAATTCCTTGGGGCCTGTAAGTCTTTATCCTACAAAGAAATTGCGAGGTATCGCGCCGGATTGTCCGTAGCAGCCTCGGTGATCTCGGCATCGGGGACGCCCAGTTCAAGGAGGATTTCGAATGAATCGGAAAGCGTGATCCCGCTTCCCGCGATAATTTCATCCTTATAGGCAGGAAACCCTTTTTTCCCGGTATGTTTCACCGAGTCGGACACAAGGATGATTCTGTCGATCCTTTTCCGGCCAAAGATCAGTTCGCACGTCATGGGATGGAGGTGAAAACGGTCGGCGATAACCTCTATAAAAAGATCCTCGTCGATCAGCCCGAGTCCGGCGAGCCCGGGTTCCCTGTGGTGAAACGGCCTCATGGCGTTAAAAAGATGGGTGACTCCTGTTGCCCCTGCCTCTTTGCCTTTCAACGCATCCTTGTAGGTGGCGTCGGAATGGCCCATATTCACCCTGAACCCCAGAGATCTGCTCCGTTCTATTACCTTCAGCGCCCCCGGAAGTTCCGGAGCGATCGTTATTATCTTTATGATGTCTTCATATCCGTCGATCAGTTCCCCAAGTGAAGATAGGCCCGGCCGGACAAAAGACCCCTTGTCAAGGGCGCCGCACCTTAACGGGTTCAAAAAGGGACCTTCGAGATGCACGCCGAGTATTAGCGCTGAGGCACCGCCCGGCCTTAACGGAGCCTGAGGAGCTGACTTCGTCCTCAGTTCCGATCTCTGGAGGTCCATCGCTTTTCGCACCACTTCCATATTCCTTCTCATAACGTCAATCGGACCTGAATAAATTGTCGGAAGTATCGCTCCGGTCCCGGTTGCGGCTTGGAGTTGTGCGATTCTCAAGATATCGGAAGGCTTATCAGTCCTGGTATCGTATCGGCCGATACCGTGGGTATGGAGGTCGACGAACCCATGAGGGGTCAAAGCATTCTGCCTCTTCTTGTGAAGAAGTCGCTAAGAGCAACGCGGATGACCGCGCCTTTGGACCATCTCTTGCCGGTCTCTTTTTCGAGCTCCTTCGCTGTCTCCCCGAGCGCCTCGATCACCTCTTCCTCGAGGTATACTGAAGTTTTGACGAGTTTTTCCTGCTCTTCAGCCATAGCGGTCAGTTCAGCCTATCCTGTCCATTCCCATATAAGGCCTCAAAGTTTCGGGAATAACGACCGAGCCGTCCTTCTGCTGGTAGTTTTCCAGGATCGCCACGACCGTCCTGCCTATCGCAAGCCCGGACCCGTTAAGGGTATGCACGAATTCCGTGCCCTTTTTTCCTTCACGCTTGAACCTGATATTCGCCCTTCTTGCCTGGAAATCTTCGAAGTTTGAGCATGAGGATATCTCACGGTATTTGTCCTGGCCGGGCAGCCAGACCTCAAGGTCATAGGTCTTCGCCGACGAAAAGCCGAGGTCGCCCGTACAAAGGGCAACCACCCTGTAGGGCAGATCGAGTTTTTGTAGAAGGTCTTCCGCATTATTGGTCAGTTTTTCGAGTTCCGCGTACGAGTCTTCAGGTTTCACGAATTTCACCATCTCTACCTTATTGAACTGGTGCTGCCTTATCAGGCCTCTCGTATCTTTCCCGTAAGAGCCTGCCTCTCTCCTGAAACATGGCGTATAGGCGGTGTAGTAGACCGGCAGTTCCGACTCCTTCAATATTTCATCCCTGTGGATGTTCGTAACCGGCACTTCGGCCGTCGGGATCAGGTAAAACTCGGGATCGGCTATCCTGAAAAGCTCCATCTCGAACTTGGGAAGCTGGCCCGTGCCGGTCATGCTCTCCCGGTTCACGATAATAGGCGGAAAGACCTCTTTGTACCCTTTCGATGTATTAGTATCTAGCATTAAGTTCATGAGGGCCCTTTCGAGTCGTGCCCCTGCGCCTTTCATGAGCGCAAACCGTGCGCCGGATATCTTAGAGGCACGGTCGAAATCAATGATATCCAGCGCCTCGGCGATGTCCCAGTGATTAAGCGGCCCGAAATCGAACTGCCGCGGAACGCCCCACTTCCTGATCTCGATGTTCTCGGTCTCATCCCTGCCTACCGGGACCGACTCATGCGGAATATTGGGAATGGTAAGGATAAGCGCCCTGGTCGCCTCCTCTACCGCCCGGAGCCGATCATCGAGGGACTTGATCTTCTCGGCTACCGTCTTCATCTCCTCGAGCTGGGCCGAGACGTCTGCCTTCTGTCTCTTAAGTTTGCCGATCTCTTCGGAGACGACATTCCTCCTGTTTCTCAGCTCCTCGACTTCCCGCATGACCGCCATCCTTTTTTCTTCGATTGCGAGAAAATCCCCGAGCGGGAATTCGTAATTTCTCTTCTTTAAGGCCTCTTTCACTGCATCTACATTTTCTTTTATGAACCTGGCATCGAGCATGAATGTTTCGGTGTCCTTTCCGGAGTATGAAATATACTATATCGTAAGAGGTTGAAAAATAAAGGCTCGCAGCCCTCCGGCCATTACCTTCCTGAGATAGGGTAACACCGATATGTATGTGATATGGATTACATACTTCCTATGGATCATGGAATACTCTAGGAAGCATAAACCTTAATGAAGAAATGAGGGCAGGATGAGATTTACGAAATTCTGGAGGATGCAGGTATTCGATCTTTCGTTGACCGAAAGGATGTTTTACCGGGATGCGATCAGGACCCTTCAGGCATGGGAACCATTAAAGGATGAATTCGTCGAACTCGATCTGATCAGAAAAATGCTGGAATCGGGAATCCATCTTCCTTCGTTGAACTCGCCCGAAGAAGAGGCGGAGGCTATTTGCAGAGATCGATACAACGAAGAAGACGACTTAGTACTGCCCTTTCAGAATAAGCACTAAATAGAGTCTGTGTATAAAGTCCGATTTTTTCGGCATTGATTTCAGAAAACCGGCCCACTCGCCCAATATTTTGTAAATTTTTGCCACTGCCTTCTGTGGATGCCTTTTCCACGCAAAGTTTTTCTAA
>JAJZPM010000074.1 GCA_021811105.1 Nitrospirota bacterium | reverse complement strand
AAGGTCTGTGGTAGACTACCACGTCGATAGGCTGGAGGTGTAAGCGCAGTAATGCGTTCAGCTGACCAGTACTAATTGACCGTGTGTCTTGACCCTTATTTTACTTCTTCCCTCCTGTTGTCAAAAATAATTAGAAAAGTATCTTGTCAAAAAAATAAAAAGTAGTAAAATAAGGGAAAATATACCCTTATATTGCGGGGGCCATGGGAAGCCCCTTTTCTTATATATACTCAAGATATTGCATATAAAGCACATTTAAGGAGAAACATGAGAGAAAGGGACATTTTCGAAGAAATCATAGATATAGGTAAGAGAAGAGGTACCCTTACCTATGATGAAATAAATGATGCTCTCCCTTCAGAATTTTTTTCTCCGGATGAATTAGAAGACCTCATGGACCTCTTGCAGGACATGGGCGTCAAGGTCGTGGATTATGAAGAGCCGGGCATTTCCGAAGAAGAAGCTCCCGAAGAAGAGGAAGTAGGAGAATACGAAAAAACCGAAGATCTTGTCCAGGCCTATTTCCATTCCATGGGAGACATTTCGATACTAACGAAGGATGAAGAAACCGAACTCGCCAAGCGGCTGGAAGAAGGCAGAGAGATCATCAAGGAAATAGTTACGGCGATGCCTCTGTACAAAAAGATAGAAGCGAGTTTGGAGGTCCAGGAAGAGGAAGAGGCGGAAGTGGAGGAGGAAAAGCCGGACGAAGCCCTGATCATGAGTCTCAAGATACTCGACAACCTGATGAGGAAAACAGAGTTGACGGACAGGAAGATCGGACGGCACGGCACGCTGCGGGACCTCAGGAGGCTGATAGGGGAAAAGAAGAAAAAAGACGTCAACCCGATAAAACTGGCCGCCCTTGCAAAGGAAGTCCAGACTGAATACAAAAAAGTCGAAGCCGAAACAGGGATCAAGATAGAGGAACTGAGGAGCAAGTGGGATAGAATCACCAATGCCCGGGCGCTAGTGACGGAGGCCAAGAACGAATTGATCACGAGAAACCTGAGGCTGGTCGTCAACATCGCAAAGAACTATGTGGGCAGAGGGCTTCCCCTCCTCGATCTGATCCAGGAAGGCAATATCGGCCTTATGAAGGCGGTCGACAAGTTCAAGTACGAAAAGGGTTTTAAGTTCAGCACATATGCGACATGGTGGATCAGGCAGGCGATTACGAGGGCGCTGATCGACCAGACCAAGACGATCAGGGTCCCTGTCCACATGATGGAGTTCTACAACCGGGTGACGAAGGCATCCAGGGAGCTGACGCAACAGTTAGGCCGGGAGCCCAGCAATGAAGAGATCGCGAAGAAGTTGGTCGTGCCGACGAGAAAAGTTGAAGAGGTGTTCCGGGCCATACAGGATCCCATCGCCCTGCAGACACCGGTAGGGGACGAAGATACCGAGCTTGAAGACTTCATCGGCGATAAAAACAGCCCCTCTCCTTATTCGGATGCCGAAAGAAACGAGATTTCCGAGCAGATCCTCATGATCCTCAAGACCCTAACCCCGAAGGAAGAAAAGGTGATCCGCATGCGATTCGGCATAGGAGTCGACCGGGACCATACCCTTGAGGAAGTGGGGAGGCATCTTTCGATTACGCGCGAGCGGGTCAGGCAGATCGAGGCGAAGGCGCTCAGGAAGCTGAAGCACCCGAGCCGCCTGCGGGCGCTAAAAGTCCTTACTACTGCGTAAGTCTTTATTCGATTCCGGTAACCAGATTCCCGAATGCTATCGGCATGTTGATTTCCCGAACTATAGCGGTTGAGGTTTTTCCCCGACTGCCGATGACCTGGATCTTTCCCGAAGGGACTTTGTGAGTCCCCACAAAAACCGTCCTGAGCATATCACCGACCTCTATGCCGTCGGTCGATCCCTTGTCGATATAGACGATATCGAGATTACCGGCCGCCATACCGCTTCTTAATGCGACCACATAACCGTCTATGTTTGGCGTCCTGTAAGCCCCTGTTGTCAGCGGCGGAGTCATATCGTAATAGGTGTCGAGCAGATCCCCGGTCTTGATTGCGCCAAAAACCTGCGTAATCTTCGCCATGGTCTGGCCGAATTCGAAGCGGTCGATTGTCGCTACTCCGAGTACTTCGATGAGATATCCCAGTTTCTTTCCAGTTGCAGGGTGATGCACCACTTCGCCCCGGCGGATCACATAGAACTCATCGCCGATTTTTGCGGGCGCGTCCAACGAGACATAGACAATATCGTCGTTGCCTAACAGGTTCTTTTCGAACGGAGAGCCGGTAATAATTCCGACGCTATGGACGGAGTCGGCGATATATCCGCCCGACATGAGGAGCGCTTTGTCGACCAGGGGGGTCAGGGGAACCGGGGTAGGCTTTTCCTCCTTGGCAACTGGCTCCTTCTTCTCAACGGGAGCAACGGGAGCAACGGGAGCCGCTTCGGGCTCTTCCCGGGTCTCTTTCTGGAGGAGGCGGAGAGGGATCCTGATCGTTTGTCCCGGATATATCCTGTCGGGGTTTGCGATCTGGGGGTTTTCCTGCCATACCTTCGGCCAGAGGAACGAATCGTGCAACTCCTTCCCGGAGATGTCCCAGAGGGTATCACCCTTCATAATCTTGTATTCTTTTATCTCTTCTGTTTCTGATAAGGCAACTGACGGTATCAGCAGGGAAAGTATAACGCCATAAAGGATAAATCTCATTTTGTTCATGCCGGACACCCCTTCCGTTAAGTTTTCTTCCTTTAAAAACATAACCGAGATGGGAAAAACTGTCAAGCTTATTCGCAGCATTTGACATTACGGTCCTGAAAAGGTGCATAATCTAACTATGCAGAGATACTGGTCGTTTGGCCGTTACATGCGGGAAAAGTTCGGTTTTACCGTATACAAAATCAATGTGGACGCGGGCTTTACCTGTCCCAACAGGGACGGTACGCTCGGGGTGTCGGGCTGCATATACTGTAATAACGACAGCTTCAGGCCGGGGGTTTGCAAGCCCACCCTTTCTGTCGCCGATCAAATCAAAAACGGCGCCGTCCATGTGAGAAAGAGATTCGGGGCCGAGCATTTTCTTGTATATTTTCAGCCGTATACGAATACATACGCCCCGGTTGCCCATCTTGAAGCCCTCTACCGCGAGGCGCTAGCCGAACCTTCGGTGATCGGCCTTGCCATAGGGACAAGGCCGGATGCGGTCGATCCGGAAAAGCTCGCAATGCTCGAGATGCTCGCGGAGGAGTATTTTATCCTCATTGAATACGGACTGCAGTCGATATACGACAAGAGCCTGCAGTTCATTAACCGCGGGCATGATTATAAGGCCTTTCTGAATGCGCTCGAGCTGACAAAGGAGAGGGGGATATTTACAGGGGCCCATATCATCGCCGGATTTCCTACAGAGACGCGGGAGGAAACCCTCGCGATGGCCGAGGAGATATCGTCGCTGCCGATTGAGTTTTTGAAGATACATCAGCTGCAGGTCGTGAGACATACCCCTCTTGAGGATATGTTTAAGGATCAGCCCTTCCACATCTTCGGCTATCAGGAATATCTCGATTTTCTTGCCGATTTTATCGAAAGACTTTCGCCGGATATTGTGCTTCAGAGGCTTTTTGCGACTGCGCCGGACGACATCCTCATCGCCCCTCTTTGGGGCAGGAACAGGCACCAGATAATGGAGGATATAGCAAAGACCCTCGATAAAAGGGATACCTATCAGGGGAAAAGATACAAGGCCCAGGCAGTGAACAGGTGACTCTTTTGTTACGTTGAGAAAAAGGCGGACGTGCGTAGGGCACGGCATGCCGACCCCTACATGTTAATTCCGATAGACAACCAAATCCTTCAAAGCTTTTCTTTTTGTTGCCTTCGGGCCTTCCGCAGGGTGCCCGAGGGCCATAACCGTCATGAGTTCGAGTTCCGCTCCCAGGCCGAGCAGTTGCCTGATCTGTTCGTCGCTCCTGATGATCTCACCGAGCCAGACCGCGCCGAGACCCAGGGCATGGGCCTCCAGCAGCATATTCTGCATGCAGGCGCCTATCGACTGCGCATCCTTTAACCTGTGGTAGCCTGAAGCGCTATCCATAAAGACCGCGATCAGGATATCAGCGGCTTTCACCACCCTCGAGTAGTGGGTGAGCCCTGACATCTCCTCCCTGATTTTCTTGTCTCTGATGACCGCAAACCGCCAGGGCTGGTTATTCAGGCCGGACGGCGCCCACCTTCCGGCCTCAAGCACTTTTTCGAGGAGCTCCTCGGCAACTTCCCGCTCTTCGAATTTTCTGATGCTTCTTCTTGACATGATGATATCGAGTATATCCACGATAACTCCGATCTGGTAAAATGATCATTACTTCTCCTCAGGGAAAAGGTTCTAAAGATATTAACGTCTCACAATATTGATAACTTTTTTTATAAAATCCCTCCTAACCTCCCTTTGCCAAAGGGAGATATTCACCCCTCTTAGGAAAAGGGGGTGGGGAGATTTTCCGGTTAATGTGAATTCAATTATGAGACTCTTAATATGTGTCCTACTCAGACTCGGTCTCGCACCAGTCGGCGTCGCATTCCAGGTCATGCTCAAGATAGTCATAGGCCGAGAGGATCCTCTTTTCGGCCTCGACCTGTTTCGCAGAGAGGCGGTCAGGGGTGATTTTCCTCAACACCTCCAGGGCAGATGCCTTGTCCGTGATCGCTTCGATCCCTGTTGAGAGCACGTTTCCCGAGACCGTATCGAGTATTTCGGCGTCCTCGCCATTGGTCACGACGGTGAGGGGGATCTGGTAATCCTCCAGTACCCTTGCTGCTGCGAGGGCAGGCCGTTCACGGGTGACGAGAGAGCCGGGGCCGTACTTGATGACCATGAAGGGTCTTCCCTCGACGCTGACGACGAAATCGACCATCGACAACACCCTCTTCCCCTCTATCTGCATCTCGATCCTGCGTTTCGGCCCGATGTCGCCTTTTTCATATCCCTTCACCTCGACGAGGAAACGCGCAAGCTTTTGGCGGTAACACTCGTCGTCCGTGTCCGTGATCTCGCGGCCGGTGATAAAATCCGTTGTCTTCCCCAATATCCTCTTATGCCCCACAGAGGCCTCTCATTCCGTCCGGACGATGATACGCTTTGGAAGAATGGCAACGAGCTCGCCCACCGCCCTGTTCAAGGCTTTTTCATCCCGCGATTCAGCGGTGATGACGATCTTGTATTCAGGGTTGTCGAGCACCGGATACGAGCCGAAGGAGACTTCGCGATGGCCTTCGACGATTTTGTTCAGCGATGGGGCGATGTCTGATTCTTCTGCGTCCAGAAAAAGCTTCTCCAGATAAATGGCTGCGCAGCGAAAGCGTTCCCTGATCAGCACAAATTTCTCCCTCAGGTATTTCGGGATGCCCGGGAAGATAAAGATGTTCCTGAAGACGACGAGCGGGAACCGTGCGTTCCCGAAATCCATGACTTCGGCGCCTTCGGGCACCTCCGCCATCTTCATAATCGGATCGTTGAGCGATTCGCCGTAGCGCGCCCGGAATCTTTCCTCCAGCGCCGGGTGCCTTACGACCTTCACGCCGAAGCCGCGGGCTATCCCTGCTATAGTGATATCATCGTGGGTCGGGCCGACGCCTCCCGAGGTGAAAACATAATCGAAGCTCCCGGAGAAAGTGAGCGCCTCCCTGCCGATCGTCTCGACGTCGTCCGGGATGACGGATATGCGCATAATGTTCACCCCGAGGGCCCTCAGTTCCGAGGCGAGGTAAAAGGAATTCGAGTCCTGGACCTTCCCGGAAAGTATCTCGTTCCCGATTATGATAATCCCGGCGGTCTTTATCGTCGAACAGTCGCTCACGTAACTAATGTATCAGAAACAGATTCTATATGTCCTATAATTTTCTCGCAGATACTGCGGTAGGTAAACTGCAGTGCGATCCGCCTGCCCCTTTCGGAGAGGGCGGCCCTCGCCGCGTCATCATGCAGATACCTTTCGATTATCCGGCGGAGGTCTTCGGGATCGCGGTAGGTCGGCACGCTCCCGTCAATCAGCTCATCCATCCCGGGCACGCTGTCTGAAACCACGAACCCGCCGCTCGCAAGCGCGTCAAGGACCCTCGGATTGATGAAGCCCTCCTTCCGCATGTCCTCGTGATGGTCGTTGAGGACGATCCTCGAAGAGGCGTACAGTTCGTTGAGCCGGCCGTTTTCGTAGTATTCGCCGCCGTACCATTCCTCGGGTATCAGGCCCTTCCATCCCCAACCCCATATGCCGACCCTATAGGGGACGTTCCCCAGGTCCTTTACCACCTTCCTCATCCTGCCCTGTTTTGTGTTCCCGACAAAGACGATATCATATTTCTTGTCCCGCTGCAGGGGTGACATATTGGTCGGGATCATGAGCTGCTCCACATCAAAGCCGTCCGAACGCAGCCTTTCAGAAAAATTTCTCGAGATACAGTAGATCTTCCGGTATCTCTCCAATATTTCGGCCGTGATCCAGTCGGGGTGGCTGTGGACCCAGAGGACGGGATACACGTCATCGGGGACCTTTTCGATCGGCTCTCCGAAGAGATGCAGGAGTACCTTCGGGCGGAGGTTGTCCACCGGATACCCTAGGGTGGAGAACTCTTTCATCAGGTTTTCTTTCAGCCAGTAATCGCCCCATACCTTCGGGTCAGGCACGGTATAAAAGTCGGAATAGGCGGCTATGCCGACCGGCGGAAATGAAGAGTAATCTTTCCTCATGGACTTTTTTTTCATTATACTGTAATCTGCCGTGTCCGTAAAAGCCGGCGGAGGAGAAGACAAAAAAGATGGCATCCGGCCGCGAAACGGGCTAATCTCTAAATAGTATGAAGACCGCCTTCATCTATACCGACGACTTTGCGACGTTCGATTACGGCGCGTCTCATCCCCTCAAGACATTCAGGCTGAAGCTCACGTATGAACTGATCCAGGCCTATGGTCTTTTTTCCCTGCCCGGCGTGAGACTGGTCGAACCCGCAGCCGCCGCCGATGAAGATCTCCGGCTCTATCACGAGGCGGACTACCTGGCGATGCTGAAGGCCTCAAACAGCGGGAGAGCCCTGCCGGGGGCCGGATATTTCGGTCTCGGCCCGGGCGATAACCCCGTCTTTAGAGGCCTTTTCGAATGGTCCGCACTGGTGACGGGCGCGTCTCTGAAGGCCGCCGAACTGGTCGAGGCCGGCGAGGTCGGGATCGCCTTTAACATTGCCGGAGGGCTCCATCATGCGATGGCCTCCACTGCATCGGGGTTCTGCTATATCAACGACCCGGTCATCGCGATCAAATCGCTTCTCAATAAAGGGAGGAGGGTCGCCTATATCGATATCGATGCGCATCACGGCGATGGGGTCCAGGCCGCCTTCTACGGTACCGACAAGGTCCTCACGATCTCCATCCACGAGACAGGCCGGGCCCTATTCCCCGGCAGCGGCTTCGAGACCGAGACGGGGGAGGGAGAGGGGAAGGGATACGCGGTGAATCTGCCGATGCCGCCCTACTCGGACGACGAGCTTTTCCTTCATGCGTTCGAAGAGGTCGTGCCTACTCTTATTGAAAGGTTCAGGCCCGATATAGTGGTCGCCCAGCTCGGGGTTGATTCCTTCACCGGAGATCCCCTTACGCATCTTAATTACACGAACAATGGTTTCTGCGAGGCGGTGAAAAGGATTAAGGCCATCTCGACGGGTCTTGTGGCCCTGGGCGGCGGAGGGTATGACATCGCGAATGTAGCAAAGGCATGGACGCTTGCATGGGCGATCATGAACGGCGTAGAACTATCCGATGAGATCCCGCCGGGATTTCTTGAGAAATACCGGGACGAAGGGTTCATGAGTGGAAAGATCAGAGACGAAGCCTACACCGAAAAAGGAGTGGCAAAAGAGAAGATGAGGGAGGAAGTCGAAAGGGTGATCGGGTTTATCAAGAGAGAAGTATTTCCGGTTCATGACACGGGCAGGGGTAGCCGGAGTTCCTGACATCCGATGGAGTTCAGGCAACGGTGGAAGCCGTTTCCTATTCCGTCTTTCGTAAATGAGGCTGCTTACGCCAGAAGTATCCCCTCGCACGATTCGGGGTCTTCGAATAGAGGGACCCAGTCTTTTTTTATCATCACAAAAGGCATTACCTTCTGGCAGGTCTTGCACCTTCTCATCTCCGCAGCCTTGATCCCGATAGTCTTGGCCTCTGCCGAAGGGTTGGGGTGATATACCGCTTCATACTCATGCCTGTGCTCCATATGCTTTCCTCCTGCTAACAGGATACCGTATTTTGCCGTCCGAGGCGAGAGAGGCCTCACAAGATTTTTTGAAGACGGGGTTTAGTCGTTAAAAACGGCCCCTATAGCGATCACATGTTCCGCCGTGCAGCTCCCCCCGCTCCATTTGAGACGGAGATCGAGCGCTTTTTCGCTTAGCGCTACAATATTCACCCCCATCGACTCAAGGCTATAGATTATTCGTAAGCCTTCAGAAGGGTCCGGATCCGGTCGATCTCCTGCCTGAGCTCATCGAGCGCCTGTTCGTCCTTTCTGACCTGTGCCCCGCCGATATGTGCGGAAGAGTAAGAGAGATTGAAGCTCATCGTCTCTTCAAGGTCTTCGAGGTCAGCCTCGAGTCTCCTCAGCGCCGATTCAAGGTCCTTCTTCTTCATAAGCATGCCCATCTTTGCTTCTTCTTTGAATAATAGCATATTGGACTTTCAATTCGGCAGGCGGGGAAAGGTAAAAAAAAGGCCCCTTTTGGGGCCTTTTTTGCGTCAGGCGGGAGGTCTAGCCCTCTTTGTTGCCGGGACTCTCCCCGCCCTCGTCCTTCTTTGCCGCATCACCCTTTTTCTTGCCGGCGAGGTAAGATTCGCTCGGCCTCCAGCCGAAGGATGCAGCCCTCTGTGTCGGCGCCGTCACCGCGGAAGCCACCTTCTGGAGCACTACTTTCACTAGCATGGCGATCCCGATGAAGGGCAGAAACGCTGCATAGAGCAGTCCGATGACCGGCCCGAGTGCCACTATGCCGGTGGCCGGGAGCCTGTAGTAAACAGTATCCCTGCCGCCCGGAAGTACGCCTTCGGTGGTGATGTCGATCCGTTCACCCGTCGAGAAGTTCCAGTATGTTCCTTTTCCGACCTTGGTCCCTGCATTGTGCTTTAACATTTTCTTGTCCTCCTTTTCTCTTTTTTTCTCTTCTTCTGATTCCAGCATAACCCAACCACGGTATTCCTACAATTGGAAGAACATCCTACTCCATGGGGTGAGGTGTTCTTAGGGAGCCGGGTAATGTTGCGGTAAGAAGGCTGATAAGTACCCCGGAAGCCGTTAAAAATACGGACTAACTCACTGTTTCCGCACTGTAACGGGCGATCAGGCCTGTCCGCACCGCGCGTCGGTACGTGCGTGTAAAAAACCAGCATGCGGAAAGGAGATAAAGCAGGGTGAGGCAGCCGCTCCAGAGCAGAGCGGGGCCTGAGACCTGGCCGCCCGAGACCACTGCCCTCATGCCCTCGAAGACGTAAGAGGGCGGCAGGAGGAGCGAGATCTCCTTCATCCATGGCGGGAGCGTCGAAAGAGGGTAGAAGACCCCGGCGAACGGTGCTATAAGGGCGGGGATCGGCCAGATGAACCACTCTGAAGCCGGCCCGAGCCTCAGTACCATGCCGCTTCCGAAGATGCCGAGTGCGATGCCGAAGAAAAAGAGCACGAGAAGAAAGGGGACGAGCATGATTCCGTAGGCGAAGAAGGAGAGACCGAAAAGTGAGGTTGCCAGGACGAGCATCACGACGAGCCCCACTGCACTGGTCACGATACTCGAGAGCACAAGCCCCCCGATATACTCCGATACTGAGAGTAGCGTAGCGAAGATATTCAGGAAATTACGGGCCCAGACGTCCTCGAAGAATGCGAGCGTTACTCCCTGCATGGCCCGCACCGGGCGGCAAAGTCGCGGATCTTCATCCTGATATCCTGCGCCGTCGCAGGGTCGAGCGACGCAGTCGGCTCATCGAGGAGCAGGAGATGCGGACTGTTCAGCATTGCCTTGGCAAGGCCCACGCGAGTCTGCTCTCCCGAGGAGAGCAGGCCGCACTTGACGTCCCGAAACCGGCTGAGATCGAACTGTAGCAGGAGGGCCTCGATGTGTTCGGAGAGATCCCTGACCCCGTAAAGGAGGCCGAATACTCTAAGGTTTTGAAACACGGTCAGATTCCCGGGCAGCGGGGCGTAAACGGCCGCGAAGTTTGTGCGTTCGAGAGCCCGTGACCGGTCAGTTCCGATGTCGATATCTTCGATATGGATCGTCCCGGAACTCGGTTCGAGAACCCCGAGGATCATATTGATCGTCGTCGTCTTGCCTGCCCCGTTGGGGCCGAGGAGACCGACTATCTCACTACGTCCGATGTTGAATGAAATGCCGTCCACGGCGAGCGTTCTTCCATAGACCTTTCTCAAGTCTCCGACCGAAAGCACCTTTGACGGCGTCATCGTCTCCTATCATACCTCATTCCGGCGCGGATGACCCTACGACGTATCCCCAAAAAACCCTGCGGCCACGATGCGGCATGCCGGTGACGCTGCCCCTATTCTGTCCTCAGCAGCTCTTTCCAGTATTCGTACTCATAAGGCCATTCGGAGCCTCGGTAGGTGATGAGCGCCTGCATCCTTTCCCGAAAGTTCTGCCTTTGCGCCTGCACTGGCGGCGGCACCTCCGACACGCGCCATGCCCGGCAAGGACGATGCTGAGAAGCCTGCCTGTGTTTCCTTTCAGCCCGTGAGGGCTGCCAAGCAAAGAAATGATCCTCATACGCCTCCCCAAATTCTCATTATTTTTTGACGAACTATTCTGACATAACGCATTTTTGAATTGCCAAATGCATGCCGGCAATACCCCGGATCATCCGCCTCCGCTTTCTCTTTCCGGAAGGACGGAGGTCTTCTCTATATCGGGGCACAAAGGTTTTCTCCGGACCCACTCGGCGCCTTTTTTCGTCAGGCGGAGAATATCAACAGGCGGGCCCACATAAGAAGGGTCCTTCGATATCTCCAGTTCTACCAGATCGCGGACCGCGGTAACAGGATCGGCAAAATGAAGAAATAACGCGTGGTCCTGAAGATAGTTCCTGATCGCCCCGGTCTGCCCCTCGAATATCGTTATGAAGGATGTCCGGCAATCTCCCGGGCAGGCAAAGCGCCTGATCTCGAACGACAGAGAATCCGACGGGGAGATGATCAGTCTGAACGTCCTTACCATCAGCACCAGCTCCCCGTCATCCAGCCCGACGATTATAACGGTATGAACCGGATTTTTGACGAATCTCTCCAGAAAAAAAGCGGGATTGTCCTGTCTCACTTTTTCCGCAATCTGCGTGAGGTTCGCCACAAGGACCCTCTCCAAATTGCCGACCCTCTCGGCGATCTTCCCATTGCCCCTCAGTCCTTGAGCAATGATCTCCTTCATGTTGAACTCCGGATCGGCATGTCCCCGTAACTCTGCCTGACCGATGCCCGCGGATCCGGCAGACGCAAAGAAAAGGTCTCCCGTCTGCACAATCTTACATTTCGGGATGCTCTCCGGCTTTCCCGGTCCACTTACCGGGGTCAGTGTGGTTTTGCTGTCGGCACCTATGACGATTTCGTCGTCATTTCGTACGGCAACGACCGAGGTTGCTGAGGCGGCCGATGAAACGAGAAACAAGAAGCCAAATATGCTGATAAGGGTACGCATGCGACACCACTTAATACTATGATAGAAAATAATCCCGGGGCATGTCACCTGCCCGGTCATAACGTCTCTTCCCCTGACAGACCGGCTTATTCCACGGCGAGCGTCGTTTCGGTCTTGCCCATCGTGAATACCGGCAGCGCCGGTGCGTCTTTGCCGAGCAGTTCGTTGATCAAAGATTGCGGCGCACTCCTATAATTGACGTCGGCATGGACGGTCAGGGGCCCTTTCGCGTCGGCAGGGACCGCTATATGGAACTCTTCCAGGGAATATCCTTTGGGGGGTATTCTCTTGTCGTAGACCACCTGAAAGGCTGCGGGGAGAAAGAATGTCGGTTTCCTTTCTTCTCCTCCTTCACCCAGGACCGTCTTGTAGACGACAGCGTTCGGCTCTATGTCCCCTTTTGCATCGAGGTATCCCGACTCGAAGACCGTCTTCTGGTCGGCGGTCTTCACCTGCAGATGAATCCACATTTCCCTCACAAAGGTGAGGCCCGTTGGCAGATAATGTCCGGCGCCTGAGTTGATCACCTTTATCCTCAGCCTCTCGGTCCGCCCCTTCTTCATGGTTTTCCCCTGATCGAGGACCTCGATTGTCAGTGCATGTTCGAGCCTGTCCTGGGCCATCCTGGCCGTCTGCTGATTCCCCAGCAGGGTTGTTACCACAAAGTTGCCGCCGATGAAATAGTGCTGCCAGACGTGGCTCCGTTTCTTTGCCCCGAGGTCTTCAAGAGCCGCAAAGCCGGGAGAGTCAGGCAGGGGCGTCGCCCCAGTCGCGGGATGAGTCGGATTTTGTCTCATATGACAGTCCTGGCAGTGAGTGGAGGTTTTCGGATTTCCCGTATTGTAGGGACTCCTCCGCCATTCGGTATAGGTATTCTCGACCGTCATCAGATTGTGGGCATGGCCGACATCGTGGCACATGCCGCAAAAATCTCCTCTCGTGTGCAGTTCTGAATGTTTTGAGGCGTGGATCGGCGAGACCGAATCATTCCTCGGTCCGAATTTGGTCCCAAAATCCCCTTTCGATGCATCTCCGGGATTAATGATAAATGAGCCGTTTCCAGTCCCGTTACTCGCTTCGACAGAGTGGCATATATCGCAGGAGACGCCCCGTTTGTCCATCTCGGACAGCTCACCCTGAAAATATCTCCCCATATTATTCTGTAGATAGCCTGAAGGGGTATGGCACCTTGAACACATCGCCACTTCCGCTTTTTCCATTTCCGTCCCGGCATTTGCGATATATTTCTTGTAAACCGCAATAAAGACAGGGTCGGTCCATGCGTTGGCCATCATCGACCCTTTCCACTGATCATAGATGACTCCGTGACACCCCCGGCAGACTTCCGGTTGGGAAAACCTTTTCGACTCGACGTCGCCGGGCATTTCCGCGTTTGACCACCTCATATTATCGGGGGCAGTCGCTTTGGGAAGTACCCAGATGGGGGTCGCCTTGTCGTGATGTTCATGCCAGGTCTCAAAACCTGCTGCATCGGCGGAAAAAGGCGCCAATATTATTAAGAGAACGACAACCACTCTTCTCATGGGCATCCTCCTGTTCTTCATTCATAGCACGTGCAAGAGGTAGCGACGGCCGCTCTTGTGCGTCATGCCGCCCTTCCTCATGGTTTGTCGGGGACCGTTCTTGTTTACACGCTACTACGGACGTCTTTCCATGTCAACTTCTCTCTTCTCCGCCTCCGCGGACATTCTCATTTTGCCCCTCTTTATTACGGGGCGAATGTCTACTATCCTATAGTTATATGAAAAGACCCGAACCCAAGGGGATTATGGTCCGTGAAATCATGCTCGAATTCGCGGAGAGGACCGGCCTTTCGCCGGCAGGGTCCTCTCCGGAGCGCTACCTCTGGACCGATGCCTTTGCGGTCTGCAACTTTCTCGGCCTCTATCGTCAAACGGGTGATGAGCAGTACAGACGCCTTGCCCTGCTCCTTGTGGATCAGGTGCACGCCCTTCTGGGCCGGCACCGTCCGGATGACGATCGCACCGGCTTGATCAGCGGCCTCGGAGAGGAAGAGGGTCGAAGACATCCCACAAAGGGCGGACTCAGGATCGGGAAAAAGATGAGGGAGCGGAGACCCGACGAGCCCTTTGACGAGCGGCTGGAATGGGACCGTGACGGGCAGTATTTCCATTACCTGACGCAGTGGATGCATGCCCTCTATTACGTGAGCCGCGTTACGGGAGACCCGACTTTCAACAGGTGGGCGATGGAACTGGCGAAGACCGCGCATGCCAGGTTTGCCTACACGCTACCGCCACATACAAAATGGCGCAGTTGATTCTTGCGGGCGGTTTTACCCACCGCGACCTTTTCGATGCGGTAGTGGAGGATTCCATGAGGAGCCTGCAATATTTTGATAGAGGTACATTGGGCCTGCCGGCTGATTACCGGCTGGCGTTTCGTGAGTTCGGATTGTCCATCGGACTGCAGGCGATTCAGAAATTTCAGAATTTGGCCGGTCAATATCCGGGCGTCTTCAACAAGCCTCTTGGTCGTCTGCAGACCGAAAGCTTCAGCCGGTACGTCAAGCTGAGCGAGGCGATCAATGCATTTTGGCTCGAAGATAAGAACCGGGAATCCGCCACCTGGTCGGAGCATCGCAATATTAACATGGTGATGCTCGCAACCAGCCTTGCCCCTGACGGATATCTGATCGGCTTAGCATGAAACACGTGCGACTAACAGGGGAAGGCGGCCGATGATCACCTGCTGCTGCACCTGACATTGATGTGAATACCCTGCGGTCTCTGCCGCAGGGGGGCCTGCGTCTTAAATGTGGGTTTACCCTAACGTTGCATAAAGTGTGTGTATTTAGGCCGTCATTCCCGCAGTCTTTAGGCGGGAATCCATTCTTAAAAAAACATGGATGCCCGACTGAGAACCTC